>DATFHP010000013.1:0-121681 GCA_035248285.1 Allosphingosinicella sp. | reverse complement strand
CGGGGGTGGGCGCGGCGGGGAAGAGCGCCTATCTAGCCCGCCGATGGACGCGGATTTCCAGCTGGACGGCTCCATGAAGGGCAGAAGGATCGTCGTCGCCATGTCGGGCGGCGTCGATTCCTCGGTCGTGGCCGCGCTCGCCGCGCGGAGCGGGGCCGAGACGATCGGCGTCACGCTCCAGCTCTACGACCAGAACGGCGCGGTCGCCCGGGCGAAGAGCTGCTGCGCCGGCCGCGACATCCAGGACGCGCGGGCGGTGGCGGCGCGGCTCGGCATCGCCCACCATGTCTTCGACTATGAGAGCCGCTTCCGCGAGAGCGTGATCGAGCGCTTCGCCGATGAATATGCGCGCGGGCGCACGCCGATCCCCTGCATCGCCTGCAACCAGGGCGTGAAGTTCACCGATCTGCTCGGCCTGGCACGCGATCTCGATGCCGATTGCCTCGCCACCGGCCATTATGTCCGGCGGGTGGCCGCCCGCGACGGAGCGGAATTGCACCGGGCCGCCGATCCGGCGCGCGACCAGAGTTATTTCCTGTTCGCGACCACGCGCAGGCAGCTCGAATATCTGCGCTTTCCGCTCGGCGATCTGCCCAAGGCGGCGGTCCGCGACATCGCCCGCGAACTCGCGCTCACCGTCGCCGGCAAGCCGGACAGCCAGGACATCTGCTTCGTTCCGGATGGCGATTATGCGTCGGTGGTTGCCAGGCTGCGTCCCGAAACATTGGCCGGGGGAGAAATCGTCGACCACCGCGGGCAGGTGCTGGGCCGGCACAAGGGCCTGATCCATTTCACCGTCGGGCAGCGACGCGGCCTCGACATCGGCGGCCAGCCCGAGCCGCTCTATGTGCTTCGGCTGGAGCCCGAAAACGCCCGCGTTGTGGTCGGACCGCGGTCGGCGCTGGCGGTCCGCGCGGCGCGGCTGGAGGACGTCAACTGGATCGGGGGAGAACGGCCCACGCGCCTCTGGGCCAAGGTGCGCTCGATGGCGCGCCCCGCTCCGGCGCGCTTCGACGGGACGACGGTACAGTTCGAGAATCCCGAATATGGCGTGGCGCCCGGCCAGGCCGCGGTCCTCTACGATGGCGACCGGCTGCTTGGCGGAGGATGGATCGAAACGACGGTCGCCGCCGACGAAATCGTCGAAGCGGCGTGAAGGCGATTGCCCGAAACAGTCCCATAATGAGCCTGATCGCAGCGACGGCGACAAGCACGTAGCAGCGGCCTAAGCGCCTGATGTACAAGGCCGTATATGCCCAGGGCGAAGAGGGACGGACTGTTGATCGCAGGTGGGGGCCTGGCCGGCAGCCTGGCCGCCCTCGCCATGGCCAAGCTGCGCCCCGACGTTCCGCTCCTGCTGGTCGAGGAGAGCGACCGCTTCGGCGGCGATCACGTCTGGTCGTTCCTGGACTGCGAAATAGAGGAGGAGCATCGCTGGCTGGTCGATCCCCTGATCTCGCACAGCTGGCCCGGCCTCTATGTCTCGTTCCCCGAATATAGCCGCAAGCTTCGGATGGGGTATCACAGCCTCAGATCGGCGCGGCTCGATGCGGCGGTGCGCGCGGCGCTCCGTCCCGAGCAATATCGGCTCGGCACGCGGGTCGTGGCGGTGCGCGCGAACGAGCTGGTGCTGCCCGGCGGCGAGGTGATCCGCGCCGACGGAGCGATCGACGCGCGCGGCGCCGCCAATCTGTCGATGTTGGCGCTCGGCTGGCGCAAGTTCATCGGCCGCGAATATAGCTTCAAACGTCCCCATCGCGTCGACCAGCCGGTCCTGATCGATGCGACCGTCGATCAGCTGCAGGGCTTCCGTTTCGCCTACTTATTGCCGATGTCCGAAACCCGGCTGATGGTGGAGGACACCTGTTTCACCGACACGCCCGAGCTCGACCGCGCCGCGATCGGCAAGCGTATCGAATCCTATCTCGCGCTGCGCGGCTGGAAGGACGGCACGCTCGAACGCGAAGAATCGGGCGTGCTTCCGATCGCGCTCAGCGACGATGTCCATGCCTTCTGGCGCGGCGGCGGCGCGCGCGTCGCCAAGCTTGGACTGCGCGGCGGCTTTTTCCACCCTTCGACCGGCTATTCGCTGGCCGACGCGGTCCATACCGCGATCATGCTCACCGAGCAGCGCGCCTTCGAGGGATCGGCGCTTCACGACCTGTTCGAGGCGGAGGTGACCCAATTGTGGCGGAAGCGCGAATTCTACCGCAGCTTCAACGCGACCCTGTTCGAAGCGCCGGTCCGGGAGCGGCGCAATATCATCGAGAGCTTCTATCATCTCGATGCCGACGTGATCGCGCGATTCTACGCCGCGAAGCTGACGATGGTCGATCGCATGCGGCTGTCCAGCGTCAAGGCCGCCAAGCCCCCGCGCTGATCGCTCGCACCGCTCTTGCCGTGCGGCAAGGACGAGTCCACACTTCGGGCCATACAGCGGGATGCGATCGGATTGAATCGCCTCCCGCTTTAGGAACATTTGTTGTCGCAGGATTTTTTGCGAAAATTGATCAGGTGCTCCGTGCCCCGCACCGAGCACCTGATCAATGTTCCCGCTTTTTCGCATCCTGCTCTAGCCTCGTTCCGGTTCAGATTGAACCGGAACGAGGCTAGAAAGTTCTTTGATTGCCGCTGCGGAGTAGTGGTCGATGATGCGTGTCCTTTTGCTTTCCGTCGTGCTCAGCCTCTCGGCTTGCGCCTCGACCTACCAATCGCGCATCGAGGCCAAGCTGGTCGCCATGGGCCTTTCGCACTCCAAGGCGCGCTGCATGGCCGAGCGGCTGGTCGATCGGCTTTCGGAAGACCAGCTGCGCAGTCTCGGCCGGCTGGCCGCACTGCAGCATCGCGATGTCGGCAAGATGAGCATCGAGGAACTGATCCGCCGATCGGCGGCGCTCGGCGATCCCAAAATCGTCGCAGTCGTCACCCGGGCCGGCCTTGGCTGCGCGATCCGCGGATGACCCGCTTCCCATCGTCGTCAGGTTGTGCTTAAGGCGCGCATTATCCCGCCGCAGGATGCGCCCGTCCATGAATATCCACGAATATCAGGCCAAGGAACTGCTCGCCGAATATGGCGTGCCCGTCCCCGCCGGCCATGCCGCGATGAGCGCCGACGAGGCGGCCGCCGCAGCCGGCAAGCTGCCCGGTCCGCTCTACGTCGTTAAGGCCCAAATCCACGCCGGCGGCCGCGGCAAGGGGAAGTTCAAGGAACTGGGACCCGATGCCAAAGGCGGCGTGCGGCTGGCCCATAGCATCGGCGAGGTGCGCGAGCATGCCGCCGAAATGCTCGGCAAGACCCTGGTGACGGTGCAGACCGGGCCCGAGGGCAAGCAAGTCCAGCGGCTTTACGTCACCGACGGCGTCGACATAGCCCGGGAATATTATCTGGCCCTGCTCGTCGATCGGACATCGAGCCGGATCGCGATCGTCGTGTCGACCGAGGGCGGCATGGACATCGAGGCCGTCGCGCATGAGACGCCGGACAAGATCCAGACCTTCACGATCGATCCCGCCACCGGCCTCATGCCTTATCATGGCCGCGAGGTTGCCACCGCGCTGGGCCTGAGCGGCGATCTCGCCAAGCAGGCGCAAAACCTTCTTGCCAGGCTCTATGAAGCCTTCCTCGGCACCGACGCGTCGCAGATCGAAATCAACCCGCTGGCGGTCACCGGCGACGGGCGGCTGCTGGTGCTCGACGCCAAGGTCGGTTTCGATTCGAACGCCATGTTCCGACACAAGGATCTCGGCGCGCTTCGCGACCTCAGCGAGGAAGATCCGATGGAGATCGAAGCCTCCAAATACGATCTCGCCTATATCAAGCTCGACGGCGACATCGGCTGCATGGTGAACGGCGCGGGCCTGGCGATGGCGACGATGGACATCATCAAGCTGAACGGCGCCTTCCCGGCCAACTTCCTGGATGTCGGCGGCGGCGCCTCCAAGGAAAAGGTGACCGCCGCGTTCAAGATCATTCTCAGCGATCCGGCGGTCAAGGGGATCTTGGTCAACATCTTCGGCGGCATCATGCGCTGCGACATCATCGCCGAGGGGATCATCGCCGCGGCGCGCGAGGTCAATCTGGCGGTGCCGCTGGTCGTGCGGCTGGAAGGCACGAACGTCGAGCAGGGCAAGGCGATTCTCGCCGATTCCGGCCTGCCGATCGTGGCTGCCAACGACCTCGGAGATGCCGCGCGAAAAATCGTCATGCAGGTGAAACAGGCGGCTTAGTCCGCCGACGCAGCAAGAGGGAAGCCATGAAACTGCTCGTGCCCATCAAACGGGTGATCGATTACAACGTGAAGCCGCGGGTGAAGCCCGACGGAACCGGCGTCGATCTCGCCAACGTCAAGATGAGCATGAATCCGTTCGACGAGATTGCCGTCGAGGAAGCGATCCGCCTCAAGGAGAAAGGCGTCGCGACCGAAATCGTGGCCGTGTCGATCGGACCCGCCAAGGCGCAGGAAACGCTGCGCACCGCGCTCGCGATGGGCGCCGACCGCGCGATACTGGTCGTCGCCGAGCAGGACGTCGAGCCGCTGGCGGTGGCCAAGATATTGAAGAAGATCGCCGACGAGGAAGCGCCCGGGATGATCGTGCTCGGCAAGCAGGCGATCGACGACGATTGCAACCAGACCGGCCAGATGCTCGCGGCGCTGCTCGGCTGGTCGCAGGGCACCTTCGCCTCGAAGGTCGAGGTCGACGGCGGCACGGCGACGGTCACGCGCGAGGTCGATGGCGGCCTGGAGACCGTCGCGCTCGCCTTGCCGGCAGTGATCACCACGGACCTCAGGCTCAACGAGCCGCGCTATGCGAGCCTTCCCAACATCA
This sequence comes from Allosphingosinicella sp., assembly GCA_035248285.1. Taxonomy (GTDB): domain Bacteria; phylum Pseudomonadota; class Alphaproteobacteria; order Sphingomonadales; family Sphingomonadaceae; genus Allosphingosinicella. Next base: position 116,854 of record DATFHP010000013.1, on the reverse strand, counting down.
TGAAGGCCAAGTCCAAGCCCTTGGCGCAAAAGAGCCCGGGAGATTATGGCGTCGACATCGCGCCGCGCCTCGCCACGCTCTCGGTCAAGGAACCGTCGAAGCGCGAGGCCGGCATCAAGGTCGCATCGGTCGACGAGCTGATCGACAAGCTCAAGACGTTGGGAGTGGTCGAATGAAGGCGCTGGTTCTGGTCGAGCATGAGAACGGACAGGTCAAGGACGCGACTCTGTCGGCGGTCACCGCCGCATCGCGGCTCGGCGAAGCCGATCTGCTGGTTGCCGGCGCCGATGTCGCGGCGGTGGGGCAGGCGGCCGCCAGGATCGCCGGCGTCGGCAAGGTCCATGTCGCCGATTCGCCGGCACTGGCGCACGGCATCGCCGAAAATGTCGCGCCCCTGGTCGTCGGCCTGATGGCCGATTACGACGCCTTCGTCGCCCCGGCGACCACCACCGGCAAGAACATCGCGCCGCGCGTGGCGGCGTTGCTCGACGTCATGCAGATATCGGACGTCCTTTCGGTGGAGAGCGAGGACAGCTTCACCCGCCCGATCTATGCAGGCAATGCGATCGCCACGGTCAAATCCTCCGATGCCAAGAAGGTGCTGACGATCCGCACCACCGCGTTCGAGAAAGCGGCGGCGGAGGGCGGCGCGGCGGCGATCGTGCCGCTGCCGGGCGGCGAGGATACGGGCCTCTCCAAATTCGTGTCGGCCGACGTCTCGAGCAGCGAGCGGCCGGAGCTGACCAGCGCCAAGATCATCGTTTCGGGCGGGCGGGCGCTTCAGAACGGCGAGAATTTCCGGGCACTGATAGAGCCGCTTGCCGACAAGCTCGGCGCCGCGGTCGGGGCAAGCCGGGCGGCGGTCGACGCAGGCTATGTTCCCAACGACTATCAGGTCGGCCAGACCGGCAAGATCGTCGCTCCCGAAGTCTATATTGCGATCGGCATTTCAGGCGCGATCCAGCATCTCGCGGGCATGAAGGATTCGAAGACGATCATCGCAATCAACAAGGACGAAGACGCGCCGATTTTCCAGGTGGCCGACCTCGGCCTGGTCGGCGACCTGTTCAAGATCGTGCCGGAGCTGACCGAAAAGCTCTGAGCTGAGGCCAGGCGAGGCGCTCAGCACTCGCGTCAGCTTTCGACGTCGCCGTCGCGCATCATCTCGCTTTCCTGCTCGACCTCGGCGGCGTCGTGCTCCGGATGCAGCGGCGCCAGCCGGAGCAATGCGAAGCCGGCGATGGCCGAAGCCAGCGATCCGAGCAATATGCCCGCCTTGGCCTGATCGAGCAGCGCCGGCGCGGGAAAGGCCAGCGCGCCGATGAAGAGGCTCATGGTGAAGCCGATCCCGCATAACAGCGCGATTCCATACAGTTGCAGCCACGTCGCGCCGCGCGGCCGGCGCGCGATGCCGAGACGGACGCTGAGCCAGATCGCGCCGAATATGCCGAGCTGCTTGCCGACCAGCAGGCCGGCCGCGACCGCCAAAGGCAGGGGCGCCATGATCTGGTCGAGACCCGATAACGGAACTCCGGCATTGGCGAGACCGAACAGCGGAAGGATGCCAAAAGCCACGAAAGGCGAAAGCTTATGTTCGAGCCGGTGCAGCGGCGATCGCGCCGAATCCGGGCTGCCAGGCGTCGCAATCACGGGCATCGCCATAGCCGTCAGCACGCCCGCCACCGTGGCATGGATGCCCGATGCGAGCACCGCATACCATAAGCCGACGCCAAGCGGCAGATAGGCCCACAGACTTGTCATGCCCCGGCGGCCAAGAAGCCACAGCAGCAGGAACAGCGCTGCAGCCGCAGCGAGTGCCGGCAGGTTGAGGCTGGCGGTATAGGCGAGGGCGATGATCAGCACGGCGCCCAGATCGTCGGCGATCGCGACCGTCGTCAGGAACAGCTTGAGCGACGTCGGCGCGCGCGCGCCGAGCAGCGCCAGCACCGCCATGGCGAAGGCGATGTCGGTGGCGGCGGGTATCGCCCACCCGCGGATCAGCGCTGCATTGCCGGCCGTCACCGACAGATAGACGAGCGCCGGCGCCGCCATGCCGCAAGCGGCTGCGATCACCGGCAAGCGGCGGCCCTCGCGCGTCGCGAGACGGCCGTCGACCAGCTCGCGCTTGATCTCGAGCCCGACCAGCAGGAAGAACAGGGCCATCAAGCCGTCATTGATCCACAGCCGGATGCTCAACGGTCCGTGGCCCGCCATCGGCGGGCCGAGCGGTGTCGCCAGGATGCGCGCGAAATCCTGCGCGAGCGGGCCGTTCGCGAGCACCAGGGCCAGGCCCGCGAATGCGATCAGCAGCATGCCGCCCGCCGCCTCGCTGTCCAGGAAGGCGCGCAGCGCCGAACGGCGCACCTGGCCTGCCGGCATCAGCCGAACGCCCCGCCTGCCGAGGCAATCTCGTCGTGTTTCCAGGGTCTTGCACATCGCACCCGTCTTGCCCGATCGGTCATGCTCCGATAGCGCCGGCGGAACCGAACGGCTTTTCGGGCATTTGCGCGATGCGCCCGAGGGCGAGGGAGATCCGATGCTGCCATTGTTGATATCGGTCGTATCGGCGGTTGCGCTGCTGAGCCTCTTGCTTCCGGACGAATAGTCGCTTTCTCCCAATCTTTCACGTCGTCCGCCTTCCGTGGTCGAGCGTAAGCGGCTAGTCCAATATTGCGCATGGACATCTACCTTCCCGTTGCCGGACTCTCAGTCAACGCACTGGTGATCATCGGGCTCGGCGGCGTGGTCGGACTGCTGACCGGAATGATCGGCGTCGGCGGCGGATTCCTCACCACGCCGATCCTGATCTTCTACGGCATCCCACCCGCGGTGGCGGTCGCCTCGGCAGCCACGCAGATCACCGGCACCAGCGTGTCGGGGATGCTCGCCTATCGTCGCCGCAAGGGGGTCGATTATCGGATGGGCGCGGTGCTCATCGCCGGCGGCATCTTCGGCTCGCTGCTCGGGGGCGTGGTATTCCGGTTCCTTCAGCGCAGCGGCCAGATCGATACCGTGATCGCGATCCTCTATGTCATCCTGCTGCTCGGCATGGGCGTGTTGATGGCGGGCGAAGCCGCGACTGCGCTCGACATCATCAAGCGAAAGCGCCCGGCCAAGCCGCCGCAGCGGCACAATCCACTGATCGCCGCGCTGCCGCTGCGGTGGCGATTCTACCAGTCCGGCCTCTATATCTCGCCGCTGGGACCGCTCGCGCTCGGCTTCGCCGGCGGCGTGCTCACCACCTTGCTGGGCGTGGGCGGCGGCTTCATCGTCGTTCCGGCGATGATCTATCTGCTCGGCATGTCGGCGCAGGTCGTGGTCGGAACCTCGCTGATGCAGATATTGGTGGTGACGGCGGTGACGACGCTGATCCATGCCACCACCACCAAATCGGTCGACATCGTGCTGGCCGTGCTGTTGCTGATCGGCAGCGTGATCGGGGCGCAGTTCGGCGTGCGCCTGGCGCAACGGGTCAAGCCGGAGCTGCTGCGTCTCGCGCTCGCCATCGTCGTCCTTGTCGTCGCTTTCCGGATGCTGCTTGGTCTCGGCTGGCGGCCGCCCGAAATCTACACGGTCGAGCCGCTGTGAGACGGCGATGCGCCCTCGCTTTGCTCCTCCTGCTGCCGCTGCAGCTGGGCGCGGCCAAGCCAAGGCTCGTGCCCGACGTCTCGCAGCGCGAAATCCAGATCCGCTATTCCTTCACCGGCGCGGAGCTGCTGCTGTTCGGGGCGATCCTCTATCCCGGCGGCCGGATACCCAAGGAAAAGGTCGATATCGCGGTGGTGGTGAGGGGTCCCGTCGCGCCGATCGTCGTCCGCGAGAAACAGAAGGTCGCGGGCATCTGGATGAATGTCGAAAGCGCGCGCTTCCGCTCCGCACCCGCTTTCTACGCGGTGGCGTCGTCGCGGCCTTTGGCGCAGCTGGTCGACGAACGCACCGCAGCGATCTACGAGCTTGGCCTCCAGAACCTGCAGCTTTCCCCGGGCGCGGGCGCCGATCCGGAGGAGCAGCGGCGTTTCGAGGCCGGCCTGATCGATCTGCGCCGCCGCACGCAGCTTTATTTCGAGAATCCGCGCGGCGTCGCGATCACCGACGGCGTGCTCTATCGCGCCCATATCGCCATCCCCGCGCGCGTGCCGGTCGGCAATTACACTGCCGAGACCTTTCTGATCCAGGACGGCCGCGTGATCGCCGGCGCCCCGCGCGAAATCCGCATCGAGAAACTCGGCTTCGAGCGGCTGGTCGCGACCGCGGCACAGCGCTGGTCGCTTGCCTACGGCTTTGCCGCGGTGATGGTCTCTCTGCTCCTGGGGTGGCTCGCAAGCGCGCTGTTCCGGCGCGGCTAGGGACCGAGGACAGCAGGGATGAGCCGCAAAGTGATTGTCCTGTCGGTCAACGCCTCGTGGAACATCGTCAACTTCCGCATGGACCTGATCGCGGCGCTGCAGCAAGAGGGCCATGACGTCGTCGCGCTCGCGCCGGAGGACGAATATAGCGCGCGCCTTTCGTCGTTCGGCGTCGATTTCCATCCGCTTCGGATCGACAAGCAGGGAATATCGCCGGCGCGCGACCTGCGCTTGATGGCCGAATATCGAAAGGCGTTGCGCCGCATTCGGCCCGACATCTTCCTCGGCTATACGATCAAGCCGAACATCTACGGCTCGCTGGTCGCGCATGCGCTCGGGATCCCCGTGATCAACAATGTGTCGGGGCTCGGCACGGCCTTCATCCGCAAGGGCCCCCTGACCCAGATCGTAAGCCTGCTGTACCGGCTCGCATTTCGCCGTTCCGCTACGATCTTCTTTCAGAACCGGGACGATCGGGACCTGTTCGTCGGCAAGAAGATCGTTCGCGCCGACCAGGCGCAGCTGCTGCCCGGTTCCGGAATCGATCTTGGTCATTTCCAGCCGGGAGAACATAAGCCCGCGGAAGACCGCTTCGCCTTTCTGTTCATCGGCCGTTTGCTGTGGGACAAGGGTATCGGCGAATATGTCGACGCCGCGCGGCTGGTCCGCGCGCGGCATCCGAACACATCGTTCAGGATGCTTGGCTTTGTCGATGCGCCAAACCGCTCGGCGGTCGCGCGCGCCCAGGTCGAGGCATGGGCCAGGGAAGGGATCGTCGACTATCTGGGCGCGGCCGAGGACGTCCGCCCGCATATCGCCGCCGCGGACTGCGTCGTCCTGCCTTCCTACCGGGAGGGGCTGCCGCGCGCGCTGCTCGAAGGGGCGGCGATGGGCAAGCCATTGATCGCGACCGACGTTCCGGGCTGCCGCGACATCGTCGAGCACGGCACCAACGGGCTGCTGTGCACGGTCCGCGACTGCAACGCGCTGGCGGATGCCATGATCGAAATGCGCGAATCGAACGACGCGCGGCGGCGGGGGATGGGCGCGCGGGGACGATCGCTCGTCGAGCGAGGCTTCGATCGGCAGATCGTGATCGATCGCTACCTGGCGGCAATCGAGCGCGCCGTTTCCATTCGCGGCCGGAGGGCCGCGACAGGCTGAGCGTCAATCGGCCGAGAGGTGACGTGCGCCGCCCGCCCGCTTCGCCTCGCGCTGCGTCTTGGCCGGTCGCGCGTCGGCCATCAGCGCGCAGCAGGCTGCGAAGACGGCGCTGATTGCGGCCGTCCGCAAGGGATAGTCGACCAGGCTGTGCGCCAAGACCGCCGCCGTGGCGACGGTCGCGGCGCGGGCGAACTGGTCCGGCTCGGGCGCACGCCAGATCGCGAGCGCCCGGCGCGACCACCACAAGAGAAACAGGCCGAGCAGGAGCAAGCCGGGAACGCCGGTCTCCAGCGCGATTTCGAGGAGATCGCTGTGGGCATGATTGACGTAGGTCGTCGTCATCGTCGTCGGATCTTCGTACATCGGATAGATGGTGTTGAAGCTGCCGACCCCGGAACCGACCGGAAAATAGTCGCGCGCGGCGTCGAGCGTGTTGGCGAAGGAGGTGGCACGCGAAACGGGCGAGAGGCGGGGGTCTCCCGCGGTGAGATTGTTGCCGAGCGGCCGGCTGAACACCACCAGGACCGCCACCACCGTCAGCGCGATCACCGGCAGCATCGACCAGGCGGGAATCTTGCGCTTGCGCGAAAGAACCATCAACGCGCTGACCAGGAGCACCGGCACGGAAAGTCCGAGGCCGGCCAGCGATCCGTTGATCGCGATCCCGACGACAAAGACCCCGACCGCGCCCGCGAGCAGGACCAGCAAGGCGGAATCGCGCTGCTGCGACCGGCTCTCGCGCTTGGCGGCGAGATAGAGGGCAGCGATGAACGGCATCGTCGCCATCATCAATGTGGCGAGATGGTTGGCGTTGGAGAAGAAGCCGGTGGCCACGCCGTAATTGGTGATTTCGTACAGATAGGCCGCCTGGTTGCCGGAACGCTGCACCGCGCCCCACGCGATCGAGACGGTGGTGACGCCGATCAGCGCCATCGCGAACGGGATCGGTCGGAACGCGCCCAACCGGATGATGCCGAGCAGAACGGCAAAGGCCGGAAGCAGCCACAAAGCCGAGGCTATGGTCAGATGGGGAACCACCGAGACGGGCAGCCACGGCAAGGGCATGCCGAGCAGCTGGTAGCCGGAGACAATCTCGCTGCGCCCGGGAAGACCGGCCCAGACCGCCGGCGGCAGGGGCACGATCTGGAATGCGAGCAGCAGCAAGAGCAGCAGGACGAGCGCGAGCAATTGGCGCGAGGCCCGCGGCATCGGAGTCGCGCGGTGCGCCAGCGCGGACCAGGCGATGATCGGAATCGCCATCAACTGGAGCAGCATATTGGCGAGGAAGCCCGCGGCGCTCGCCCCGCCGAGAAGCAGGACGAAGACCAGATAGGACGGAATGACCGCCGACCGAATATGACGCATCATGTTGCTGCCGCCCTCGGCTGGATCCTGACGTCGCGGATCAGCACATTCTCGATCTTGGGAAATTCCGTGGGCTCGCCGACCAGCTTCAGCCATTGCGCGGGGCAATTCTTGGGCACGGCGAAATCGCCGGCGATCGTTCGGCCGGCATAGGTGATGTTGGCGAGCGGAAGCTCGAAGATCCGCGTGTCGGTCCGAACGCATTGCATGCGCCACAGGATGCGATGCTCCGCGGTGCTGAGGTCGCCCTCGGCGCGCACCGTGATGCGATAGGGTCCCGGCGGAAGCACGATCAGCTGCGACGCCAGCTCGCCCGCCGTCCGGCCATAATATTCGACCTGCAGCCCGCCGCGACGCTCGCGCTCGGCCGCGCCGATGTCCGAAGAGCTGAACGTCCAGTTGAACGGCGGGAATCCCGGCAATCCCTGGAAGGAGCCGTCGTAGACACGATTGCGCGCGTCCGGCGTCCCAGCGCCCGAGATGCGATGCCACAGCGCCTGTGCCGGTGCGACTTCGCCGCGGGCGATCATCGCGGTGAGGAGCGCCTGACGCCAATCGGGCTCGTCCGGCCCCGGCAACGGAGGGCTGTCTCCCGCCAGCTGCAGAACGATGGCGGGATCGTCGCCTTTTTGGGCCAAATGATACAGCAATCGCCCGAAAACCTGGGGATCGGAGCGCACCGTCCGCCGCAAGGCCGATCGCGTTTGCGGGTCCCTCGCGAACCGGGCCAGCTCCGGGATGAACAGCTTTTCGACATCGGGCAGCAAGCGGCTGAGGATCGTCATGTCGGACGCGGCGCCCGCGACATCGTCGGCGCGAAGCTCGACCTCAAGCATGAACAGGCGCGCCAGGCGCGAGCGCGGATTGCGGGCCAGCGCGCGCCCGATGAGCGCGTCGGCCCGGCGATTGTCGTGCTTGACGAGACGCGCGATTCCCGTCGCCAGCAGCGCGTTTTCGGACAGGGGAGCACTTAGCATTTCCTCGCGCGCCAGCGCGCGGGCTTCGGGCGATGCAAGGCCCAGGCGGGCGCGCATATCCATGTCCACCGCCGCCGCCAAGACCTGGGGATCGCTGGGCGCGATGGCGGCGGCAATCTTCGGACGCACGCCCACCAAGCTGTTGACCGTCGAGACCCTGACCACCCACCAGGCGACGAACAATGCGACCGCAAGCACGAGTGCGAAGGCAGGCAGCCTGCGCACCAGGGCTTCGAGATCCAGCTCCCGCTTACGCCTCACGTTGGGCGATCAGCCGGATTTCACGGTCGCGGCTCTCGATGCCGCCATAGCGATAAGGCTCGTAATTATAGCCATAATTGCCGACGCGATGGCGATATTTGGTCAGCACTGCGCCGATGATGTGGCTGCCGGCGGATCTCAAGCGATTGATCGCGTCGATCACCGCCGGCGTGCGCGTCTTGCCGCTTTCGACGACAAGCAGGGTGGCGCGGCAGGCCCCGCTCAGCAATGGCGCGTCGGCGAGGCCCAGCACCGGCGGTCCATCGACGATCACCATGTCGAAATGGCTCGCGGCTTCGTTGATCAGCGCTCTCAGCCGCGGCGAGGCCAGCAGCTCGGCCGGATTCGGCGGCAGCGGTCCGCAAGGCACCAGCCAGAGATTCTCGAATTGAGTCTTGAGGACATGGGCACGCAACGCATCCTGGTTGGTGAGCAGCTTCGACAGGCCTTCGCTCGGCTCGGAGCCGGTCGTGAAGGCGGGCTTGCGCAGGTCGGCGTCGATCAGAAGCACGCGATTGCCGAGCCGCGCGAAATTCTGCGCCAGCGCCAATGTCGTGCTCGATTTGCCCTCGGCAGGCCGCGTGCTGGTGATGAGCAGCGACTTGGGCGCGCCGCTGTCGGTCGAGAATTGCAGCGACGTACGCAGCGAGAAATAGGCCTCCGATATCTCCGAGCTCTGGTCCGAGAGCTCTTCGGCCAGCGAGTTCTGACCCTGCTTGCGGGGAATGACGCCGAGCGACGCGAGGCCGAGCTTGTCGCGCACATCGTCGGGGGTCTTGACGGTATCGTTGACGAATTCGAGCGCAATCGCGGCACCGACGCCGCCAATGACACCCAGCAAGAGGCCGACCGCCAGGTTGAAGGACAGGTTGGGCTTGTAGGGCCAGCCGGGCGCCTCGGCGCGGTCGACCACAGAGACCTGGTTGGTACCGATGCCGCCGGCGACCCCGATCTCCTTATAGCGCTGCAGCAAGGCGTCGTAGAGCGAGCGGTTGGTGTCAACCTCGCGCTGCAGGATCGTGTATCGGATGCTCCGGCCGCGAAGATCGAGCACATCCCCCTTGAGCTGGTTGACGCGGACCTGCAGCTCCCTTTCCGACGCCGCCGCCGCGCGATAGTCCGCCAGCGCGGTCGCGATCCTTGAACTCGTCAGCGTGCCGCTCTCGCGCGCGATCTGCTTGTCGAGGCCCTCAATTTGCGCTTTCAGCCGCACCATGTCGGGATAGTCGGGTTTGAACGACGAGAGCTTCTGCTGATATTCGGCCTCGAGCTGCGCGCGCGTCGTGCGCAGCGGCGATGTTCCCTGCGTCACATCGCTCGTATTGCCGACGCTCAGCGCTTGACGATAGGCCTGCTCGGCCACGATGCGCTTGGTCTGCGCCCCGGCAAGCGCCTCGTTGATCGACACGAGCGATGCCCCGGTCAGCGAATCGGCATCGCCGCCGCGACCGCCCTCCGGTTCTGACTTTGCGGTGTTGATGATGCCCTGCTGCTGGGCGTAAGCGACGAGCAGCCGTTCGGACTTCTCCAGTTCGTTCTTGACCTTGCTGATCTGGTTCTGGAGGAATTCGCGCGCGTAGGAAGAGGCCTGATATCGGCGTTCGAGATTGGTGTTGATGAAGCTGTCGGCGAAGCTGTTGGCAATGCGCGCCGCAAGGTCCGGCGAGGGAGATGAATAACTGATCTTGACGAGCCGGCTCGTGGGCACCGGCTCAACCGCGAAATTGCTCGTCAATATGCCGGCCGCGATCTTTTCGCGCGTGCTCCTATCGGCATCCGAATTCAGAAAGTCGGGATTCGACGCCAGGTTGAGCTGCTGGACGACGCGCTCGGCCAGCGTCCGGCTGCGCAGCAGGCCATATTGGGTCGCAAGGAAATTGTTGTCGTTGGGTACGATCGCCTGCCCCTTCTGATTTTGCATGATCTCAACCTGCGGCGGGTTGATCTCGAGCGTGGCGACGGCGCGGAACTGCGGCGTGGTGAGGAGCGAAACGATGATCGCGCCAGCCAGGGCGACGCCGATAAAGCCGAGGACCAGCCAGCGCCATTCCGACACGATGCGCCAGATCGTCGCGATGTTGATCTCGGGCATCGCCCAGCTTCGCTGCGCGCCGAGATTGGATCCCAAAGCCAGATCGCCGGCCGGCCCGGCTGCAAGCGGCCAGACCGGACCGGCGGCGGTCGGCTGGAGGTCGTTCCTGCTCATGTGAGGCTTATGGTCCTTTCAAGATCCGGCAAAGATCGGCCGTGCTCAATAGATTAGCGGATTGAACATTCCAACGATCGGCAGCGACATCAAGATTTGATTCTGAAGCGCTTTGATCCGCGATCCATCGACGACGATGATGTCCCCGCTGTAGACCTCGGGATCCTTCATCTCCCCCTTGCGGATCGAATAGAGATCGAAGGCCGCAGCCATGCGCTTGCCGTCGATCTGGCGGAAAATCGCGACGCGGTGGGCATTCGAATCCTGTGCCAAGCCGCGCGCCATGGAGATCGCCTGCATCAAGGTGGTCGGTCCATTGACCGGATACATTCCGGGCTGGAGCACCGATCCATCGACCGTGACATTGCGTCGGGACGAGGCCTTCAATCCGACGCTGACGTCGGGATTTTGCAGATATTTCGCACCGAGCTTGTTGGTGATCTGTGTGTCCAGCTCGGCAGTCGTGAGGTCGGCCGCCTTGACCGTGCCGATCAGCGGCAGCGAGATATTGCCCATCAGATCGACGTCGAAATCGCCGGTGAGATCCGGCACCTGGAACACGCTGATATGCAGGGTATCGGCGGGGGCGATCTTGTAGTCCGACTGGACCGTCATCAAGGCCGGGCTGTCAGGCTGGCCGAAATTTTGCACGTTGTACGGAATGGGTCCGCCGCGCGTTCCGACACAGCCGGAAAGCACCGCCGCACCCATCAGCATGGCCGCGAAAGCGGTGAGGCGGGGCAGCATCCCTGTGCCGAACGCAAGCCGAGGAGCGAAGGAATTCAAGCCGAGCATGGTACCACCTTTAACCGTCCCTGCCCCCTTTGGGAGCATATCTACTCTGTACCGAATAGGATTGCGACCCGGGCCGCCATGCTTTTTGAAGAGCACGCGCGATATTCAGGCCGCAGCCGAAACGACCGGCGCGCGCGCGCGGTCCTCGGGCGCGGTCGAAAGGAACCAGCGCCTGTCGTCCTCGATCGCCAATGCCGTCAACACCCCGCTCTGATACGCCCCGGTGTCGATCCCGATCCGGTTGCATCTTTCGTCGACCTTCTCGACGATCGTGTGGCCGTGGACGACAATATAGCCATGTTCCTTGGAATCGGTGAGGAATGGCTCGCGGATCCAGCGCAGGTCGGTCCGATTCTGTTCGTCGATGGCGATGCCTGGCCTGATGCCGGCATGGACGAACAGATAATCGCCGAAGCTGAACGTATCGGCGAAGCTTTCGAGGAACGCGCGGTGCGCCGGCGGAATGCGCGACTGGATAAGCTGAACCGCTTCCTCTTCGTGCATTTGCCGCAGGCTTTCCGGGCTGATCCCATAGCTCGCCGCGCATTGCGCGCCGCCGAACTTCAGCCAACTCTGCAGGATCGTCTCGTCGCCCGCCAGGATGCGCAGCAGCACCTCTTCGTGATTGCCGCCCAGGAACACCGGCCGGGCGCCCATCGGCCGATAGGTTCGCAGCCGTTCGACGACCCCGGCGGAATCGGGACCGCGATCGATCAGATCGCCGAGGAAGATGATGAAGGTCTTCTTGTGCGAACGCCGCGAACGGTCGTTCTCGATCTGGCCCAGCAGCTGTTCGAGCAGGTCCAGGCGGCCGTGGACATCGCCCACGGCATAGGCGCGGCAGCCCGCCTTGCCGCGCGCCACCGCGGCGTCAGCCGACATCAGTCCGCGCGAAAGTCGCTTCCAAAGACCCATTCGATCCCTCAATCGCCCCGCGGTGCGACCGCCGAGCCCTTCGGCCGATGCTTCCGAAGACGGGGCGGTCCTACCCTGCACCGACGGGCCGGCGCAACAGCTGTACGCGCCAACAATTGCCTGGTTCCGCACTTCCCGCTGTATCGACAACGGCCTGCCGAGCGTTGGCCGCCGCGCCGACCACCGCCGGCGCTTTGCATTCGCCGGCGATCGCTTCTAACCACCGGGCGCTCTCCCATATTCCCGCGAGGCATCGATGAGCTGGTACGACTTCAAGCACTGGCTCGAGACATGGAGCGGGCTCAACATGGATGCGCTGCATGTGTACGGCGGCGTCCTGATCCAGCTGCTCGCCGCGCTGCTGATGCGGCGGCCGGTCAGGAGCATCATCCCGTGGGCCGTGGTGCTGGTCGCGATCGTGACGAACGAATATTACGACCTCCATTACGAGATCTGGCCGACGCGCGCCGCGCAATGGGCCGAAAGCATCAAGGACGGTTGGAACACGATGCTGATGCCGACGCTGATCATGCTCGTCGCCCGCTTCGCGCCCTGGATCCTGGTCGGCCGCCCCTCGGCCCGACGCGCGATCGGCGCCGCTGGCGATTGAAGACGGCGCGTTCGCGCGCCGGCTTGCGCGCGATAGGGCTTTTGCCTACCCCGATCCGCGTATCGCGAGGGAGGCGGCCATCGCCAAGGACAGCGACAAGGCGAACCTGATGTGGGGCGGCCGTTTCGCGGGCGGTCCGTCGGCGATCATGCGCGAAATCAACGCCTCGATCGGCTTCGACAAAAGACTGTGGCGCGAGGATATCGAGGCATCGCGGGCGCATGCCACGATGCTGGCCCGCCAGGGCATCATCGAGCCAGAGGATTGCGAGGCGATCCTGCAAGGCCTGGAAAGCATCGCCGCCGAATATGCGGCACAGGGCGTGCCCGAGGATCAGTCGCTCGAAGACATCCACATGCATGTCGAGCATCGCTTGGCGGAGCTGATCGGGCCTGCCGCCGGCCGGCTCCACACCGCACGCTCGCGCAACGACCAGGTCGCGACCGACTTCCGGCTGTGGGTGCGGAGCGCCATCGACGAGGTCGACGGCGCGCTCGACGGCCTGCAGCGCGCGCTCGTTCATCGTGCAGGCGAGCATGCGGCAGACGTGATGCCCGGCTTCACCCATCTCCAGACCGCGCAGCCGGTCACGCTTGGCCACCATCTTATGGCTTATTATGAGATGACCGGCCGCGACCGCTCGCGCTTCGCCGATGCACGCGCCCGCCTCAATGAATCGCCGCTGGGGTCGGCGGCGCTTGCCGGCACCGGCTTCCCGATCGATCGGCAAGCAACGGCAAAGGTGCTGGGATTCGACCGTCCCACGGCCAACTCGCTCGATGCCGTTTCCGACCGCGACTTCGCGCTCGATTATCTGATGGCTGCGACGCAATGCGCGCTGCATCTCTCCCGGCTTGCCGAGGAATTCATCCTCTGGGCCAGCCAGATGTTCGGTTTCGTGACATTGCCGGATGCCTATTCGACCGGCTCGTCGATCATGCCTCAGAAGCGCAATCCGGATGCGGCCGAACTCGTGCGCGGCCATGCGGGCCGGATCGCCGGGGCGATGACGTCGCTGGTGATGACGATGAAGGGCCTGCCGCTGGCGTATTCGAAGGACATGCAGGACGACAAGCCGCCGGTCTTCGAAGCGCACGACCTGCTGGGACTGTCCATCGCCGCGATGACCGGGATGGTCGAGACCAGCCGCTTCAACACCGAACGGATGCGCGCCGCCGCCGAGGCCGGGCATGCCACCGCGACCGATTTCGCCGACTGGCTGGTGCGGGTCGCCGGCGTTCCCTTCCGCGAGGCGCACCATATCACCGGCCAGGCGGTGCGGCTGGCCGAAGAACGCCAGGTCGCGCTCTCCGACCTTCCGCTCGGCGATCTGCAATCGATCGATCCGCGCATCGACCGACGCGTGCTGGAGGTGCTCGGCGTCGACGCCTCGGTTTCGGCCCGTGGCAGTTTTGGAGGGACCGCCCCCGAGCGCGTACGCGAGCAGGTTGCGGCAGCGCGGAAACGCCTGGGCTGCGGGGAAAATGACGTTTAGCCGCGCAATTCGCCAAGCTCTCGACGCCAATCAGCCAGGCTAATCATTTCCTCAGCGAAATAATTAGCCTGGCTGATGATCGGCTTTCTGGCCGCGCCGGTCGCGCGCCGCGGCGATGCGCAGGCGAAGCGCGTTCAGGCGGATGAAGCCGGCTGCGTCGCGCTGGCTGTAGCTCCCCGAGCCCTCCTCGAAGGTCACCAGCTCCTGATCGTACAGCGCCATCGGGCTTTCGCGCCCGATCACCGTCGCATTGCCCTTGTAGAGCTTCATCCGGACCGTTCCGCCGACATGCTCCTGGCTCTTGTCGATCAACGCCTGCAGCATCTCGCGCTCGGGCGAGAACCAGAAGCCGTTGTAGATCAGGCTGGCGTAGCGCGGCATGATCTCGTCCTTGAGGTGCATCGCACCGCGATCGAGGGTGATCGATTCGATGCCGCGGTGCGCCGCGAGCAGGATCGTTCCGCCGGGCGTTTCATAGACGCCGCGCGACTTCATGCCGACGAAGCGGTTTTCCACCAGGTCTAGCCGGCCGATGCCATTGTCGTGGCCGAGGACATTGAGGCGCGTCAGCAGCGCGGCAGGCGACAGCCGCTCGCCGTCGATCGCGACCGGATCGCCGCCGGCAAATTCGATTTCGATCACCGTCGCCTTGTCCGGCGCATCCTCGGGCGCGATCGTGCGCTGGTGGACATATTCGGGCGCTTCCACCGCCGGATCCTCGAGCACCTTCCCTTCCGACGAGGAATGGAGAAGGTTGGCGTCGACCGAGAAGGGCGCTTCGCCTCTTTTGTCCCTGGAGATGGGAATCTGGTGCGCTTCGGCGAAGGCGATCAGCTGCTCGCGGCTGGCGAAATCCCATTCGCGCCAGGGCGCGATCACCCTGATGTCGGGCTCCAACGCATAATAGCCGAGCTCGAAGCGGACCTGGTCGTTGCCTTTGCCGGTCGCGCCATGACAGACGGCATCGGCCCCGACCTTACGGGCGATCTCGATCTGGCGCTTGGCGATCAGCGGCCGCGCGATCGAGGTGCCGAGCAGATACTGCCCCTCGTAGACCGTGTTGGCGCGGAACATCGGGAACACATAGTCGCGGACGAATTCCTCACGCAGATCCTCGATGAAGATATTTTCGGGCTTGATCCCGAGCAGCAGCGCCTTGCGTCGCGCCGGCTCGACCTCCTCGCCCTGGCCGAGATCGGCGGTGAAGGTGACGACTTCGGCGCGATATTCGCTCTGCAGCCATTTGAGGATGATAGAGGTGTCGAGGCCGCCGCTATAGGCGAGCACGACCTTCTTGGGCGCATCAGCTGACATGATCACTCCTGACCGGAAAGCGCCCGAAAGCGGGCCACGACGCGATCCACCGCAAAGCCATCGCGGACCGCGAGGAACAAAGTGTCGTCGCCCGAGACGATGCCGGCGATTTCGGGCGGGCGGGCGTGGTCGATCGCCGAGCCGACCAGATGCGCCGAGCCGGGCGGAGTCTTGAGCACGATCAATGTCCCGGCCGCCTCGATCGACAGCACCCATTCGCGCAGGATCCGCTCGAGCCGATCGGCGCTCCAGTCGCTTTCGGCGAGCTGATCGGGCAGCGCATAGCTCAGCACCCCGCCGCGCTTCACCTTGACAGCGCCGAGCTGCTCGAGATCGCGCGACACGGTCGCCTGCGTGACCGCGAAGCCCAGGGCGCTGAGCTTGGCGGTGACGTCTTCCTGGCTTGCGATCGTCTGGCCGCGCAGCAGATCGGAAATCGCCTTTTGCCGCCGCGAGCGCGTCGAAGGCCCGGTCTCGAACGTCTCGATCATAGACCCAGCATCCACGCCATCGCGCCCCGCGCGCTGTGCATGCGGTTGGCCGCCTGCTTCCAGACCGCGCTCCGCACGCCGTCGATCACCGCGTCGGTGACCTCCTCGCCGCGCCGTGCCGGGAGGCAATGCAGGAACCAGGCGTCGTCGGCCTCGGCCATCAGCGCCGCGTCGACCTGATAGGACGCCAGCGCCTTGTGGCGCGCTTCCGCCTCGCTGTCCTGGCCCATCGAGACCCAGACGTCGGTGTATACGATCTGCGCGCCGGCGACCGCGGCATGAGGGTCCTCGGTCTGCATGACGGCATTGCCGAACGCGCCAAGCTCCCCGGGCGAGAAGCCGAAGCCTTCCGGGCTCGCCACGCGCAACGTCACGCCGGTCTTGGCGCAAGCCTGCGCAAGCGAGCGGGCGACATTGTTGGCATCGCCGATATAGGCGATCGATACGCCCTTGAGCCGCCCCAGCAGCTGCTTGACGGTCAACAGATCGGCGAGCGCCTGGAGCGGATGGTGGCTGTCCGACAACAGGTTGAGGACCGGGACGTCGACCGCCGATGCCATGCGTTCCAGGTGATTGTGATCCATCACCCGCGCGGCGATCAGCGCGTGATAGCAGGCCAGCGTGCGCGCGACGTCCTCGGCGCTTTCACGGCTGCCGATGCCGACTTCTTCCTTCTGGATGTAGACGGGATGGCCGCCAAGCTGGACGACGGCCATCTCGGTCGAATTGCGCGTCCGCGCGCTCGGCTTTTCGAACACCATCGCCACGCCCTGGCCGGCGAGCGGCCGTCCGACCTCGCTCAGCGCCGACAGATCGAGGATGTGATCGAGCGCGTCGGCGTCGAGATCCTCGATGGTGCGGATGTCACGGCTCATCGCTCGCCCTCCTGCTTGATCATCGTGCCGATGCCCTCATCGGTGAGCAGCTCGATCAGCAGGGCGTGGGCGATTCGGCCATCGATGATGTGGGCGGTCTGAACCCCGGCATCGACCGCGTCGGCGCAGGCGCGAAGCTTGGGGATCATGCCGGCGCTGACGCTTTCATGCTCGATCCGCGCGCGAAGCTCGCCCGCGCTCAAGCGGCGGATCAGGCTTTCGGGGTTGGCGACATCCGCAAGCAGCCCGGGAGCGGCGGTGAGATAGACGATCTTTTCCGCGCCCATCGCCACCGCGATCGCGCGCGCCGCCTCGTCGGCATTGATATTATAGGGGTGTCCGCAAGCGTCCGCGCCGACAGTCGACACGACCGGAACGAGCCCGTCGTCGAGCAATTGGTGGAGCAGGGCGCCGCGGACGCTTTCGACATCGCCGACGAAACCCAGGCTCGGATCGCGCGGGGTCGCGGTCAAGAGGCCGCCGTCCTCGCCCGAGACCCCAACCGCGACCGGTTCGTCCAGCGTCTCCGCGTTGATCGTCGCGACCAGGTCCCGGTTGACCTTGCCGACCAGCACCATGCGCACGATTTCCAGCGTCTCGGCATCGGTGACGCGCAAACCGTCGCGGAACTCGGGCTCCTTGCCCATGCGCTTCATCATGACATCGACTTGCGGGCCGCCGCCGTGGACGAGCACGCAGCGCACGCCGACGCTGCGCAGCAGAAGCACGTCCTGGGCGAGCGCACGGTCGAGCTCGGCGTCGATCGCGGCGCCGCCGAGCTTGACCACGACCGACTTGCCGGTGAAGCGGCGGATATAGGGCAGCGCCTGGACCAGGACTGCGGCGGTGGTCGCGGCGTCGTTCATGATGTCCTGCTGTTTTCCTTGATATAGCCGGGCCCGAGATCGACCCCGATCACCTGCGCTTCGCCCTTGCCGAGGCCGAGGTCGACGAGGATGTCGATCGCCTCCTGCCGCATGTGGTTCGCGACCGCCGCCTCGTCGTGCGGCACGTTCACGCCGCCGACGGCCACCACGATCCCGCCATAGGCGACCTTGGTCGGCTCGGTATCGAAAGCGATGCCGGCCGATCCCGCGGCACCGAGCAGGCGGCCCCAATAGGGATCGCCGCCGTGCCAGGAGCATTTGATGAGATTGTTCTCGGCGATGTTCTTGGCGGCCTTGCGCGCTTCGGCATCGCTCTTCGCGCCCGCGACCTTCAGCCGCACCAGCTTGGTCATGCCTTCCGCGTCATGCGCCATCTGCAGCGTCAGATCTTCGCACAAGCGGTGCACCGCGTCGGCAAATTCGGCCATGTCCGGCTTGCCGCGCCGGCCCGAGGCAAGGAGGAAGACGGTGTCGTTGGTCGAGGTCGCACCGTCGACATTGAGCGTGTTGAAGGTCCGGTCGGCCGCCTCCTTGAGGATGCGCTGGAGCGCGGCCCTCGGCACCGCGGCGTCGGTCGTGACGAAGGCAAGCATCGTCGCCATGTTCGGCGCGATCATGCCGCAGCCCTTGGCCATGCCGCCGATGGTGAAGGTCGACCCCTTTATGACCGCCTCCTTGGCAGTCTTGTCCGTGGTGAGGATGCCCCTGGCGGCATCGTGCGCGCCCGCCGCCGACAGCCTCTTGGCGAGCCTGGGCGTCGCCTCGAGGATGACGTCGATCGGCAACGGCGTGCCGATGATGCCGGTCGAGCAGACCAGCACATCCCCGGCCGCGCAGCCGACGGCCTGGGCGGCAACGCGGCCCATCGCCTCGGCATCCTCGATGCCGGGCGCGCCGGTGCCGGCATTGGCGTTGCCCGAATTGACGACGATCGCCGCGGCACGCCCGCCGTTGGCGGCGAGCAGACGGCGGCTGACCTGTACCGGCGGCGCGCAGAATTTGTTCTGCGTGAAAACCGCCGCGGCGGTGACGGGCTTGCGGTCGTCGGTCGCGACCAGCGCCATGTCGTAGCGCCGTTTCTTCACCCCGGCGTGACAGCCTGCGGCGACGAACCCTTGGGCGGCGGTGATGCTCATGGACAGACTCCGGCGATGGCGAGCCCGGCCGCCTCGTCGAGGCCGAGCATGAGATTGGCGCATTGAACCATCTGGCCCGCCGCGCCCTTGACCAGATTGTCGAGGGCGGCGATCGCCAGCACGCGGCCGGTGCGCGCGTCGTAGCGGGCGGTCAGCTGCACCGAATTGGATCCCAGGGTCCATTTGGTCGCGGGCGGCTGCTCGGTCACGTGCACGAACGGCTCGGCCGCATAGGCGTCGCGCAACGCCGCGAGCGGGGCATCGGCGCCAATCGCACCGGCCGCCTCGGCATAGCAGGTAGCGAGGATGCCCCGGTTCATCGGCGCGAGATGCGGCGTGAACAGCACGCGGGCGCCGAGCGCCGCCTCCATTTCCGCGGTGTGACGATGATTGAGCAGCCCGTAGGCCGAAAAGGATTCGGCGACGCTGTTGAAATGGGTCGACTCCTTGAGCCCGCGGCCGGCGCCGGTCACGCCCGAAGCCGCATCGACGATGATCGTGTCGGGATCGACCAGCCCGGCGTCCACCAGCGGCTTCAATGCCAGGATCGCGGCAGTCGGATAGCAGCCGGCGGCCGCGACGAACCGCGCCTTGCGCACCGCGCTTCGGTCGATTTCGGGGATTCCGTAGACGAAGCGGCCGAGCAGTTCCGGCGCTTGATGCTTCTCGCCGTACCAGCGCTCGTAGGCGCCGGCATCGCGCAGGCGGAAATCGGCGCCCAGATCGACGAAGGCGATGTCGCGTTCGACAATATGCGCCGCGAGTTTCTGCGATTCGCCATGCGGCAGCGCGGCGAAGACCAGATCGACATCGTCGAGCGTGCCGGCTTCATACCGCTCGACCGTCGCGCCGGGATAAGCGAGCGCCAGCTGCGGGTGCACCTGGTCGAGCGCCGCGCCGGCCTGGCTGTCGCCGAACAGCCTGACCGGCCGCAAATGCGGATGGCCGGCGCACAGCCGCAGCAGCTCCGCGCCGACGAAGCCCGACGATCCGAAAATGGCGACTCGAACGATCATCGCGGCCATATGCATATCTATGTATAATTATGCAAGCGTTACCTTGCGTGCCCGGCAAGGCCCATGTATAGGCCTCGCTTCGAGCGGGCGCGGAGCACATGGACCATTTCCACATCCACAACGGCATCATGCATTGCGAAGACGTGCCGTTGCCCGTGATCGCCGAGGCGGTCGGCACGCCCGTCTATGTCTATTCGACCGCGACGATGCAACGCCACATACGCGTCTTTCGTGACGCTTTGGCGAGCCTCGCCGATCCGCTCGTCGCTTATGCAGTGAAGGCCAATCCCAATAGGGCGGTGCTGGCCACGCTGGCGCGCGAAGGCGTCGGCGCCGACGTCGTCTCGGGCGGCGAGTACATCCGTGCCCGCGCCGCCGGCATCCGCGCCGACCGGATCATCTTTTCCGGGGTCGGCAAGACCGAGGCCGAAATGGCGCTGGCGCTCGAAGGCGGGCTTTGCCAGTTCAACCTCGAATCGGTCGAGGAAGCCGAGACGCTGTCGCGCGTGGCCGTCGCTTCGGGCCGGACGGCTCCGGTCGGATTTCGCATCAATCCCGACGTCGCGGCCGGAACCCACGCGAAGATCACGACCGGGGCGGCGCACAACAAGTTCGGAATTCCGATCGGTGACGCGCCCGCCGCCTATGCGCGCGCGCGGGGTCTGCCCGGCCTCGCGATCCAGGGCATTGCCGTCCATATCGGCAGCCAGCTCACCGATCTCGCACCGCTCGCCGCCGCATTCGGGAAGATCGGCGACCTCATCGCCGCGCTGCGCGCCGCCGGCCATGACCTGATCCTCGCCGATCTCGGCGGCGGCCTTGGGGTTCCCTACGATCCCGATGAGCCGGTGCCGCCGGCCCCGGACGAATATGGCCGGATGGTCGCGGATGTGACGCGCGGATGGAATATCCGCCTGGCGTTCGAGCCGGGCCGGCTGATCGTCGCCAATGCCGGCGTCCTGCTGAGCGAGGTGATACGGGTGAAGCCCGGCGCGGGCGCCGAGGCCAATCCGTTCGTGATCGTCGATGCGGCGATGAACGATCTCATGCGCCCCAGCCTCTACGACGCCTGGCACGGGATCGAGGCGGTCGCGCCGCGCAAGCAAGCGATGGTCGCCAACGTCGTCGGGCCGGTCTGCGAAAGCGGCGACACGTTCGCCACCGCCCGCCCTATCGAGCGGGTCGAGGCCGGCGATCTCGTCGTCTTCCGCACGGCCGGCGCTTATGGCGCGACGATGGCGAGCACCTACAACAGCCGGCCGCTGACGCCCGAAGTGATGGTCAGCGGCGAGCGATGGGCGCTGGTGCGGCCGCGCCGGGGCATCGAAGCGATGCTGAAGGACGAGACCCTGCCGGAGTGGTTGACGCTTTAGGGACCATCCAAGCCCGGCCGCCACCTGCGGTAAATACGGCATGGTTAACCGCTTTTTGACCTTCTCGCTTTACCACCGTCCACCATGTGAGCGGAGATTTCGCATGGGCGAAGCGATGCGCCAGGGCTTGGCGAATGACGACGAACCGCAGCTCGAGCTCGGCGGCGAACGGCTGCGCGTGCTGCTCAGCGCGACCGTCCAGTCCGGCGTCAATGCGATCCAGGCGCGGCTGCGCGAAGTGTCGCGTACCGGTGCGCTGGTCGCAGCGGCGGTGATTCCCCCGGTGGGAAGCCTGGTCCGGATCAGCCGCGGCGAGGTGGATGTCGCTGCGCGGGTCGTATGGACCGGCAAGACCAGTTTCGAGGTGCGCTTCCGCGAGGCGATCGACGAACGCGCGCTGTTCATCACGGTCGGCGACCGCCGGGCGGAGAGTAGGCTCGCCAGGTGCAAGCCCTTGTTCCCGGACCAGAATCATATCGGCCTGATCGACGCCGACGACGACTGGGACAACAGCCTGCCTTTCGCCAAGCACTGACGGCGGGGACGAACGCCGGATCGAGCGCCCCTGCGCTTTCGCTTTGATAGCGAAAGCGCGTTGCTTGCCGGGCCGGTCAGCGCTCGCTGAACGAGCGCGAGAAGGTCTCGGTAAAGGGCTCGAGCATATATTGCAGGGCCGTCCGTTTGCGCAGCCGCACCGACACCTGCACGGGGATGCCGGGGCGGAGTCCGGTCTCGGCACCCCTCGCCCTACGCAGCAGATCCAGCTGGCTCTTCGGGACCACGATCTCGGCGGTAAAATAGCTGCGTCCCGTGGCTTCGTCCTTGAGGCTGTCGGCCGAGACGTTGCGCACCCTACCGACCAGGATCGGCAGGTCGCGCTCGTGCAGCGACAGGAACTTGACCTCCGCCTCGCCGCCTTCCTTGATGCCGTCGATATCGCCCGGAGCGAAACTCGCGCGCACGACGAGAGGCGCCGCGTCGGGGACGATGTCCAGCAATGGCTGGCCCGGGGTCACGACGCCCCCGACGGTGAAGACCTTGAGGCCGACGACCCGGCCGGCCGCGGGCGCACGGATCAACGTGCGGTTGAGCGCGTCGCGCGCGGCCCCGAGCCGAGGGAGCATTTCGTTCAACTGAAACTGCGTTTCCCGCAGCAGATTGGCGCTGTCCTCCACATATTTGCGTTCGGACTGGACCGCCTCGCGCCGCATTTCGCCAATCTGTTCGCGCGCCGCCGCGGCCCGCGACCGGTAATCGGCGGTTTCGCCTTCATATTGGGCGATGGCGCGTTCGATCTGGCGCACCTGGTTTTTCGAGACGAACCCTTTGGCGGCGAGCTCGCGCATGCCTTCGCGCTGCTCCTCCAGCGATCGGCGCTGGCGATCCGCCGCCTCGCGCTGGGCACGATAGCCGCCCGCCTGCTCGGCAACCTGGGCCTGCTGCTGGCGAATGACGTCATAAGTGGCCGCAAGCGCATTGCGCCGCGCTCCGACCTGTCCGCGCTGCAATTCCATCGCGCGCTGCGCCATCGCCAGATCATCGCCGGTGAGACCGGCGAATTCGGCGGGCCAGCCGATCGGCCGTCCCGACATCTCGGCCAGCACCCGCGCCTTTTGCGCCTGGAGATTGAGGACGCTGTCGGTGAGCGCGCGCTCCTGGGCGCGAACGTCGGCGCCCGCCAGCTCGATCAGCACCTGCCCCGCGGCGACATGTTGGCCTTCGCGGACACGCAATATGCTGATCACGCCGCCGTCGCGATGCTGGATCGTCTGGCGGTTGCCGGCGACGGCAACCTGGCCCTGTCCGATCGCCGCCGCGTCGAGACGGGCAAATGCGGCCCAGCCGAGAAACAGGATGAAGAAGGCGACAGCGGCGATCAGGCCCAACCGCGCGGCCGGCGCCTCGCTGTCGTCGAGCGCCGCGACGGCAGGGAGCTGCACCGGTGCACGCAGGGCGATTTCGCCGTTGGTCATGCCGCGGCCGCCTTTCCCTCGGGAGCGGGGATTTCACCGGGTCCCTTGGGCACCGCCTGGGGACCGGCGCTTCGCATCACATCGTCGCGATTGCCGAAAGCCTGGACCGCGCCGTCGCGCAGGATCAATATCTTGTCGGCGACCTGGAGAATGCCGGTGCGATGGGTCGAGACGATCAGCGTGGCATCACGCCGCTTGAGCTCCCCGAACGTCTCGAGCAATCGCGCCTCGCCCTCGCCGTCGAGATGCGCATTGGGCTCGTCGAGCAGGATCAGATTGGGGGAGCCGTAAAGCGCGCGGGCAAGCGCCACCGCCTGACGCTGGCCCGCGGACAGCCCGCCGTCGCGCGCGCGCAGATCCGTTTCATAAGCCTTGGGGAGGCGCAGGATGATGTCGTGCGCGCCGGCCCGCATCGCGGCCTCGATCACCTTTCGATCAAGCTCTTCCGGATCCTCGCCCAGATAGCCCGACAGCCGGCAGATGTTGGCATGGATGGTGTCCGGGAACAAAGTCGGGTCCTGCGGCATATAGCCGATGTGGCGGCCGAGCCTGTCGCGGTCCCAATCCTGATGGCGCGCGCCGTCGATCCGCACCTCGCCCGCATCCGCGTCGAGCGCGCCGGCGATGACGCGAAGCAAGGTCGACTTGCCCGCGCCGCTCGGCCCGATCAGCGCGATCAGCTCGCCCGGCTCGGCCCACAGGCCGATGTTGGTCAGGATGCGTCGGTCGCTGCCGGGCGCCAGCACCGTGACGCCTTGCACGGTGAGATTGCCCTTTGGCGGCGGCAGCGCGGTACGATCCGGATCATAGACTGCGTTTTCGGCGAATGCGGCGAGATTCTGATACGCCGACCGCGCCGAGAGCACGTTCTTCAGCGCGTTCAATATCTGCTCGATCGGCTGGAGCGCCCGGCCCAGGATCAGCGCCGCGGCAAAGATGGCGCCGGCCGAGATGAGCTGATCGACGGCGAGCCACGCCCCGACCGCGAGCGCCATCGACTGGAGCAGCAAGCGCAGAAACTTGGTCGCCGCGAGGAAGCCCGCCGACCGGCGCGCGACCTCGCCCTGCAGCTGCACGAGCTCCGAGCGATCGGACATATGGCGGCTGACGAGGGCCCCGCGCATGCCGAGCGCGCGCCCTACATCGGCCGCCTGGATCGAAAAATCCTGCAGCCGGTTGATCTCCATCTGGCGGCCGGTGGCGGAGCGCAATGTCGCCTGCGTATTGCGTTCGCCCCACCAGGCGATCGCGGTCAGCGCAAGGGCGCTGACCAGCGAAAGCACGCCGAGCCACGGATGCAGCAGAAAGGATACGATGATATAGATGGGGGCCCAGGGGGCGTCGAACAGAGCGACGATCGCCGGCCCGGTCAGCGTCCCGCGCAGCACATCGAAATCGCGGATCGCCTGGGAACGCGCGGCCGGCGGCACGCGATCGGATCCGATGATCTGCGCCAGCATCGGCCCTGCGGCGAGCTTTTCGAGCCGCACGCTCGCGCGCTGGAGCAGGCGCATGCGCGCGACGTCCATCGCCGTGAGCACCAGCAGCGCGAAGGTCAGGACGAGCAGCATCAGGAACAGCGTCGGCGTGCCCTGCGTCGGCACGACCCGGTCGTAGACCTGGAGCATGAAGATCGAGGGTGCGAGATAGAGGATGTTGATCAGGCCGCTGAACAAGGCCGCGTAAACGAAATGCCGGCGGCAGGCGGCAAGCGCGGCGCGCACAAGATTGGTATCGCTCATCGATCGCCCTTCGGATTCCCGCCTGTCGCTCGCCCGGCTGCTAAGTGCTTCTAACTGGAACGGATATGGTTACCAATCCCCTAATGATGTTGGGGGATCATACCGTGAATTGGGAGTGCGCACTCTCTACAGCCCGGCCTGTTTCAATCCTGTGACCGCACCAGACAACCGAGCGCGAGAGCGCATGCGCGTCCAAACTTTGTGAAGCATCGCTATACCGATCGTGACCAAGCCGCTAAAAATGGTCACAGCGTCAACGGACTTTGAGTGATTTCTAGTCGGATGGAATCAGCTGACGACTCGGAATGCGCCGGTGCCAAAGCTGGCGGGGCCAGCTTCGGTGCCAAGCACGGCAAACAAAGGAAAATAGCCTCTATCCCGGTTCAATCAAACCGGGATAGAGTCTGAAGCACGATGCGATTATGTTGGAACGCATCGCGCTTTATAACCATTTGCTGCCGCAGGATTTCTAGCGAAAAATCGGTTCCCACTTTTTCGCATCCTGCTCTAAAACCGAGCAACGCTCGAGGACGTATTGGATCATTCGACACAAGCAACGGGACAGAGACGATTTGCTGTCTCGGCTCATCGGTCACTCATTCGACACGTGGCGAGAGGCTTTCGGGGTTGGTTGCTCCGTCCATCAAGCGCAAAACGGAAGCATTTGGAAGAAGTGCTCGCTCGTTGGTCGTTGGCGCGGCCACGCATCGTTCGACGAGTAGGGAGCATCCGATCGACCAATTGGCTTGTGGAGGCAGAAGAGCGCAGACTGCTGCTGCACCAGGCGCATTCGTCGCGAGACTATATAGACTATCAGCTCGACGCGGTCGAGTTTCTGCGAGCGGCCGGCTTTTCGCTCGAGCTTCCGACATTTTTGCCTGCCGCACGGGGCGAGCGTTACCATGATGGCCGGGACGGATGCTGGACGCTGCGCGACTGGATGGCGGGCTCAAACGTAACGATTCCCAGTGAGGCCGCAGTACAGGAAATAGCCGCTTGCGTCGGTGCATTCGATCGCATCATGGCGCGCTTCGATCATGGACATCCAGTCGGTCGCTTCCAGCTTGCAATCTTCGATAACGAGGGCTCTCGCCAACCTCCCCTATCGACCTTCACGGAACTTCGCCGGCAGCTGGTAGAAAGGGATGGTGAAAAAATCCGTAGGTTGCCTATTCAGACCATCTACAACGACTGGCATCCCTGGAATCTTATCGGCCAAGATAATGCTCTGACGGGTCTGATCGATTTCGACTCGTTGGTTGAAGCACCTCGAATTTTGGATTTGGCTAATGCATTGAGCTATTGTTTAATTTTATCCGACCTCCCCGTTGAGAATATATATAATATCTTTATAGAAACTTATATACATGAGAATCCCATATCGCTCGCAGAGAGAGCGTTCGTAAGAACGCCTCTGGTCGACCACCTAATCCAACTGGATCGCCGTCTTGCTCCGAAGGCCCGTTTACGGAATAAGCAGATACTTTATTGGGTTGCTCAACAAGAAGGGATACGATTGGATCATGTTTCCAGTATGGACCGGGATCGTGTGGAATAATCGGTCAATATTTCTCTACGATTCTATAAGCCTCAATCCAAGTGAGGTCCCCCCTGTTTTGCACGGCTGAGGGCAAATACAGGACATGGCGATAAATAACCGGCCGGGAGTTTCGCATTGGCCAGCCGGCACTACGCACATTTGCAAGTACACGCCCGTCCCGCACGCGAATACCCAAGATTCTTCCTTCGCGGGCATTGTCAGCAACCCATACAATAGGCTCGCCTCGCAATGTGCCTATCACAGGTCGTGTCGGCGGGGCCCGAAACCATATCCTGGCCTCGGCCGATTTCGCTTCGGGCACGCGCCAAGCCTCTTCCAGCCGTGGCTTCGTCGGTGCCCCGACGATGCGATATGCGACCACGCCCGCCGCGTGTATGTTATCTTCGTTGTACGTGCCCAATATGACGACCGGGATATTGCCCACCAGCGTCGAAACCGGCTGCGTGATGGCAAGGCCGGCATTGGGATCCGGGCATTTGACACGATCGGTGCCGCAATAGTCGCCGGCCTGCTTGCGATCGTACATGATGCCGAGAATGTCGCCGTCGATGAGATACACGTCGCCGGCTTTGCCGGCGGTCACGTAATAGCTGTGGCCGCCGGTCTCGACGCGCACCGGAGAGCTGGCGCCGAAATCCCAATCCATCCGTTCGAGACATTCCAGATAGGTCTTCCCGTCACAAGCTCCATCCGGCGCGCGCACCGGCGGATCTTCGGCTTTCAGGCGAGGAACAAACAGATTTTGGCACGTTGATAAGCATTGCGGCGACGGATCGCGAGGATTGTCATTCGCACAACGCCGCATGTCACATTGCGGGGCGAACTTGAGCCCTGGCGTCAAGCGAAGCAACGCTTCGGAATAATCACCTCTTGAAAGATCGAAGCGGCCGTTGCCTGTTTGAACCAATATTTCTGGTCCCTTCTCCGAATGGTGCACAAGCGCGCCAGCGTAGGCCCAAATGCCGCCTCCGCAGATCCTGCCCCCGGTGCCATCGTTGCAATCGTTCTCGGGCGTTGTCACGAATACCGAAGAGATTGCGCGCTTTTGAAACCCGCGCCCCCAGGTGTCGAGATCCACTTCAAACAGCCAGCCGTGCCAATCGGATTGATCGCTGTTTCCGCTAAAGGTCACGTAAGCGCGACCGCTGCCATCTCTCGAAGGAACAAGCGCGATTGCGCGGGCCAGATGCCATTGCGGGTCGAATTTCGTCTTTCCTCCGGATACGGCCGGCAGCTCCGCGTTGAACAGCAGCGTCGGATACTTGCGGTCAATGCGTCCATCCTCAAGGCCGAGCACGACCGCACGCTGCTCGGCGATGCCGCTCTTCCGATCGGTCGCGGAGTAGGCAATCATCACGCGATCCTGGAACTGGAGCGGAGCAGCGCGCGCAAAGATCTCGTCGTTCGAACCGCGGCCGAGTTCGGTTTGCCAGAGACGGCGACCGTTGTTCAGCTCTACCGCGGCAACCGATCCGGTCGATCCGACGAGCAGGAGAAAGGGCGCACGGCCCGGCAAATTCACGATCTGAGGCGAGGCCCAGAAATTTCCCCGCAGCACCGGTGCGGCGACCTTGTCCGTCGGATAGATTGGTATGAGCTGGACGGGATCGTCCCTGGAAGCCTGGCGGTCGACAGGTTTGCGAATGATGGAAGTCCAAGGATTCTCATGGTGCCGATGGCGATACCCGCGAATGCCCAAAGCACCTATGGCAAGGAGAACGATCAGCCCGGCTGCGATTACGGCAAACCTTCTGGAAAATGCCATCGCGCTCAATACCTTTCAGCCACAAGTCACGGTAGAAGTGATAAAGCGTCAAATTCAAGGTCAGGTAGATTATTCCGCGACTTCGCGTGAAGGGAAAGCCAGCCTTGAAGGACATCCCGCCAAGCCTGGGATACCTGAAATTTGCAGTTAACTCGAATCTGATGACGGATGACGATCCGATCCCTAGGGAACAGAATTGCCTCAACTCCAATTGCCACGCGAAGAACCCGAGATTGGGGATTCCCGCGCCAGGTCAAGGCGGGCGGCCGTGTCGAGAACGTTGTCGCTAATGGCGCACGGGGCTATAGCTCATCCGCGGATCGGGAGGCTTGATGAACACCGAAGAATTGCAAGTTTCGGTCATCATTCCGGCATTCAATGCGGCAAGGACGATTGACGAGACGCTGCGGAGCGTTCGGTTCCAAACGCATCGGCGGCTGGAGGTGGTGGTGGTAGACGACGGATCTACCGATGGCACCAAAGCAATCGCGGATCACCACGCGCAGTCGGATAGCCGGGTCAGAGTAATACAGCAACGAAATCGCGGTCCGTCGGCGGCGCGCAATCGCGGCATCCGAGCGACGAACGGCGACTTCATCGCTCCGATCGACGCAGACGATCTCTGGAGCCCCGACAAAATTGCCCGACAGATTCGCGCAGCCGTCGCCGGCAGCGAAATCGGACTGGTCTACACCTGGTTTGCCGTCATCGATGAGCACAGCCGCATCCGCTTTCTCGACTCGCGTAGCGAGGCGGAAGGGAATGTTTTGGCGGCCTTGTGCGGGCGCAATGTCGTGGCCAACGGCAGTTCGCCGCTTATGACGCGCGAGGCCGTGGAGTCTGCCGGCGGTTATGACGAAGACTTGCTGGGATGCGAGGACTACAAGCTCTATTTCAGGATCGCCGAGAGGTTCCGCTTTGCTCTAGTTCGGGACTATCTTACCGGCTACCGCGATCTTGCCGAAAGCCAGTCGAGCAATTTCGAACTGATGCTAGAAGCCCATGCGAAATGCGAGGTCGAATTCGGAACCGCTTATCCGCAATGGACATCCAAGCTCAGACGAAACCGCACGCGGCTGCTACGATTCATGGCGGCCCGTTCCCACCGTGCCGGCAACGACCTGCAGGCGATGCGCCTGCTTTGGAGGATGATGAGGGAAGACCCGCTCGGCACGTTTCCCACCCTGGCGGAGTTGGGATTCAAACGGTTGCGACGTCATTCCGAAAGCTCGGGCCCAAGAAGCGACCTCCTCGGCACCCGCTTTGCGATCGGCGCTCCACCCCTCCCGCATGTGACGGCGATTGACATCACCGAGCATCCCGCAGCCTGACCTTCTTCGGCTGTCCGACCTATCGGATCAAGCTTGCACCCGCGCCGCAGCGATCACGGGATAGCTTGCATCATAATGGTCGAGCTTGGCGCGGGAGACTTCCTCGAAGGCGGCGCCGTGAAGGAATGCTGTAGCGGAATAGAGGTTGCCATAGGCGGAAACGCGCACTTGGTCGGGCTTGAAGACTTCGCCCAGCAAGCGTTCGAGAGCCAAGGGAGTCAAAGACCAGTACCAGGAATCACCCCACTCGTAACGATCGATGGAGGTGATGCCGGGTACGGTAATCAATGCCACGCCACCGGGCTTCAACGATCGGTGAATCTGCCTCACGGCCGCGCGCATGTCGAAAATAAGGTGCAGTGTTTGGGTCAGAATGGCGCAGTCGAAGCGTGCCGATGGCAGGACGCTTGGGTCCGTGACATCACCGACCAAAGTCGCCGCCGGATTGCCGGCGCGCACGTGCAAGATATCCTGTTGGACGATGCGATCGGCCCCATAGCGACGGGAGTAGGAATCATCGCCGATCTCAAGAACCCGGCCCTGAACGTCCTTGGCGTGATCCCCCAGGAACGACTCGATATAGTAGCGGTCCACCGGCAACCCGCGGCCGAAGCCGAAGTCGCGGCTGAGCGGCGACAGGCTCGCAATTCGTCCCACGCGCATCGATGCGCGCCCCTTCAGTCTTTTCAACAAGCTGCGTAACCCGCCATTGTATATCCTTCGGGAAGCGATGGACGATAATCATCCTCGGATTGCTAGGGGAAGCGAACGAACCCTGTCCCGGCCAGGGATTGGTACAGCGCGAAAAGATGTAGAGGTCTTCCTAATCCGGCTGCCATCATTCCTATGCCATACGGATCAACCTTTTTGTTCTATAGAGGAATATACGCATATTATTTATATGATGAATAATTGATTTTCGGACGACAAATAGGATTGGGTATCTCTCAGCCCACAATGCCAACTTTACCTGACGAGCCATGTCCCCCTTGATATTCTCGCTAGATAAATACTTTCCAAGCCACTCGAGAAAACGAATCTTTTCTGCCCTAAGACCTCCACTTTCCTCTACTTGAGCGCAGCATGAGTTCGAATGTTGCCGATAGCGATCCCAGACGGACTCCGCGGCGTAGGCGCTACCATAGAGGAACAATTTGGCATAGAGAGCTTGGTCAGTGAATATAGTGGTGAACTTGTCCTCGAAGCCGCCAATCCTATCAATCAAGCTACGGCGCACGATAATGCTGCATGTACAGGGCGTTGTAATGTCTGCGATTGTGAAAAAGCGCGGGAATAATACAGGCGCCTTATATAGCTTTCCGGTTGGAATACCTAATTCCATAATGAAGTCTTCTTCATCTGTTTCTTTTTTTATATTCCAACTGTACCAGTATAGAGTTCTGCCGTATAGAATGTCTGCTTCGGGTATATTTGAAAGAAGACAAACCTGTTCTGAAAGTTTCGAAGGAAGCCAAACGTCATCCGCGTCGAGCAGCGCGACATAATCGCCCTTCGCAAACCTCAATCCCAAATTGCGCGACGCGCTTGCTCCGAGATTGCGATGCGAATCATGGTCCAAATAATGAATCTTGCCTGGATATAGAGACGCAAAGTCGCGGGCCATAGAGGTACTCAAGTCACTTGACCCATCGTCAACCAGAAAGAGCTCCCACCTTGGATATGTCTGGGACATTACACTTTCTACTGCCTCTCGCAAGAATTCTTGCATGTTCAGGAACGGCATGATTACTGAAACCAGCGGTCCCGTCTTAGGCTCGTATTCCAAGTTTCTGTCCTGATGAGATCGAAAAATTCTCTACTATAAATCATGGGCGGTTCCTAAAACGCCCTAATATCTATCTCTAATACAGCATGCCTGCAGCAAGGGTTTCTCTCGACACCGATCATAACAGTCACCTTCGGCCGCTTCAATCGGGTTCATTATTGCCATAGGTTGCCACACGGCATTGGTGTCAAGCCGTGGATCTATGCATTCGCGTTTCAGCGGGGCACGGTGGTGGGCGGGCCCAGAGATGTAACCCAGCGCCCTATCGCAGGGGCACGCTCTCAATTCCCGTTAGCGGATCGCCGAACATGTAATGTATGGTGGCAGAATCGGCGCGTTCGACAGGGGCCTCAATAGTGATCGAATCCAGCCACACGGACGCGAAACCGTTCGTGATCATCAGGCCTGCCACCAGACAGCATTTCCCCAATCTGACAGAGCTTTTCGGCTCCCGCGATCTGCTTGCCTTCCTCATTCGCCGCGCCATCAAGATTCGTTACCGTCAGACGCTGCTTGGAGCCGGATGGGCCGTTGTCCAGCCCGTCCTGACCATGGTGATGATGACGATCGTCTTCAGGAAATTGATCGGGCTTCCATCAGATGGTTTGCCGTATCCGCTGTTCTGTCTGGCCGGGCTTGTGCTCTGGTCATTTACCACCCAGGCCGTTTCCGCCTCGGCCTCCAGCATAATCTATGATGTTCAGTTGATCGAAAAGGTCTATTTCCCGCGACTGCTGCTTCCCATCGCCGCGGTACTGAGGGGCCTTCTCGATGCGTCGGTGAGTTTCGTTTTCCTCATCCTGGTGATGCTGGCTTATGGAATCTTTCCTTCGCCTCTTGCCTTGTTATGCATTCCCATTGGTCTCCTTGCCGCATTGCTTGCCATCTCGATCGGCTCGGCCCTCGCGGCTTTGAGCGTAAGGTTTCGCGATATCGGCTACCTGATCCCTTTTGGGACCCAGCTTGGTTTGTTTATCACGCCAATCGCATATCCTGTGACACTGATTCCCGAGAAATGGCGGCTTCTCTTCGCGATCAATCCCGCCGTGGGATTGGTAGAGACATTCCGCTGGGCACTTTTCGGCCTGAAAACCAACCCCTTTCCGCTTTTTGCCGTGTCGATGCTTTCGCTCGCTCTCATCACATTCCTCGGTTTGATGATCTTCAGGCGGCTGGAACACAATTTTGCTGATTTGATTTGAAGTGACAAAGCCCATTGCCATCGAAGTCAACGGTATCAGCAAACGATACACGATCGGCGCTGAGAACCATTGGACGCTTGTCGACACGCTGGGCGCATGGCCGCATAAACTGCTGCGCAAAAGGATAAGAGACCAAATCGCGCCCCGCAGCGAATTCTGGGCACTCAACGACGTGTCCTTCGATGTCGCCGAAGGAGAAACGGTCGGAATAATCGGCCGGAACGGGGCCGGAAAGAGCACCCTGCTGAAAATATTGTCCAGGATAACATATCCCACAAAGGGAGAGATACGATATCGGGGCAGGATCGGCTCCCTGCTCGAAGTAGGCACCGGGTTTCACCCGCAGCTCAGCGGCCGCGACAATATTTTCCTCAGCGGAGCGGTGCTGGGCATGCGGCAGCGCGAAATAGCCCGCAAATTCGATGAGATCGTCGATTTTTCGGGCGTGGAACGCTTCATAGACACGCCCGTGAAACGTTATTCCAGCGGCATGTACCTGCGCCTGGCCTTCGCCGTCGCCGCCCATCTCGAAACGGATATCCTCCTGCTGGATGAAGTCCTCGCAGTCGGCGATGCGGCCTTCCAGAAAAAGTGCCTTGGACGCATGAGCGACATTGCGGCGCAAGGCCGGACCATCCTCTTCGTCAGCCACAATCTCAGCGCTGTCCGTGCCCTTTGTCAGCGGGCAATCCTCATCGCCGATGGACAAGTCAAGGAGCGAGGCGACGTCGACCGCGTCCTCAGCCGCTACTACAGCGACTATAGCGATGCCGGTTCGGGCGGTCGGTCTCGATCCTGGCATGAGACTGGTGACGCAGACACGCGCCCAATCAGCATGGTTCATGCCAGCGTCCGTCCCCTCAACGGCACTTCGGATGACCCGATCGATACCGCCACATCCTTTGCGGTCGAATGGGAGTTCGCGAATGCGGACGATGGAATATTGATTCGCCCTTTCCTCAAGGTCCAGGACGAACGAGGAATTGTCGTCTTTGACCAGAGCTCCTGGGACACCGAGCAACCCCTCGCTGCCGGCCGACATCGAACACGGTGTATCATTCCGGCCAATTTCCTCAATGATGGCAGCTATTTCATTTCCATCAGATTTCGAAAGGCGAGCGAGGTCGTGCTCAATCTGCCCGAGGTCCTGCGAGTGGATGTGCTCGATTCCGGCGAGGGCCGGCATAATTGGTTCGGAAAATGGGAGGGCATCGTTCGTCCGCGTCTGGACTGGTCGACCGAGCAGTCACCCTGATGAAGATAGAGATCGGAAGCCTCGAAGGCGTTCAATGGGCCTTCGACCGGCAAACGATGTCGGCCACGTCCAATGGATCGGCTTCTCGGAGCAGGCGGCGTGCCGAGAAGCGAATCCGTGCCATCGTTTTTTTGACGAGATCATGTCCCTCAAGCGTGGCGACGCTGAAACGTTCGAACAGGGACAAGCCATGGCGATCCTGGCGGGCAATGGCCATGGCCAACCGCAACGCCCGCTCGGTGCTCCTTGCCCCCGAAGCGGACAAAAGCAGATAATTCTCCACCCATTCCAGAAAAGGAATGCGCGCGCGGTGAATTCGCATCCGGTCATATTCGCCTTCGCGCTCCGCCCGGGCCGACGTGGAGTCGCCGTGCTGCCTGTAAACGGACGTGAGGTGATTCCCGATCAATACGGGATAGCGGGCCATGATCTTAACCCATAGACTTTGATCTTCGTACAGGCGCAGGCTCTCCTCGAAGCCGCCTACGGTCTCAATCGCACCACGGCGAATCAGAACCGAACAAATGCAGGGAATCTCGTCGCGCGTCAGCAGAATGAGCCTGTTGAGAAGCTGGGGGGCCTCGAAAAGACCCTGCATGGAGCGATTCTTGTCGATCCAGTTGCGCCGTTGGTCCTGTGGGTACCACCAAAGCGCTGCACCGCACACCATCGCTGCTTCGCCGTATCGATGCAGCAGAACGAGTTCTGTCTCGAATTTTTCGGGCATGAACAAATCGTCGGCGTCCAAAAAGGCGATAAAATCTCCTTTGGCTTCCTGCAGTCCCCGATTCCGCGCCGCCGCCGTGCCTTTTGCATCGTCAGCCGATGATGCTAAGACTCTGATCCGGTTGTCCTGCGAAGCCGCCGCCCTTGCGATCGCAGGGCCCTCGTCGCTGGAGCCGTCGTCAATCAGCAGGAGTTCCCAATCGGAAACCGTCTGCGCCCGAACGCTATCGATGGCATCCTGCAAGAAAGCCGCTGCATCTAGATACGGAGTCACTATCGAGATGCGCGGCTTCATCTCCGGCCGCCCCTCTCTCGAAGCTGCCTTATCCGCCGTGCGGCGGCGCGCAGCTGCAGGGCCGCAATTTCTCTGTTGATCGATAGTCGCGGGCGAGAGAGCGGCCTCGTCCCGCCTGCGTGCGCTTTCAAGGCGCGCAAGTAGCGGATCTGCGCCTCGTATAGAATGTCCCTGTCCTCGAAGCGACGCGACGAGGCATCCGGATGCTGCCGATATTTCGCCCAGCATTCACTGCTGACGTGAACGGGATAGCGAAGCAGCATCTTGGCGAAAAAGAGCTGATCCTCGAACATGTCACGAAAACGATCGTCGAATCCGCCGACCTCTATCATGGCGTCGCGCCGCATCATCGCATTGCAGGTCGTCGGCGTCTGGAAGCGGTTACGCAGCAGCTGGTTGAACAGCCGCGGCGGAGCGTAAGTGGCATCTGCATCTACGCCGAGATCATAGAAGAAATCTCGTTCAGAGGCATTCGGATCCCAGCTGTGCCAGATCATCGTGCGGCCGTAGACCATGGCGCACGCCGGATCGCGATCGAGGATCGCCGTCTGCTCGCCCAGCTTGTCGGGCAGCCAGACGTCGTCGGCGTCGAGGAAAGCCACATATTCGCCCCGCGCCTGCGACAGGCCGAGGTTGCGTGTCGCGCTCATGCCGTGATTGCCGCGATCCGGATGGAAGAGCAGGCGCATGCGGGCGCGATCGCGACGTATCAGATCCTGAACCAGGGCGACGGTGCCGTCGGTAGAGCCATCATCGACGATCAGCAGTTCCCAGTCGGCGGTGCTCTGCGAGGCGATGCTCGCGACGGCCTCCTCAATGAATTCGCGGCCATTGAAAACGATGACGATCGCGGAGACGCGTGGCACCGACCCGTTCATCGGCGCCTGCCCCTCGCCCAGTTCCGCAGCCGGATCGACAGCTTTCTCAACATCGCGCGCGGCGCGAACCGCGCAACAATCATGCTTTGACGCACGGTCGAAGGCGTCAGGCCGCGCGCCGTCATGACACCGGCCCACCCGTCGACATAATATTCCTGCCAGCCGCGAATGCCGATGCAATAGTCGGCGAGCAGGCCGCGGTCGCGCGCTTCGCTGCGGAATTGGCGAAGCACTTTCAGCACGGATTTGAGCATGAAGGCCGGATCGCCTGACATGTTGCTATCATGTTGGAGGTAATCGGCAATGAGGTGCGGTCCGCACAGCACCGGATGATGCATCGAAAGGCGCAGATAGAGGTCGTAATCCTCACACGCACGCAACGCCTCGCGGAAACCCCCGGCTGCTTCGAGCGGCCTGCGCCGGTACAGGACCGTGCCATGCATTCCGATCGTGTTTACCCGCAGGAAGGCCGCGAAGGCCTCTTTCGGCACGGGCCGGAAGGACACGATCGACACGCGGCCCGAAGGCATGAAGACATTGGCATACGCGCCGTAGCAGAAGGCCGCGAGAGGGTCCTGACCGATGCATTGGAGGCTGACCTCGATCGCGTCCGGGCGCAGCCGGTCGTCGGCATCGAGGAACATGAGATAAGGCGAGACGGATGCCCGCCAGCCCGCATTGCGCGCCGCCGCCAATCCCCTGTTCGGCTGGCGCACCAGCCGGACGCCGGCATGCCGCGCGACAATTTTCTCGGGGCGATCCGTGGATCCGTCATCGACGACGATGATCTCCGCAGCCGCAACGCCTTGAGCCAGGACGCTGCCGATCGCCCCGTCGAGGAAATGGGCATGATTGTAGGTTGGAATGATGACGGCCACCTGACCGAGCGGGCCCGATGCCTCCGTCATCACCGGGTCGTGCCTGACCGGGTGGGGTAGCCCGCGAATTCCAGCCAGGCCACAGAACGCCGGCATCCTTCGTCGAAGCTGATCGGCGGGCGATAGCCGAGCATCCTCTCGGCCTTGGCCGAAGGCAGGCGCACCGAGCAACTGTGGAGCAGCGCGAGCTCGCGGGAAAAATGCGGAGGCTCGGTGCCGGAAGGCGGCGCTGCGGCCTGGCGATGCTCCCGCGCCGCCCTGCGCGCCGCCCGCAACGCGTGGGCGGTGCGGCGCGGAAGCTTGCGAAACATGTAGCGCGCCGAGCTGAAGATCAGCCCGCGCAGCGCGGACGCTTTTTCGTCCAATATTTCCGCGGAGGATGGCTGCGGCATCGCCTCCACGTCGATGCCGAGCGCCGCCGCGATCGGCGAAACCAAGGCTCGCCATGTCACCGTTTCGGCATCCCCCAGGAGGAAGATCTCGCGGTCGACGCCCGCGGCCTCGATCGCAAGCAGGATCGCGTGAACCAGATTGTCCACATAGATGGCGTTGCAGATCCCGTTCCCTGCGTCCGCGAGAAAGGCTTCGCCGGACAGGATCTGATCGGCCAATCCACCCGTCCATTGCGACCGCGGTCCATAAACGATGGAGGGCCGGAGGATGACAAGCTCGGTTCGCCCGCCCCGCCTCAGCGCCAAGAGCCGCCGTTCGGCCACCGCCTTGGCGCGGTTGTAGGGGAAGGGTTGCCGCGTCGAAGGACGCGAACGCTCGTCGGTCCCCGGCGCAGGCGCCTGCCCGTGAACCGAAGCGCTGCTCAGATAGACGAGACGGCGCACGCCAGCCCGATCGGCGGCACGATAGATGGGATCGACGGTTCCAATGAGGGTGGCCGGATCTCCCGCGATCGCTGAAACGACCGCGTCGCAGTTCGCGAAAGCTTTCTCGAGAGCAGCCGCATCCCACGCGTCGGCTATGAGCGGCTCGAGGTCGAACCGCTTGATGAGCGCGAGCGCCGATGCGCGCCGTACGATCGGAACCACCTCGTGGCGTCCCGCGAGATGGAGGATCTCCACCGCACGGTTGCCGATGAAGCCGGCGGCGCCGACGACCGCGATCCGGGTCATTTCAGCCACGGCATCGCCATCGCGGTGCGAACCGCGCGACAGCTTTCGACCAGGCGGAGCGCGGCCAGCCCCTCATCCCCATTCACATAATCGTCCGGGCCTCCGTCCAGCGCGCCGGCGATGCCCATGACCTGCGATGCGAATGCCGCGCCGAACGGACCTGCCGGATGGCCCGCCCACATGTCCTCCGCCCCTTTCATTTCGTCGACGGCCAATCTCGCTCGCGATGACGCTGCGGGGAGGCCCAGCTCGACCTGGTCGGGTTGATCGACCGGCCAAATCATCCATCCCCGATCGCCGACGAACCTGTAGAGGTTGGGACGAAACCAATCGCGGCTGAGCCTTGTTCTGACGGTGCAGTCTCCGAATGCGAGCTCCAGGCGGCAGTTGGCTTCGATCCCGCCCATCGCGTCGTCGGCATAGGCCAGACGATCGGGCGTGCCGAGCCACCATCGCAGCAGATCCATCACATGCGTGCCGATGTCGCCGAACACGCCGACGCCGCCCGCGTGCCGGTCGAAATAGGCAGGCGAGCGCACCGGCCAATCGAACGGTCCTCCCTCGAATATGTCGATCGAGCGCAAGGTTCCGAGCGTTCCGTTCGACAGCATCGCGCGGATCATCCGCGTCGCCCTCAGCCGGCGCCTGATCATCCCCACCGCGAGCGGACGGCCGGCACGGCGCGCCGCTTCCACCATCTGCTCCCCGTCCTCGACCGTGAGTGCCAGCGGCTTTTCGCAGAGCACCGCCAGGCCCGCATCAAAGGCGGCTGTCGCTTGCGCGCGATGGAAGGGGGGTGGTGACGCGATGATCAGCAGATCCAGCGGGCGGCCGATCATCTCCTCGAAACTGGCCATGGCGTGGGCAGTCCCGAAGGAACGGCAAAAGCTTTGCGCCGACTCAAGGTCCGGGTCGTAGGCGGCGGCGACCAGCAGTCGGCCTTCGCGTTCGAGCATCGAAAGCGCCGGCTGGTAATAAAGACGGGAGACCGCCCCGCAGCCTGCGATCGCGACCCGGATCATAGCCCGTTCCTGATCGATTGCCAGGCAATCCGGCCGGCCTTGCGCAAGACCCGCGGGGACGGCCGCAAACGCACGGCCGCCGCGAGATGCGCGCGCATCGCCTTGCGATCGCCGTTCCTGGCGAACGCTTCGGCGTTCGCCAGAGCGCTTTGGGCATAGGCATTCAACGCGCTGCGCCGGATCGCGGCTTCGCGCTGCGGCGGCAGCAGGTGCCGGAACAGGCGGATCGCCAATCGGCTGTAACGGAGTTCTTCGGCATTCCTGAAATGCCGGCCCGTGTTGGAATCATCGTGCACGCGGTAGGCTGCGAGCACCGCGGGCTCGTACCAGATGGGATAATGCGCCGCGATCCGGACCCACATTTCCCAGTCTTCCGCGCATAAGAGGCGCGGATCGAATCCGCCCAGCTCCTCCCATACCGATCGCCGCACGGCGATCGAGGGGGTGACGATCCGCTGTTCGCTGGCGAGGCGCGCCAACGCGTCTTCCAGGCGTCCAGGCCTGTCCCGCTCCGCCTCCGCCGTCCTGGTCACGGCGCCGGCCGAATCGATGAGCTGCCAGCGGCAGAAGGCCGCACCCACTGCGGGATCCTCGAACCCTCGGCCGAGCGCCTCGTAGAATCCCGGCAGCACGAGATCGTCACCATGGAGCAGATGGACGATTTCGCCTCGAGCGCGATCGACACAGGTCGCGAAGTTCAGGATATGCCCCCGGTTCACCGGTTGCCGGAACAGCGCCACCCGGCCTTGGCCGACCTCGGCAACGACGCCGGCGGGATCGTCGCTGGAAGCGTCGTCGACCACCTCGATCTGCATCCGGTCGGGCCCGGGATCCTGCGCGAGGACGCTGGCGAGCGTTTCCCGCAAATAGCGGGCACAGTTGAACGTCGGAATCATGACCGACCAGCGCGGTCTCGCCGCGCCATCCGGCACAGGCGCGATCACGGCCCTCGCTGCAGCGACGGCGCTCATAGCAAGCTCCGAAAGCCGAGCCGAACCCAGCGGCGCCAGGACACCGAACGACCTACGCCGCCGGCGCGCAGCGCGTGCCATACGCACCGGCGCGCCAGATCGCGTTCGCCCCGCTTGATATATTCTTTCGCCCAATCCGCGAAATAGCGCGATGCGCCCGCTCGCGCGCATTCATGATGCCGACGCTGCAATCCGGCATCCATGCATCGATAAAGGCTGGCCGTGACGTCAAGCTTGTCCCGGGTTGGAAGCGAAGAAAAGGCGCCCCCGTCATGCAATCGATAAGCCCCCACCGCCTCGTCGACGAACTGCAAGTCGCCCTTCTCCGCACACATTATATAAAGCGGCCAATCGGTGATCATCGGATCAAGATCGACATACCATGGACAAGGGCCATCCAGAGCACCTCTCCTCAGCATGCCCGCGCAAGTCGCGAATGGATTGCCCTCCCAGATTTCCCTCATCCCGATCCGGGCCGCTTGCTCGGCTGGAGTCCATCTTTCTTCCCCAGGCTCCGCCGCCTCCCCACGAACAATACGCGCATTATGAAAGCATGCGGAAAGGCTCGAATCCGCATCGAGCACGTCCGCCTGGCGTTCCAGCTTGTCATCCACGATCCAATGATCGTCGCCGTCCAGCATGCAGATATAGCGTCCGCGCGCCGCGCGTATCGCGCGCGCGACCGTCTCGTTGGTATGAAGATTGGTCGGGGAGACCATCAGCCTGACTCGTTCGTCGCCTCCGGTCAGATCCTTGACGATCTCCAGCGTCCTGTCGGTGGAGGCATCTTCGCTGACGATCAGCTCGAACGACCGGCTGGTCACTTGACTCAGCACGCTCTCCACGGCCTTGGCGATGAACGGCGCGTGGTTGTAGGTGATCAGCAGAACGGAGATGTCGACCGGCCGCTCGCTCATGTCGCGGTCACGCGGCAAGCAGGAAAAAATTGGACAGGCCTCATCATGGCGCGCGCAGGGTGCGGGCCAGCATCACGGCGTCCCAATCCTCGACCTGGATGCGCGGCAAGGCGTAAGGGGATGCGGAGGCCCTGACCGGTGACGGATCCGTGGTGCAGGCGCAGATATAGCCCGCCTCCTCGGCGAGGCGGACAGCGCTTTCGTCGTAATCGCCATAAGGATAGGCAAAGCTCAGCGGCGCCTGTCCGGTGATTTCCGCGCATCGGCTACGGCTCGCGACGATTTCGGCGGTCTGCTCGCGCGCCGAGCGCTGGGAAAGCGACGTGTGGGTCAGCGAATGGCTGCCCATCACGATACGATCCGACTGAAGCCGGCGGACCTCGGCAACTGTCATGGGACGATGGCTGTCGCGCGGGCGCTCGGGAACGTCCGACTGGCGACGAAGCATCTCCATCGCTTCCCGCTGCCTGGAAGGATCGAGCGTCCGCAAAGCCGACCAAATGCGGTGAAAGCCCTGCTGCCGCGCCGTGCGAGGAGGCTGATGCGGACGCCAGTTCCTGTCATCGTCCCGCGCCGCCCCGATTTGAATCGGGGTCACGCCCTGGGGGGTTGCGAGGTCGATCGCATCGGCATTGTGACCGATCACGATCCGTTCCAGTTCGTCCCACCAGAACTCCCGGCCTTCCTCGATCAATTCGGCGGGAAGGAAGATCGTCGCGGCGGCGTCCATCCTTTCGAGGAGAGGAGCGGCAAAGCGGGCATTGCAGGCATAGCCATCGTCGAACGTGATCGCGACCGCCTTTGCGGGCAGCCTCCCGGCCCGGTGCAGATCGACGAAAGCGTGAAGCGGCAGGATCTCGCGCTTGTCCCTCAGCCAGGCGATCTGCTCGGCGAATCGGGCCGGGCTGACCGCCAGGCCCCAGGGGTCGAAGCTCTCTTCGGCAATACGGTGATACATCAATATGGCCGGCCGGGGCCTGGCGCGCAGCCGGCGGCGCGCGCGGTTCAACCCGGCGCGCAAGGCGGATGGGAGGTAACGCGCTCTCACCAGCACAGTTTCGCGCCCAAATATCCGTGGAAGTCAATCGCCGGAAAACTGGAGCGCAGCACGAAATGGCCCATGCCGGGTCAGGATCGGGCGATTTGGGGCCGATCCCGAATGGGGACATTTATCCGCGGTAAACTGTTCCCTCAGCACGACTAAATGTTAATCTGATCCCGGTTAGACGGCGCGAGTCCCGTCCGGGTAGGCAGCAAGTGCGGTGGTTATGGTGTTCAGCAAGGTAAGAGCGTTCCCGCTTATGACGCGGAACGGACGAGCGGGGGAGCGTCGGTCGGTGCCGGTTGCCGGCGTCATCGGGAGCCGGAATTGATCATTGTTCATCACGGTTCGCGCGATCGCATATTTTTCGCTCTGCCAAGCGTCGGCGGAGCTTAGGGAGCCGCCGTGCCCACCCGTCGCCCTTCCCGCGGGATTGTCCCGCCTCCGCCAAACCGGCGCCGTTCGACCGACTTGGCCTCTCGCCCCGGCAAACGCACGCACGTCTGCGTCATCGGCTTGCGCGCGATCCCCTTCATCATCGGCGGTGTCGAAGCGCATTGCCAGAAGCTCTATCCCGAGCTGCTCCGG
Organism: Allosphingosinicella sp.; assembly: GCA_035248285.1. Taxonomy (GTDB): domain Bacteria; phylum Pseudomonadota; class Alphaproteobacteria; order Sphingomonadales; family Sphingomonadaceae; genus Allosphingosinicella. The sequence continues at coordinate 74,572 of DATFHP010000013.1, read as the reverse complement.
CAGGACGACGGCCTCGAAATCACCGTCCTGATCCGCAAAGGCTATGCGCGGAGGGCCCGCTTCGATTTCGAAGGCCTGCAGGTGAGGACGCTCTGGTCGCCGAAAATCTGGGGCGTCGACACCCTGATCCATTCGTTCCTGTCGATACTCTACGCCCGCTGGTTCGTGCGCCCGGATCTGCTGCACCTCCACGGCATCGGGCCCGGCTTCTTCACGCCGCTGGCGCGCATGCTCGGTTTCCCGACCATCGTGACCCACCATGCCCAAGATTATCTGCGGCCGAAATGGTCCTGGCATGCCCGCGCCTTTCTCAAATTGGGTGAACGATTGTCCGCTTATTACGCGAGCGCGGTGATCTGCGTCAGCAACGCCCTCTACGCCGACTTCACCGGCCTCTACCCCCGCGCGCGGCGACGGACCTGCGTGATCCATAATGCCGGCGCGGTCGACGACATGGGCAAGCCCAATGCGAGCGGCATTCTCGACGAGCTGGGCCTGAAGCCGCAGCGCTACATGCTGGCGGTCGGGCGGATCGAGGGGACCAAAGCCTTCGAGCAGGCCATCGCCGCCTTCCGGCGCGCGGACAGGCCGGATTACAAGCTCGTGATCGCCGGATCCGACCTCGGCGACGGTTCCTATGCGACGGAGCTTCGAAAGCAGGCGAGCGAACGAATCGTCTTCGCCGGCTTCCAGTCCGGCGACGCCCTCCGCAGACTCTATGAGGAAGCAGCGCTCTTCGTTCACGCTTCGCACATGGAAGGCTATGCAATGGTCGTGGCGGAAGCGCTCACCGCCGGCATTCCCCTGATCGTGAGCGACATAACCCCCCATCGCGAATTCGGCCTTCCCGAACATTGCTACTTCGCCCCCGGCGACGTCGCGGGGATGGCGCAGATGATGGGCGCCGAAGATTTCAGCCGCTATGCGGCCCCCGCGGCCGCCGCGGCGCAGCGGCGCAACTCCTGGGCGCGCTCGGCAAGGCACCATCTCCAGCTCTATTACACGCTGCTGCGTCGGCCGTTGCCGTCTCCCCCCTTGGCGACATCGTCGAAAAGCGTCCAATATTCCCCCGCCACCTCGCGCAGGCCGAAGCAGCCGGCACGGCACCGCGCCCGCGCCTCATAGCTGCGCCGGACCTGCGGATCGGCCATCCGCACCAGCGCATCCCTCAGCGCCGCGACCGACCCTTCCTCGACGAGGATGCCATATTCCGCCTCGGTCACGCCCGGGCGGTCGAGCTTCGCGACCCCGGCAAGGATCTCGGCGGGCCCCGAAGCGCAATCCGACGCGACCACCGCCTTCCCCAGCGCCAGCGCCTCGACCAGCGCATTGGGAAATCCCTCGTTGCGCGAGCTGGACACATAATAGTCCGCGCGCGCGACGATCGGGAACGGGTTGGCGGCAAATCCGGGCAGCATCACGCGATCGGCCACGCCGGCCTCGGCCGCGGCGCGCGCGATCGCGCCGCGCTGCGATCCTTCGCCGAGGATCACCAGCGTGTGGGGCAGGCCCGATGCCGCAAATGCTTCGACCAGTTGACCGAAATTCTTGCTCGGCTCGATCCGTCCGACGGCGACGATGAACCGTGCCGGCAGTTCCATCGCGGGAACGTCCTGGGCGGCGCGGCCGATGGCCTCGATATCGTAGGGGTTGAAGATGGTGCGGGCACGGTCCGGCTTCACGCCGAAATTCCGCACCAGATCCTCGGTGACACCGGTCGACACGCCAAGTGCGATAGTCGCGAACCGATAGGCCAGGCGCGGCATCAGTCGCGCAGCGCGCAGCCGAAGGCGGCGATAGCGTCCTTCGAGGTGCGAGGAGAGATGCATCCGCTCGCAAATGACGACGCGCGTCGAGAGCAATCTGCCCACGATCGCGCTGGCAACATTGGCGCGGACCAGGAAGCTCACGATGAGGGCGGGCTTCAGCCGGCGGAGCTCCCGATGCAGCTGCCATAGGCTGCGAACCATGCTCCCCCGGCCGTCGAGCACATGCTTGACGGCAAAATCGGGCATCTCGCGGACCTCGGCCTGATCGTCGAGCAGGATGAGGTGGATGTCATAGCGGTCGCGCGCAGCCCCCGCTGCGTCGAGCAGGATGCGCAGCACGCGCTCCGCGCCTCCGTAGCCGATGCTGTTGATGACGAACGCTATGGGGATGCGCATCTCCATCCAGCCTACCGGCCTTGGCGCAGCGATTCCACATATTCTCACAGCTCGGCGCGCGTGCGCTCTCGCGCGTGAAGTCGGAGCGCAGCCAGTCGGCAGGCGGGATGCATGGGCGAGAAACAGACTCGACTCGGCTGAATCAGGCACCGGAATGTCGAAATTAATTTGCTGCCCGAAGTGTTTGGTTAACAAAAGGGTCAATGTAAGGTTCGGGGGCATCAGGGAGCAATCGAAACGGTTCCGAAACGATATGAAGTAGACGGTTTCATTTCCGAATGACGTGACAACTTCGACATCGGAATAAGTGATTTCGGGTTAATCTGTACTGCGTACTCCTAGCCTTCGCGGCGGCGGCATTCCTGTCGCCGTCTGTAGTTGCGTGGGAGTACAAAGTGTCTGTTGTTTACATTAGCCCGAGGGGGCTATCGGGGAATTCTGGCAAGACCGCCTCCAGCGCTTTGCCGATTACCAGCCTTGATAAGGCGATACAGCTGGCGGGCCCCGGCGGAACCGTGCTGCTGCTGTCCGACAAGGGCAGCTATTATGTCAGCGACAACATCACCATTTCACATGGCGGCACCGCCAGCGCCCCCGTAACCATCATGGGGGTCGACAGCGCCGGCCATCCGTCCAACATCCAGATCAACGGCACGCGCCCGGCCGTCTATTCGCCGACCAATCCGCCCGGCAACGAAACGTTCAAGCTGCTCGATGGCGCCGACAATCTCATCTTCGACCATATGTCCTTTGCCAATGTCTGGTCGGCGTTCCGGGCGGGCGCCGACATCAGCAACATCGCGATCAGGAACATCTATGCCGACAACGTCCGCACCTTCTTCGAGGATTATGCCAGCGGGACCAACCCGACCGCGACCATCTCCGGCCTGACGATTCAAAATGTCGAGGTGCACGGTTTCTCCAAGAGCGCCGTTCGCCTTCAATATGATTCGCACGACATCCTCATCCAGAATGTGCTCGGGGACAGCGAGCATGAAGATGGCGACGGGATCGCGATGGGAATCAGCCTGTCCGGCACCGTCCACAGCGTGACGATCGATCATGTCACGATGAAGAATGCGATCTCGAGCGGCACTTACTATAATGGCGACGGCTTCGCGACGGAGCGCGATGTCTATGACGTGACCTTCAAGAACACGATTGCGAGCGGAAATGCCGACGGCGGCTATGATCTGAAATCGACCGGCACGACGCTGATCAACGCCGTTGCGGTGGGGAACGGCCGCAATTTCAAGATCTGGGGCGACGCGACCCTGATCAACCCGACCGGGCTCGATCCCCATCAGCAGGGCGGCGCCGGAAGCCAGCTGCAGATCCAGGTCACGACCGGCGCCCATGTCACGGTGAACGGAGGGCATTTTTCGGATTCGGGATCGAGCACGAAGATTCTTCAGAACACGGGCGGCCAGATCGCCTTCAGCGACACCGAATTCGTCCATGCGGCCGGGGCGATCGTCATTTACGGCTCCAGCAGCGGCACGTCGGGCCTGGATTCGGCAAAGGTCATCGGCGTCGATGCGACCGGGGCCTATTCCTTCAACGGCGCGACGCTCTTCGACGCCTTGCTCGGCCCGTCGCCCACGACGTCCGGCACCGACAGCAGCATCGCAACCCCGACCCCTATTGCAACGCCCATCCCAACCGCAACGCCGACGCCGACCAGCACCGGCAGCGTCGAGGCCGGCCACACATACAAATTCGCAATCCCGGAAGGATCCGGGAATCAATCCATCCAGGTCGATTTCAACGATACGGTCGTCACCAACCGGCCGATCTATGATCCCAACTACGACGGAATCATAACCTTCGGCTCAGGCGGCGTGCTCGACATCGAGAAGACCCGTTATTCCAGCGGCGACCAGATGATCACCATCACCGGCGCGCAGGCGCTGCGCTTCATCGGCGTGGCCGACGGGAGCTATTATTACGAGGATGCCGGTGTGCGCCCGAACGGAGCGATAGAGGGCAAGATCGCAAACAACGCCTTCACTGCGACCGCCGATAGCGATACCTTCTTCTTCAACAACGCGCTGCCGGTCAATTTGGGCAGCGATACGATCGGCCGCTTCAGCGCGACCGACCGGATCGTGACGACCCAGCCGCTCAGCGACGGCAATCATGACGGGCTCGTCACCGCCAACGCCTCCGCGGCCTTCCTCCTGGGAACCGCCTCGACCGGAGACCAGGTGAAGCTGACTAACAGCGCGGGGGCCGCCATCACGACCGTGCAGTTCGACGGAGCCAGGGTGGTCGATGGAGTAACTTATTATATCTACAGCCTACCCGGCGGCGGGCATGACCTCAGTCTTGGGTGACGCGCGGGGATAATCTCCCCGATTTTCGGAATGCCACTTGCGACCCTCCCGCCTCCTGCCTTCCGGCGGTGCGTGCGCATTCCAGACCCATGCGGCGAAATAGCCCGCGCAGCCATCGAGGCCGCAACCGGCAAGCCATGCGGCTCGGCGGAGATCCGGGCCGGATGACGAAACCCGATCTCGGCCAAAAGCATCTATGGTTATCGGAATCTTTGCCCTATCGAGCGGTCGCTCCCGGGGGCCCCCAAGGGCAAATTAAAACAATGATATCCCAAATAAATTCTGCGGTAACTATCGCTCGGAACACGTTATTTCGAATTAACCTCTACTGCCTGCTCCTGATCTTCACGGCCACAGCGTGTCACGCCCGGCCGGCAATCGAACAGGAGCATAGTGTGGCGACGATTTACATCAGCCCGAAGGGAGTTTCGACCAATTCAGGCAAGAGCGCGACGAGCGCGCTGCCGATCACCAGCCTGGACAAGGCGATTCAGCTGGCGGGGCCGGGGGGCACGGTCCTCATGCTGGCCGACAAGGGGGCCTACAATATTACGGGCGCCATTGAGATCAAGCATGGCGGAACCGCCACGGCCCCGGTGACGATCATGGGCGTCGACAGCGCCGGCCACGAGGCCAACATCCAGATCAATGGAACCCGACCGGTGGTTTACTCGCCGACCAACCCGGCAGGGAATGAGACCTTCAAGCTCTTGACGGGCGCCAACAATCTCGTGTTCGAGAATATGAATTTCGCCAACGTGGCCAATGCGTTCCGGGCCGGCGCCGACATCAGCAACATCACCGTCAAGGATATATATGCGGACAATGTCCGCACCTTTTTCGAAGACTATCTCAGCGGCACCAACACCAGCGCCACCATCTCAGGGCTCACCATACAGAATGTCGAGGTGCATGGATTCTCCAAGTTCGTCGTCCGCCTGCAATATGACACACACGACGTCCTGATACAAAATGTCCTCGGCGACAGCGAATTCGAGGACGGCGACGGCATTGCGATGGGCGTCGTCCTCGATGGCACGGCGCACAATGTGACGATCGACCATGTCACGATGAAGAACGCGATCTCGAAGGGGACCTATTATAACGGCGACGGCTTTGCGACCGAGAAAGGGGTCTACAACGTCACCTTCAAGGATACGGTGGCAAGCGGCAACGCGGACAGCGGCTATGACCTCAAATCCAAGAGCACCACATTGATCAACGCCGTAGCGGACGGCAATGGACGCAATTTCAAGATCTGGGGCGACACGACTCTGATCAACCCGACGGGACTCGATCCGCACCTGCTGGGCGGCTCTGGAAGCCAGCTTCAGATCCAGGTCGCAACCGGCGGCCATCTCACCGTCACCGGAGGAACATTCATCGATTCGGGATCGGCCTCCAAATTCATCCAGAGCGACGGCACGGCGAGCTTCACCGACACGACGATTATGTACGCCGCGGGCTCTCAGCTCGTCTATGGGTCCTCCGCCGGCATATCGGGGCTGACTTCATCGGACATCAACACAGTGTCCACGACGGGTGTCTTCTCGACCAACGGGGACACACTCCTCAGCGGGCTCGTCGCGACCTCCAGTACCACCGGCACAACCGATACTGGCAGCACGACGCCGACACCGACGCCTACACCGACGCCTACACCGACGCCGACGCCGACGCCGACGCCGACGCCGACATCGACCGACACCGGCCACACCTATAAATTTGTCATACCGGGCGGATCGGGGAACCAATCCATCACCGTAGGAAGCGACGACGTCGTCCTGACCACACGCAAGATCTACGATCCCAACAACGATGGCATCATTACGTTCGGAGCCGGAGGCGTTCTCGATATCGAGAAAACCAAGACAACGACCGGCGATCAGATGATCACCATCACCGGAGCTACTTCGCTACGATACGTTGGAGCGAGCGGCGGAAACTATGTCTACGAGGATGCCGCGGTGAGGCCGACGGGGGCGATCGAGGGAACGGTTGGCGGCGACACGCTCCGGGCCACGACGAAAAATGATGTATTCTTCTTCCACAACGCCTTGCCGGTAAATCTGGGCAACGACACGGTCAGGAGCTTCGGCGCCACTGACCGGATTGTCACCACCCACGCTCTGAGCGACCCCAATCACGACGGACTGATCGCCGCCAACGCCTCGGGCGCGTTCCTGCTCGGTGACGCGGCATCGGGCAATCAGGTCAAGCTGACGGACAGCGCCGGTACGGCTGTTACCAGCCTCGAGTTCGATGGAACGACCAGTCTGAACGGCGTAACCTATTACATCTACAGTCTGGCTGGCGGAGGACACGATTTAACGCTCGGATAGGAGCGCCATGGGGGAGTCAGCGAGCCTTTCGGAAGACCATAACGAAATCGGTCGAAGGCCCACCCCATCTGCCTCCCGTCGCGATACGCAGCAGTCCGGTTGCAAGCTGGTAGAAGAAATAGGCTAACGTCGAATAGCTGCGCAGCAGCTGGAGCTGGTCGCCGACGTAGCGCTGGTCGTGTGCCACGGAAAATCCCAGGGGGAGCAGCGTCGCCATGATGGCCTCAGGCGTGGCGAAGGATGAATGGTGCACCGGGAAAGGTGATCGTCCGGGGCTTCCCGCCTCGGGCGAGCCGAGAACTTTCCTGTAGAACAACACATGAAGCCGATGAGGCGTAAGCCTGGTGATAAGCGCCTTCAGCGAGCGCAGCTCCGGGCCGCGGGCGATCAATAGGCCATTCGACCGGACGCCCGCTGCGGCGCGGCGCAACGCTTCGTCGGGATTGGCCAAATGCTCGAGCACATTCCAGAATACGACGACGTCGTAGCCGCCCGGTTGCGGATCGAACCTTTCCGCATCCGCCAGGACGGCCTCATCGGCATAAGCACAGCGGGCGAGCGCCTCCTTTGAATTGTCGACCACAGTATAGCGCGCACCAGGCAATTCCACGTTCGTGGACGCGCCTCCCCCAATCTCGAGGACGGACGGCTGGGCGACGGCGGGAAGCGCGGTCTGCAGAAAGCGAACGAACTCCTGTGGCGGCAATTCGGCCATCGACGAATCTTTCTCATCCAAATCGCGGCTCAAGCCCATCATAGGGATATGATGGGAGAACCAGACTCACAAGAAATGGCTTGATGTCCGGTGTCATCCCGGAGAATGCCGATCCGGCCCCTCTTGTCGCCGCAAATCTGAGAGAACATTGCCAGAACAGACACACAAAGACAAATTCAAGATCTATGCGCGGCGGCTGCTGGAAGGCCGCCAACCACCCCTTGCGATCCTCGAAGTCGGCGGCGGCACGGAACCCCATATCGAGCTGGAGGAGAGCCGATACACGGTTCTGGATATTTGCGAAGCCTCGACCGCACGCAGCCGCTATGCGCACGAGACGATCGTTGCCGATGTTGAGCATTTTCAGTTCGCTCCCAACAGCTTCGACGCCGTCGTATTTTGGAATGTGCTCGAGCATGTCGCGGATCCCAAAGCGGCGCTGCAGCGCACCGCAGCGGCGCTGAAGCCCCAGGGCATCATCGTCATAGCCGGGCCGATACTCAATTCTTTCAAAGCGCTGCTGACCCGTTTGACGCCCTACCGTCTTCATGTGGAATATTATCGCCGCGTGCTTGGTCGAACCACGGCCGGAACTGGCGGCGAGTCTCCGTTTCCGGTGGAACACTCCCCTTTGGCGTCACCAGAAGAAATATGCAGGATCCTGCGCCAGTTGCAGTTCAACCAAATCTACTTCGATCTCTTTCCCGGCATCCACATCGATCTGCTCAAGGAACGGTGGCCTTGGATGCATCGGCTTTACAATGTGTTGGCTCAGGCTACGAGCCTCCTCTCAAGGGGGCGATATTCTGCACATGCTACGGAGTTCATACTTGTAATGAAGGGTCCCTGATATCGGAGGCTTCTGGAATTGGCGTGACGTTCCGGGCCCAAAAGTACGATCGCCCGAGCAGGCCGAATACGTACGGAATCACCGAAGCTGGCATCCGGGACCGAACGACGTCTTTCCGCCCTTCATCGCCACGAGCCGGGTGCCGGGCGGGGCCTGAATGTCACATTTGCCGATCCTTATGTCGGCCGGCCCGTCCTCCACCAGGATCAGCGACACCGGCTTGTCCTGGCGTATCACCAACCGTTCGATCTCGATCACCGGTGGATTGGCTGCATTGCCTTTGATCCCGATCGCGTTTCCGCGTGCGTCGATGGACGTCAGCAAACCGGCATGAACATTTCCCCAGAAGCGATAGTTTCGCCCATTGTTCTTCGCGGTGAGCCGATCGAGCCTTATATCCCTGCCTTTCAGATCGAAGCCGCCATCGGAGTTTCCACTCGAGTCAACGTCGGTGATGGTCAAGCCATCGACCGCGGCTTCCGATGCTATTCCGTCTCCATTGGTATATCGCCTTTCTACAGGCTGCATTCTAAACCCGCTGATATTGCCACGCGTGATCAGGATGTTACGGCCGCTGTAAACCGCAATGCCGGTGGGCAGCTCCTTCGTCTGCGGGAGATCCCTCATATGAATTTCGAAATCCCGGATCCGCACGCCATCCGCGTCACCGCGAATGCGTATCCCCTCCCGGCCGGCTTCGGTTATTTTGACGTCGTGTATGTCAAGATTGCGGATTACCGTCGTTTCGCTTTCGGTCCAAATCGCTTGGTAGGCGCCGGCAATCGCGACGGGGCCGATCGAAGCATCCTCCACCCTACCAGCTAGACGCACGACTTTGCCGTTTCTCGGCAATGCAACAGATCTGTTATCGTCGCCCGCCCAGGACTGATGAGATTGCAGTCGAACCTCGGGCGCTATGGCCAGAGTTGAGGCTATGATGACAAAATTGAGCCAGCTAGAGTTTACCATCATTCTTCATCCTTTGGACTATCATTGCTTAACCGACATAAGAAATATTGTATTAGATGGTCTCGATCCTGGTCACAGCATAGTTCTTCGTGAGCCGAGGCTCGAACATCCATTCAGTGGACTGTGAATCGTCAGGCCCAGCTCGTGGAAGCAGAGGGCAATAAGCAAATCGGGTGTAGCGGTAACAGTCATAAGGCTTCTCATGCTCCTCATGAAAATATGAAGCAGTGCAAAGATCTTGCGCGGGGTTTCAATTCGAAAAGAACTCCGCCAAGGTCAGGAATGTGCAAGCCTTGACGCCAATCTCGCTATCATGCCGCCTTCCCGCGGCCAACCGAACCGCCGAGCGATTGGCATGCCTCCCTACGCCGAACTCGGTTTCGACGCCATATCGATGGGCGCGCTTCAGTGCGGTCGTTTGGTGTGGCGGGGCTGGCCTTATGCCATGAATGAGAATTGTGCGGTGCAGCATCGTACATTATGATGTCGCCCCTGGGAAACGCGGCAGATGGGATTGCACCAAACGCGGTTTCAAAATGCCTTCGACGCCTTCGCGCCATATTGGCGCAGGGAGGACGACCGAATTCAAGATGGAGTTCAGGCGGGTGATCGGCCTTGGCAGCGCCAATGATATCCAAGCGTTGAAAAGCATCTGCGGAGCTTCTCTTCGAAAACCTCGATCCCATCCTCAAGGGGTGGATTGCATAGCTGGACTTGGCGCGATCGGGATTCCCAGTGCGCCAAGCAGTCGCGATGGAGTCCTTTCGTGCGTGTCGTGATCACCAACGTCGTTGCGTTGAATGGAGGCGACGGCGCGATATTGCTGGGTGTGATCAAGACGGTCCGGCGGGCATTTCCCGATGCCGATATCGTCGTCCTCGATAGCAACGCGCCCATTTCGCGACGTATCTATCCCGAGATAAGATTCGAGCAGCTTCATCCTTGGCCGTCAAAAGGCGGATTAACGGGCCGTCTTTTGCGAAGGATCGCTCGCATCATACCCGGCATCGTTCGTCTCGGTCGGTCGGCCGAGGCGAATGCGGCCACCTACGCCGCGGCAGATCTCATTATTTCGACCGGCGGAACCTATCTGGTGGAGCATTACAGCCTTCTGTCTCGCTTTCAACAGATCGATTTGGCTGTAGCAAGCGGGAAGCCTGTTGTCCTGTTCACCCAATCCCTAGGGCCTTTCGTCCAAAGGACTAACATCCATTGGCTCCGACGTCTCGCCCCCCACCTTGACCTCATATTGTTGCGGGACGAGCGCTCCTTGACCAATCTTCGCGAGATAGGAGCGGCCGGGAAAAGGATGCTGGTTGTTGGGGACGCCGCCTTTGCGCTAGCTGATCCAGCCGTGCTTGAGCGCGGTCGGCAAAGACGTCTGTCAGCCCGACCAAAAATTGCAATTTCCGTCCGAGCCTGGAAGCATTTTCGCCGAGGCTCTCCGGAGCAGAACTCGCATCGATATCGATCGGCCATTGCTGCTACCGTGACGCAATTGGTTGTCGGGGCCCAAGCCGAAATTACCTTTCTCTCAACCTGCCAAGGCATTCCCGAATACTGGACCGACGACAGCAAAGAAGCGCTTGAGATCACCTCGCTTTTAGACCCCGATGTTCTTGAACATGTCACAGTGGACGAATCATTTCGGCGTGCGGAGAAACTGATCGAGGAACTCGAAGAATTCGACCTAGTGATCGCAACGCGCATGCACATGGCGATATTAGCGCTTTGCGCTGCAACTCCGGTTTTCCCGATCGCCTATGAATTCAAAACTGCCGAGCTTTTTCATAAACTAGGCCTCGGCCACAGTGTCGTCGATATCGAGGATGCAAGTCCGGAATCTCTCCCAGACCAGATTCTTGAATTCATCAACAACATTCCGACGTTTCGAGATCAACTGATCGACGGCCTAGTGACGCTTCATCATTCTGCAATCGGGGCTTCATGGGAATTGGTCGAGCTAGTCAACGGGATTGTTATTTCGGCGGAGACCAAACGACGATGATGAGGAGCATATTCAGTAGGCTGCGAGTCAACTCGTCCCGGGTCCACTTGGAACGGATCAACCGTGCTTTTGCCGAAACCATTCCGCCGGGTTCTCTTGTCTTGGATGCAGCGGCGGGCGCGCAGCCTTACCGCCCGTTCTTCGATCATGCTCAATATGAGGCGGCTGACTTCGAACAGGTCGAGAAGGCCTATGGCCCTACCACCTACGTTTGCGATCTGCGGTCAATCCCCGTTGAAGATGCTCGGTTTGATTTTATCATCTTCAATCAAGGTCTCGAACACATGCCCGAGCCCGGTGCAGTTCTTTCAGAGCTTAACAGAGTATTAAAGCCTGGAGGACGCATGATATGTACTGCACCGTTTTTCTATGAAGAACACGAAAAACCTTATGACTTTTATAGATACACCCAGTTTGCGTATCGTTATCTTCTCCCCAACGCCGGCTTTGAGATAAAGAGCCTCGATTGGATGGAGGGCTATCTCGGAACGGTAGCGTATCAACTGGACACGGCAGTGCGATATTTGCCAAGAACAATAGGAATGCTTCTCCCACGGATCTTATTTTCTATTCTATCGATTATTTTCTATCGGCTCGATATCCAGCAACCGTATAAGGAAAGCGGTTTTCCAAAGAATTACGCTGTAGTCGCGGAAAAACCATTCGCAAAAATACCCAGCGCGTGATGGCAGAGTCACTTTCTGTCAGAAGAATATTCACAGAAGCAGGCGACGTAGCGGAATAATGAAAAACCCTTTAACTATATTTTGGAGTTCCGCGCCCCTTTATGGAGGGCATCGTTGATAACAACCCTGAACTTGGAGAATAGATAAATTGGAAATAGGGGAGCCAAATCAAAAGGGTCGGTTACGTCATTGGACCTGACATAGCCATACCCTCGAATAATCACTTGTCATTTGACAATCGAGAATAGAATAGTTGGCGCTATGGAGCGCCGCCTCGAACTCGGCGCCAGTTAATACGGACGTCCATGTGGCCAATCGCTCAGCGGGCAGGTTGCCATCTTCGGGATTGACATGGCTCACAACCAGATATGGTGCCGCCCGAGCGATCTTCGCCAGAGTCACGGGAACGTCACGGACATATTCAAGTACCCCGAGCATCGCCACGGCACCAAAGGAAGCCGGAAGCTCCTCATTTTGAATGTCCAACTTCGTCACCGAGGAACGCTGAGGCATGATATCGAACCCGCTGTATCTGACATCAGGCCGACGGCGAATCAGCTCACGCTTGAACTTTCCGTCGCCGCAGCCGACATCAGCAATGCTGGCGCCTAAATCGAGAACTCCTCCTAGCAAATCGGCGGCGATAGAAGCTCGCTCGATCCAGGCTGCTCTCTTTTGCGTTCCAAGGTTATAGGGCCGCCTCTGCGTTCGACGCAGAATCTGTGCAATAACTTTCATTCGCCTCTGATAAGCGAACCCCATCGGGACGGGCCAGTCCAATATGCTTCGGTCAAGGCAATTTGCCTTGATTCGGAAAGGCTCGGCCGATTTATAATGCGAGAAACAGCGTCAGGCCCACGCCCATTCGATCGGTTCAGCATGCGCAACGATCGCCCGACGCATGCAGCCTCAATGATCCAGGAGAGTGATATATATAGAACGAAGGGCGCGGCCCTGTTCTTCTAGATCGAAGCCTTCTTCCACTTTCGATCGACCGCCGAGCGCAAGGCGCGTTCTCAGGTCGGGATCCTCGATGAGCCGCGCCATCGCCTCCGCCAATTGGCGCGCATCTCTTTCATCCACCAGCAGCCCGGAAACGCCGTGCTCGATCAATTCGGGAATGCCGCTGTGCCGGGTCGAGATCACCGGCCGACCGATCGCCATGGCCTCCATGAGAACGACAGGGATTCCCTCCATGTCTCCGTTACGTGCCGTCACCGAAGGAAGAATGATTGCATCGGCTTGCCTCATCTTTTCCAGCGTGGCCGGGTGGTCGCAGGCGCCAGACATCTGCACGCAATCCGCAAGACCGTATCGCGCCACGAGCCGCGTCACCGAATCCCGTAAGGGTCCGTCTCCGACGAAATCCGCGACTATTTCAAATCCACGCGCTCGAAGCTCCGACAGAGCGGCGAGGGCAAACTCATGGCCCTTTTTTTCCACCATTCGCCCCACAAGGGCGACCCTGAATCCAGATTGGGTCTTCGGCTGCACGACAGGCGCCTTGTCCAGTTCTGCCGTATCCACGCCCATGTGGTGCACGACCACGTTCGAAGGGCGAAAACCCGCTCCGACAAGCTTTTCACTCCAGATATCATTGACCGGGAGCAGCACATCGCATCGGGCAATGAGCGATCGATAGTATCGGTCCAGCGGCTGGAACTGAGACTTCGTGACGTCATAACCGTGAAAGGTCGTGGCGAGCTTCGCTCGGGAAGCTGCCGCCTCCAAAGCGATCGCGACAAGACGGCCGACGTCGCCGAAGTGGCAGTGAAAGATCTCATATTCATGCGCGATTTCAAGCATTCGGGCGGCAACGGCCGCCGCCTGAAGCCGGGCGCGGAGGGGTTCCCCTTTTATCGCCCGAAACGCGCCTATGATCGATCGAATGTGGCGCGGCCTGGCGAGAAGATTGGAGGCGATCTGCTCGAGTTTTCGGACCGCCTTGGTCGGAACGTTCAAATAGACGATTCTGCCTTCGAATTCCGAACCGAGTTCGCTCGCCGGGAAATCGGCTGTGTCGGCGCCTTGAATGGAGAGGACGTCGACCTCGAAGCCGGCCCTCAGGTGATCCTTGATCTCGTTGACGACGAAAGTTTGAGACCGCACCGGAAAACGGCGGACGACGTAAGCGACCTTTGGATTCGGCTCGCCCACGCGTCACGCACCCCGATCGCGCGACGAAGACGGCTGCCCCAGAAAGGCGCTCCGCATCAGATTGGCGAATTCACGCAAGGCGAGGCGCCCGCCGCGCGTGAGAGCCTGGAACGCCGCCGAAAAAAGATAGGCCGACAGGAACACCAGGCACAATCGGGGAAGGAAGCCCACATGTGCCTTGATCCCATGATCGACCAGCCAGGCCAGAGCCCCGCCGAGCAAAGGAGAAAGCGCGGCCCCATAGAGATCCAAGGCGCGCACCGGCGAATTCCTGGTAGACCATCGGTACAGCACGGGGACGCAAATCACCTGGACCGCGAAATAGGCAGCAGCCACCCCCGTCGCTCCCCAGGGCAGACCTATGACGAATCCGCCGATCGTCAGCGGCGTGGCGAAAAGGGACCAGCGAAACATCTCGTTGGTGCGCCCGGTGCTGACGAACAGCCAGCCGGTCGCGTTGGAGATCGGCTGAGTGATGGCGGCGAGGCAGAGCCAGAAGAATATGGGCCCAGCCGACGCCCATTGCTCGCCAAGCAGGAAGGGAACCAGCCGGTCGCTGCAGATGGCCGCGGCGATGATACCCGGAATGCATGCGAATGCGATGGAGCGAACCGCCAGGCAATAGATACGCCGATATCGATCCGGCTCGTCCTGCACCCTGGCCAGCGCCGGCAGCATGATGCGCGAAAGCGGCGAATTGATGTTCTGAAGCGGAAACATCATGAGCTTGTAGCTTCGCTCGTAAAGCCCGAGCACATCGGGTCCCCAGAATTTGGCGATCAGGACGTTGTCGAGGTTTCGAGCGAGAAAGTTCAGGAGATTGAAGCCCGTGAGGTTGGCCCCAAACGTCACGAGATGACGTGCGCTACGCCAGGCTATGCGACGGCGCGGCCGCCATCTGTCGATCCTCCAGAGCAACAGGGCAGTCACAACGGCGCCTACGAATGCCCCAAGCCAAAGCGACCAATAGTTTCGCAGCCAAATGGCAAACGCCAATGTGAACAGAAATGTCGCCGCCGTCGACATCACATCGACAAAGCTCAATGCCTTATACCGCATGTGCCGGCTCAGCAGCGCAGAATGCTGGAGCGCGCTTCCCGTAACGAGCACCGTCGCGCCGCTGGCGGCCATCACATAAGCCGGGCGGGGATCGCCGTAGAACATGCCGACAAGCGGCGAGAGCATGACGAAGACAATGGCCACGGCCGCGGAAGCGGCGAGATTGTAGAAGAAGAGAGCGTTGACCTGCTCGTCGGATATTTCCCTCGATTGGATGAGGGCCTGGTTCAGACCGAGGTTCTGAAAAATCAGGATGAAGCCGCTGATCGGCGCTGTCATCGCGATCACGCCATAGTCCGAAGGGGTGAGGATGCGCGCAACCACGACCATCAAAGCCATCGATATCAAGACCTTCAGGCCTTGCGCCGTGCCCGAATAAGCTGCTCCGCGGGCGACGGTCTTCCCCAGCCTGCGCGCCGGGGCGGCCTCCGACCGAAGCGTCTCTTCATCGCCGCGTCGATTCTCGCCCGTCATCGCAGCGGGGTTCCGCCGGACGGCTTGCGGGATTGGCCAGCGGGCACGACGGATATTTCAGGCACGTCGCGGCTCGGCCCCAATAGCGATGCGAAGAACTTCAAGGCATGTAGCCAGATGCAGCCGAACGATCAGAAGGCTCAGACGCAGCTTCATGCTATGTCCATGGTCGGGCGAGCGCCAGACCGTGCGAAGGCGCGACCCATAGGTTCTGGTAGCCCGCCACAACCAACCCAATCCGCGCCCCCTGTCGCCTCGCGCCATCTGACCGCCGACGACCCGGCGGGCCTTGGCGGCAAGCTGGCCGAATGTGGCCCTCGCCGGATGATAGACGATGGCCTGCGGAACATAGCGAACCGGGTGACCCGCAGCGGACATTCGCCTCGCCAGCTCGAAGTCGCCGCCGGACTTCAAATCTGCCCGGAAGCCGCCGAACGCCCGAAGCAGCGCGGCCGGTGAAATCCAATTTGCAGTCACCGAACCGCCATTCTTGATGTTTCTTGCCTGGTTGAACGAAAACAGCCCCTCAAAGGCCGTGCAAACCATCGAGCCTTCATTGGAGTCCATTTCAAGCCGAACCTCACCCGCAAATATTCCGACGTCGGGCTCGTGGCGTGCGACTTCGGTCACCGAGCGCAGCCAATCCGGATGCGCGCGGCAATCGGCGTCCGTGAGCGCGACGAGGCTTCCGCGAGCGCTCTTCAATCCCAGGTTGCGAGCCGCATAAGAACCGGGCCGAACCTCGTGCAGCAAAATTACGGATTTGAACCCGGAAACGATTTCAGCGGTCGCGTCGGTCGATCCATTGTCCACGACAATGATCTCGAACTTGCGCCTGGGGTAGGTTTGCGCCTCCAGCGACTGAAGACACTCTGCGATGCATTCGGCTCCATTCCAGACCGGCACGATCACCGAAACGAGGGGTTGCTCTCCGTCCATAGGATGATCGCCGCTATCCTTCCGGTTCCCTTCACCCTGCTGAATTCGCACGGCCGCCGTCAAATCAGCTTCCGGTCTGCCCACGATGCAGAACTTTCACTCGCGAAGAAGTCTTGCCAAGCTGCCGTTCGATGCGCATCGGGGCCGGTGATTTGCCGAAAGGTGCCGATCTTGTCCGTCTCGCAGGAGGTTGAATCGAAAGCAGGAAATGTGAGGACCATTCTGCTCCCGTACACCAGAACCAAGATCGGAGGCAGCCATATCTCGGGGGTATCGTTGGCCTCGGGCCTCAGATCGCGATTCGGTGTGCGCTGCGTAGTCGCGGCACCTCCCGGCGCGCAAGTCTTGTCGCTCGCATCCCAGACAGGCATCGAGACGCTCGAGCTCCGGGATGCGCCGGCGGGGCGATGGCGCCCCCATTACGACCTCGCCCGAACGCCTTCTCGCATGGCCATATTGGCCCGGTTGGGGAAAGGAACGATCGTGCATTGCAACGACCTTTCCTCGCTGCAGGCGTGGCTGCTCGCCGCCAAGCTGACCCGGACGCCCATCGTGTTTCACGCCCGTGGCCTCGACCGTCGCTTCTGGCCCTATGACATGCTGCGGCGGGCAGCGGACCATGTCGTGGCCATCTCCGCCTGCTGCGACGCGAACATGGGTTTCATTCCAGCCGATCGCCGCAGCATATTGATCAATCCGTTCATGACTCCCGTCGACTATGATGCCGCCGGGCAAAGGGCGAACATCCTGCGCGAGCTAGGCGCGCCTCCCGACAGCAGGCTCGTCGGATTTGTCGGCAACTTCTGGCGGCGAAAGCGACCGGATTTTTTCATCGAGGTTGCCGCCCGCCTGGCTGCCGAGGATCCGAGCGCATATTTTGTCCTGTTCGGCCGGGACAGCGAAATGACGACGGATCAACTGAGGCGGCAACTCAGCGAGATCGGCTTGGCAACGCGAACCCTGCTGGCCGGCTTCCGCCTGCCGCCCGAAGCGAATATCGCCGCGCTCGACCTGCTTCTTGCGCCGGCGCTCCGCGAACCCTTCGGCCGGACGCTGGTCGAAGCCTTGTTGATGGGTGTCCCCTATGTCGCCACTGACGACGCCGGCCACAGCGAGATCCACGCCCGCTGGGGTGGAGGAGCGCTGCTGCCGGAGGCTGCGGACGCGCAGACATATTCGCGGGCGTGCGCCGAGGTCTTGAACGACAGGGCTTCGACAGCCCTGTCTCTTGCGAGACGCCGGGAGATCGCAGCGATCCTTTCTCCCGAGCGCCACGCCGAAGACGTGATGGCTGTCTACGAAAATCTGTAGCGATCGGGTCCGTCGGTCGTCCAAGGCCAATCTTCGCCCAAAACCGGTTCTCGGTTCGCAGCGTTGGTCGAGGCGGGCGGCGGCCGCAAACGCGCGGAGCATCCGGCCTCTCGACAACCCGCGTCCGATCTCGGCTCCGGCGCCGATGCTCCATTGGCCTCGGCCGCCTGTCGCATCGCGGGACTTCGCCGCTACCTGGCTTGGCCGATCGAGACTAACATGTATATTCTTGCGGGATCGTGTCGCATGAGACAGTCTTTGCGCGCATCCAGCCGGTCGTCGGCGCCGCGAGCCCGGCCACTCCCGCAATGACTCGGAGGATAGCAGCGACGTGCCCCAAACCTGCATTGGCGACGTGAACTAGATGGGCGGAGATACCTTAGGTTCGGCCAGCCCGAGCTTGCCGGGCATCGCCCTTTATCCGGCGACCGCGATGCTCGTGCTTGTGCTCGCGATGATCATTGCGAAGACCCGGAACACGGCCGCCCGATTCGTCATCTTTGCATGTGCGTTCCGCTACCTGGTCTCGACATTTCATCAGGTCACGTTCCAAACCTCCCCGCTCGGCGTCTCGTGGAACGCGCTGGGATCGATCTTCGTCTGCCTGCTCGGCATCGCGGTGCTGAAACAAGGCCGAATTCTGAAGCTCTTCTACCTTCCGATCTACCTCATGATGCTGATCGTGATCGTGAGCGGTGCCTATAACGGCCTCTATTCAGGCGTCATGAACAACGTGGCCAAGCTCGGCTATCTGACGGTGGTATGCGCAGGCACGGCCGAAGCGATGCGCGATTACGGCGAAGACCGGTTCTTGAAGGCGCTCCTCTGGAGCTTTGCCGCGCCCCTCTTCTTCCAGTTCCTGTCGATCGTTCTCAACGTGCCCAAGGCGGGCGAGCTTGACGGCTCCGACAGCTATATCGGGGGATATAACCATGAAGGCGGCTTTTCCATCGTCCTTGCCACCTGCTTCCTCGTGGCGGTGCTGAGCCGAAAGCTGTCGAAGCCCGTCAAGGGCTTTTTGTTGCTCGACTCGCTGGTCGGCATCTTGCTGGCCAACTACAGGACGACGATCCTCGCCATCGCGCCGCTCGTGTTCACCCAAGCCACGGCGGGAATCGCCCAGCTGTTCAAGAAAGGCCAAAGGGAAGCGGTTTTCATATTCTTCCTGGCGCTTTCGGCGGTTGCCTTCGCCGTCGTCGTCTGGGCGGCGCAGGACCGATTCATGGATCTAGGAACAGTGTGGGAGAAGGGCTTGCACATCATTCAGCGCCCGGAACAATTTTCCCCGGACGAGCGGCGCCTGATGTCGGGACGACCCTATATCTGGAGCCAATATATCTACGGCTACATCGACGGAAACGCGATTCAGCACTGGATCGGGCTGGGCCCGGACTCCTGGGTCGACAAGATGCCGCTCTACGCACACAATACTTTGGTCTCCTATCTCTACGAATATGGCATTGTCGGAGTTGCAGGAATTCTATTCCTGTGGGGTTGGATGCTGAGTGTCGCGCTCAGGGTCCGCGGACCGTCCCGCACCAAGCTACTCGCCGCTCACGCAAGCTTCATCATTCTCAATCTGGCCACGATGCCGTTCTGGCAGATCGAGGGAAACATCTTCTACGGAATCCTGTGCGGCGCCACGCTGGCCAATGCTTGGCGGCGTCCCATGCCTATATCGTCCCAGATGCCGGCCGGTGGTTTTCGTTCAACCCAACCACCGCTCCGGCCGGGGCCGGTCTGATACCATCCCGCACATCGACGTAGTTCAAGCGCCTTCAACCGTACAGCCTTGCAGGACCGCCGCTCACCCCCACCCACTTCCCTCCAAATTCTATCACGAGGAGCGCCTTGCCGGCTGCATAGTCACGGAAATGCCAATTGTCCTGAATGTCATCGAACAGGATGAGAGTCTCGGGATGGAAGAAAGGAGACAGTTGGTTCAGGGCAAACGTCCTGCCGCCGTAGGACTTGTCAGAATCGTAGTGAAACAAGTCGATCTTCTTCAGTTCGGAGGAAATGACTTTCAAATTGGCTCTGTCACCTTCCAGATACAGCTTCCACCGGCTTCTGAGTTCAGGTTCCACGACCAACCCTACATATTTTTCGGGCTGGGGAAGGCGCAGATAGGGGAAATCGCTCGAGTAGAGCGTCCCGCTTCCATTGCGTTCTATCGCGCTCAAAAACGCGCGTGAGCTGAAGCCGGCGGCCACCCCAGTCTCGACGATCGATTCGGGCCGGACCAGCCGAGTCAGGAAATAGAGGAAATCGTAGGCACCGCCTCCGCCAAGCTTGACCTTCGCTTCAGCCATGCGCGCATCTGCCCAGGATTTCTGTGCGGCGGCGAAGGATTGCGCCTCATCCCAGAGCGCCGGATCCAGCCGTTTCGCCCATGAGGCGCCGTCGGTGGCGTGCGCAGCGCACCAGGCCGCAATCTCGGCCCGCTGCCGCCTGGCGCCGCGTTCGGTCCATCGATAGCCGATCTTCCTGATCGTCTCGCCGACGCGGCGGGAGGTAAGAGAGTTCGACAAGATATTGAAAATATCGGTGCTCATGCCAGCTCTTTCGTCGCCACCCTGCGATGTGCCTGCGCTTCGATCACTTCCCAATAGCGGCGCTTCGCCGTTTCCACATCGAATTCCAACGCCCTACCCGGCCCAGCTGCCGCCAGGCCGCGCGCAACGTCCGGTTCGACGATGGTCCGCAAGGCCTCGGCCATGGCATTGACGTCGTTTTGCGGGACCAGAATGCCGAACTTCCCCCGGTAGACGCCCGCGACCTCCTCCCGTCGCTTGTCGGCCAGAACCTCCGAAGGACCGGACGGACAATTGGTTGCCGCGACGGGCACACCCAGGGCCAGGGCTTCGACCAGCCCGTTCGGAAAACCTTCGCCGTTCGACGCGCTGAGATAGCAGGCGGCGGCGCGAACGATCGGGAACGGGTTGGCAAGGAACCCGGTCAGGATGACGCGGTCTCGAACGCCGAGCGCGGCCGCGCGTGCCAAGATGGCCTCCCGCTCCGGGCCCTCGCCCATGACGACCAGGCTCAGGTCCAATCCGGATGCGGCCAGGGCCTCGACGAGCAGGATCACGTTCTTGCTCCTCGAAAGCCTCGAGACCGCGACCGCGAACCGGCCCTTGGCCGGAAGCGGAGCCGTTTCCAGCGCTGCCGCCTGGATGGCAGCGGTGTCCACCGGGTTGGCGATCGTGCTGATGCGGGCGCGAGCAACGCCGAAATTGGCCGCGAGATCATCGGCGATGCCGTGCGAAACGGCAATGACGCGATCGGCGGCAGGATAGAAAATGCCGATGAGGCGCTTCGCCAGCACGCCGCCGGCGCCGGGCGCGAAATGGCCCGACGTGTTCGCCCGCTCGCTGATGATGGCGCGATGCCGGAACATCCTTGCCACGGCCACGCAGGCAATGTTCGACCGGGTCAGGAAAGAGAGGGTCACATCCGGCCGCTGTCGCGCCGCGAGGCGGCTCAACCCCACGATGCTGCGCCACAGGCTGCCGCGGGCATCGAGCTGGTGGATATCCAGCCCCGCAGGCGCGGCGTAGCGGCGCGGCATGTCGTCGAGCAGCGCCAGCGAGAAATCATAGCGGTCCCGCATATCCTCCGACGCCCGCAGCAGCGTCAGCATGATACGTTCCGCGCCTCCTCCGGCGAGAGAATTTATGACAAAAAGGATTCGCTTGCGTGGGTCGCGTTGAATCATCACCCCCGCGCCGTCCCAAGCAGCGAATGATAGATGGCGATGGTCTTGGCGGCGACGTCGGACCATCGCAGGAAATCGGATGGGGGCGCTCGAAAACGGTCCGGATCGGCCAGCGCAGCTGCGATCGACTCCGCGATCGCCGCGGGATCCAGAGGGTTGAAATAGACCTGGTCGGGAAGCCCGAAATCGCGATTCTCGGGAATGCCGCTCAGAATCAACGGGCAATCGCGGCTGATCGCCTCGAGCACGGCATTCGAGCTGCCTTCGTACACGGAGCTGTTGATGAACAATTCGCAGCGCCGATAGAGGCCTTCCAGCTGGGCGCGCGTGCAATAGCCGAGCAGACGGACGTCCTCGCCGCGCAAAGCGTAGATTTCGCGTCCATAGGGTTCGTCCTGATAGCCTCCCGCGATCAGGAGACGGACATCGCGCCCGGTGCGTTCCCTGAACAACCTGAATCCTTCGATGACGCGATGGATGTTCTTGGGGGCGGATACGCGACCAACCATGAGAATGAAGGGCGCGTCGTCTCCGCCGGCCGCTTCGCGCCAGGCTTCACTGGCCGGCGGCGGTTCGTCGAGGGCGTTGGGAATGAGATGCACCGTTTCGTGGACGCCGCGTGCGCCAAGCCGGCGGGCCAACGCCGGCGCGACCGCGATCACGGCGTCGGCAAAACGGGTCTGATATTCCGCCGCGAGGAAACCCAGCCTTCCGATGAGCCCCCATTTCGGACCCAAATAATCCACCGAGCCGTATCTCACCACGACCCGTGTCCCCATCAGCTTGTACGCCCATAGAAACAGCGACGCGCCAAGGCCCTGCAGATGGACGATATCGGGCTTGAGCGACCGGGCAACGCTAAGAGCATACAGATAGTAGAACAGCTTGTCGGTGTTGAGGATACGCCGGTTGGGCGCGGACCGAAGCTCGACGCCGCGGAAGCTGCCGTCTCTTATGATTCCATGCAGGCCGAGCACAACGACTCGAAATCCCGATGCGGCAATGATCGGAAAGAGCATTTCGGCATTCTTTTCGGCGCCGCCCTCGACGTCGGGAATGCCGCGAGCGCCCACGACCAGCACGGACGGTCGATAGGACTCATCCGGGGAGGAGGCGGTCGACATATCGAGCTAAGAAACCCCAAGAAGTGAAGCGCTGCTATGGCACGTCGAAGGCCCACATCCAGGCCACAGTCAAGCGGCCGGATCGTGATTATCGATGAGTGCTGCCCCATCCGAGTCCGGCAGACGCCGCGAACCATATCCGTAATAAGTGGCGTTATAGTCGGGACCGTAGCCGAGCCTGCGCGGATCGAATTTGGTGAGCACCGCGCCGACCAGATTGGCGCGCGCCGAAGTCAACCGGCGGAGTGCGAGCTTGGCATAGCCGCCATGGCGGCGATTGGCCTCGATCACGAAGATCGTGCCGTGCGCGACGGCCGAAAGCTGGGTGGCGTCGGCCAGCCCGAGCACCGGCGGGCTGTCGATGACGATCTGATCGTACCGATCGGCGAGCGTGGCGAGCAAAGTGGCGAAATGCTTGCGCGCCAGCAGCAGCGCCGGATTGGGGGGGAGCGGGCCCGCGGGCAGGAAATTGAAGCCGGCAATATCGGTCTTCTGGATGACATCGTCGACGTTGCGCTGCTGCGCGAGCAGGTTGGACAGGCCGGCCGTGTTGGGGAGATCCAACGTCGCGTGAAGCGAGGGGTGGCGAAGATCCGCATCGATCAGGACAACCTGCTTGCCCGAAGCGGCAAAATCGAGCGCGAGCGCCAAGGCGGTGGTCGATTTTCCCTCGCTCTCGCGGCTGCTCGTGACCAGCAGCGTCGTCGGCGCGCCGTCCCCGGAAGAGAGTTCGATCGAGGCGCGAATGGCGTGATAGGCTTCGGACAGCGGCGATCTCGGATTGAGCAATTCGGTCATCGGGCTGCTGCGCTTGCCGATCCTCGGCACGGTGCCGAGGAGCGGCAAGCCGAACTTGACGTCCACATCTTCGGGCGAACGGACCGCATCGTCGAACATCTCCCGCCCAAAGACCACCAGCAAGGCAAGGACCAGCCCGCCCAGCCCCGCGAGCGACATGTTGACGACCGGACGCGGAGAGATGATTTCCCCCGGCTCGGCCCTGTCGACGATCGAGATGTTGTTGCTGGTGACGCCGGCCTGGGCGCTGATCTCCTTATAGCGCTGCAGCAGCCCGTCGTAGAGTTCGCGGTTGGTGTCGACCTCGCGCTTGAGGATGTTGTAGCGGACGCCGCGATCCTGCTCCGAAAGCGTCTCGCCCTTCAATTGGCCGACGTTCCCCTGCAGGGCGCCTTCCTGGCGCTGCGCCACCAAATATTGATCGCGGATCGAATCCCTTATGCTCTCGGCAAGCGCGGTGATCTGGCGGTCGAGCTCCTTGATCTGGGCGGCCGCCTGCTGCACCTCGGGATGCTCGGCCTTGCGGCGTTGAAGCTGCTGCTGATAGAGCGCGTCGAGCTGGGCCCGCTGCTGGGTCAGATTCTGGATCGCCGAGTTGCTCAGCACTTCCGGAAGACTCATCAGCGGAGTCGATTGGGCCTGCTGCCAACGCTGCTGCGCCTGCACCCGCGCCGAACGGGCGGCGGAATAAGCGGCGTTGATCTGGATGAGATTGGCGGTGGTGAGCGATCGGGGACCGGACGTGTCGCCCGGCTGGGCCGCGCCCGTGCTGGCGTCGATCAGGCCGGCGCTGCGCGAATAAGCGATCAGGGCCCGTTCCGACTGCTCGAGCCTTACCTTGGTGAGCCCGAGCTGGTTCTGGAGGAAGCTGCGCGAGTAAGCGGAGGTGTCGAACTTGCGCTGCAGATTGCTCGAAATGAAATTGTCGGCATAGCTGTTGGCAACGCGGGCGGCGAGATCCGGATCGCGGCTCTGGAACTTGATGTCGACCACACGCGACGTTCGCGGCAGGACGAGGTTCAGATTCGATTGCAGCGCCGCGATCGCGCTCTGACGCTTCAACTCCGCGGTTTGGCCGGCCACCGGCTTATATCCCATCGCGTGCAGAAAATCGTCGTTGCCCGCGAGCTGAAGATCATCGGCGACGCGGGCCGCGAGCGCCCGGCTGTTCAAGATGTCGAGCTGGGTCTGGAGGAAGCGATCCATCTCCTGACCCGAGACGCTTGGATCCAGGTCTTCCGTGCCCAGGACCTTGACGGGCCGCTGATCGATCTCGATCGTGGCCGCGGCCTGATAGATCCGCGGGCTCAACAATATGCTCGCGATTCCAACCAGCAGGCTGAACCCGACGATGACGAGAATCAGCCAGCGATTGCGATAGATGGCCGACCAGATGGAGATGAGGTCGATCCCGTCGTCGTCGTCCTCATGCTGCGGATAGGTGAAGTCGTAGGGCAGCATATTGCCCGACACGACCGGCAGATACCGGTCGCTGCCGCCGCTGTAAGCCAGGCTTCGTTCGCCCTTGTTCATGATCGCTCCATCCG
Organism: Allosphingosinicella sp.; assembly: GCA_035248285.1. Taxonomy (GTDB): domain Bacteria; phylum Pseudomonadota; class Alphaproteobacteria; order Sphingomonadales; family Sphingomonadaceae; genus Allosphingosinicella. The sequence goes on along the minus strand of DATFHP010000013.1, from coordinate 49,374 downwards.
GGTCACGATGCCTGCACGATGCTCAAAATGCCAGCGGCCGGAAGATGTTGAGCAACGGCGTCGCGCTCAATACGTCCCGCCACATGCTCTTGCCGGCCGAGAAGCCGACGACGACGACATCGTTGCCGACCAGTTCCGGATCCTTGGCCTGTCCGGCCCTGATGCTGTTGATGTCGAACACCGCACCCATGCGCTGTCCATTGACATTACGGAACACGGCGACGTCCTTGAGCGCGGCGACGCGCGTCTCGCCCTTGGCCAGCGAGATCGCCTCCAGCAGGGTCGTCGGGCCCTTGATCTCATAGACTCCGGGCTCGGTGACCTCACCTTGCACCACCACCTTCTGCGACACAGAGCTGGCGACAACGACCGTGACCTGCGGATTGTTCAGATATTTGGCCTCGAAGCGGGTCGCGAGTTCCTTGGACAGCTCGGAAGCGGTCTTGCCGGACGCCGCGACGGTCCCGACCAGCGGCAGCGCGACATTGCCGGAGGCATCGACCTGAACCTTTTTCACCGACAGGTCGGGCTCCTGATAGACGTTGACGTCGATCGAATCCAACGGGCCGATCTTGTAGTCGGCGGACATCTCACCCGGCGCCGCAGGCGGTATCACCTGATAGGCCGCGCTGCCGTGCGGCAGGTTCGATCGGTTGGCGCCGGAGGTGGCGCAGGCCGCCACGGTCATCAGGGCGAACAGGGACAATAAGCGTTTCAGCATGTCAGACCTCGGTCGTTTCGTCGCCATCGGCGCCGGCAATCGAAAATGCCCGCGCGACGATCGACGCCCCCCGTTTCCCACATGATTCGCGCCATCGCACCGCCCAAAAGGTCGAAGGCCAGAGCGATATGCTGCGATGCAGCATATCGGCTGGGCCCGCTCTTGCCGCAGCAGATTTGGAAATACAACCGCTTAATGCGCGAGTCCATCTGATGCCTTTCCGACCCGAACGTCGTCGAGCCAGAAAGAATTGGCACGTCCCGACGCCGCGGTCGAGCGCAACCGAAGCTGCTGAACGGGGCAGTCTCCTTCTGGAACAGAAAGATATGTAGAAGTTTCAGTCCAGGCGTCGCCGCTCGCGGCGGCCCAGGACGGCGCGGCCGGATCCGGCTCCGGTCCCGGCCTGCTGCCGAGGCAGACCAGGTCCCATGCATAGCCGCCGGCCTCCCCCGGCGCGTCGACCGAACTCAGGACAGGCCCGGCGGCGCGAATCCGGAAGGAAAGACGATAGGTGCCGGGCGCGAGCAGGACGGTTTGACTCAACATCGTTCCGACCGCGGTTCCTCCCGAACGAATGCGAAGCGCCTTGCCGCCGGCCTCCCCCGGCGCCTCGTCGATCGTCAAATGGACGTCGGGAAGCTGGAACGCGCGCCATTCGAAAGGACCGGCCCAGCCGGCGATGCTCTGATCGGAGGCTTCGAATCCGCCGTCGTGGAGCGGCGCATCGCCACCCAGGCGCAGCCACAGCCTTTGCGCGCGGCCGTAATCGCCGGCCTCGGCCAGCCGCTGCAGAAATGGGCGCGCCTCGTCCAGCCTCGGTGGCGGCGGCGTGGCGGCCAGCCGCAGCAGCAGGCTTTCCTGCGCGTCGAAACGTTCGGACGGGAGGCGGCGCGCGGTGTTGAAATAAAGAGGCCGCCAATCGGGACGCTCGGCGAGCCGGACGGCGAGCGCGGCATTGACCTTCGGATCGGCGGCGGCCTCTTGCAGGAAGTCGATGATCTGGTCGCGGAAGCGACCTTGGCGCAGCAGCGCATCGGCGCGCTGCAGGGCGACATCGTCCTCGCCCGAGTTGAACGCATGCTGCATCAGCCAGAGCTGGGTCAGCGTGTCGCGCCAGCCGAGCCGGCCGGCGGCGGACATATAGGCAAGCGCCTGCGCCGGCCGTCCTTCGGCCTCACTGACAAAGCCGAGCGTGCGAAGCGCGGGGGCGTCGATCGGCGAGCGGGCCAGCGCGGCGCGGGCGGGGGCGGCGGCTTCCTGCATCCGGCGCGCGATCAGCAGCTCGGTCGCGCGCCGATCGAGCGCTTGCGACGACCAGGGTGCCCAACCGATCGCATTCTCGAAGCGCCGTTCGAGCAGGGCGTGCGCCGAGAATCCGGCCGCCAGACTCTGCCAGGCGAGCCCGGCGCCGACCAGACCGGCCAGCGCCAGACCGATGCGTCTGGGGAGACGCGCGCGGGCGCCGTTGGCCTCGGAATCGTGGCGATGGGCATGCGGCGGCGGTACCATCAGACCGCACAGCATGGCGAACAGCACCGCGATCGCGGTCATGCGCAGCGGATAATCGACCACCGAATGGACGAGGACGAGGACGATGCCGCCGGCGCCGGCGAAGGCCAGCAGGCTTTGCCGCACCGAGGGCGCCCGGAAGGCGGCGCGCCGAACCGCCAAGAGCAGGAACAGAAGGAAGCACGCGAAGATCAGTCCGGACGCCAGCCCGCCTTCGAGCGCCAGCTGAAGATAATCGTTATGCGCCTCGGCCACCAAGGTCGCGCCGACGTTCTCGAGCGTTTCGCTGGCCTTGTAGACGGGGATGAAGCTGCCGATCCCGCTCCCCGCCCAACCATATTGGCCGATCGCCCATACGCTATCCTGCCAATAGAGAAAGCGCGGATCGTCGAGCTGGGCAAAGCGATCGAGCGTGCGCTCGACGACGCTGCTCTGCATCGCCAGCCACGCGGCGAGCGGAAGCAGGATCAGAATGGCGGCGGCCAGCCGCCAGCCGACGCGGTCGTGAAACAGGATCAGCAGCGACAGGAGGAGCGCCAGCGGGACCAGAGCCGTGCCCATGCGCGACGTGGTGACGACGACACCGATCGCCAGCAGCCCGATCAGGGCGAGGCTGAGCAGCCGGCGACGGCCGCGCGCAAGCGCCGGGCGAGACGGCAGCGCGCCCGGCACGGCCGCCAGGATCATGGCGACGAGGAGAAAGGTCGCCTGATGATTGCGGTTGGTGAACAGGCCGACCGCATCGCCGCTGTGCGACGACGGATAGGGCGTGAAGCCGCCGTAGCCCGAGGCGAGCTGCAGCGCCCCGAAGACCACGCCGATCAGCGCGAAGGCGATCACGACCCCGATCAGCCGCAGCCGCGAGTCGCTGGAAAGACGAAGCATTGCGATAAACATGGCCGCAGCCGGGATCAGCGCCAGGAACGACCGGCGGGTACCCTCGGGATCGAGGCTGAACGGCCGCCACAGCCCGCTCTGCCCGGCAAGCGCGGCGACCTCCGCGGCAAAGGCGCGGCCAGGCAAGGCCGTCCAAAGCGCGGGCGGGAGCGGGACGAGCTGAAGCAGCGGAAGCAGCAGGACGAGGGCCAGGATCGCCAGAGCCAACCACGCCTGCGGGGCGAGCGGCGCTCCGCGCGGGGACGCCAAGCAATGCGCCAGCAGTCCGAGCCCCGCCAGCTCGAGCATGGATTCGAGCAGGGGAAAGTGCACGCCCGCGCCGCCGAAGGCCAAGGCCAGGGCCAGCAACAGGCCGGATGCGTAAAGATCCCTTCGTTCGCGCGATCGCCCCATGACCATGGCATGCGTCACGTGGGCCGGAGGCGCAAGCCGGATGGATCCGGCGGCAGCCACTGTCCCGGATTGGACCGGCCCTCGTTGCAGCCGTTGCAACATTTCACCCGCGTTATCACGGACTCTACCGCATTTGCGGTGCACGCCGCTTAAACCTGACCTTAAGCAGAATTGAGTAACACGACGGACATTCCTCGAGGAGCTGTCCGGTGGCGTTCGCAACTATTGTCCATGCCGTCTCGTCCCGTGCCGCGCGCCTTGCGCTGGCGGCGGCGGCGGGACTGACGATCCTCGCCGCGCCGGTCCACGCCCGGGCCGGTGGCGATTCGCTGCAGGCGCTGGGAAGCCGCGATCTCCGGCTGGCGACGATCGGCTACCGGCTGGCCCGCGCCAACGCCGACCGCTGCACCAGGCACGACATGCTGACCGGCCTCGTGCTGCACGATCTCAGCCAATATGATCCGGACGACCGCGCGGCAGTCGCGCGCGCCTTCCGGCTGGGCGACGGAATCGGCATATTGAGCGTGGTGCCCGACAGCCCGGCGGCGCGCGCGGGCCTCTATCGCAACGACGAGATACTGGCGATCGGGTCGGCCGGCGTTCGCGACCCGAGCGTCGCATGGCAGGGCGCCGGCTCCTACGACCGGATGGAAGCCATATTGTCGCTGCTCGACACCACGCTCCGCGCCGGCCCGACGCCGCTTTTGGTCAGACGCGGCAATGCCATATTCGTGGTGCGGCTGCGCGCCGAGCCAGGCTGCGGCGGGCGGTTCAACGTCTCGCCGTCGCGGTCCGTCAACGCCTGGTCGGACGGCCATTATGTCGACGTCACCACGGCGATCATGGATATGACCGCGAACGACGACGAGCTCGCGCTGATCGTGGCGCACGAGATGTCGCACAATATCCTCGATCATTCCGACAAGCTCGCCAACGTGCCGAGCGGTCTGTTCAGCGCGATCGGGTTCGGGGCGGGCAAGGTCAAGGCCACCGAGATCGAGGCAGATGCCTATGCGGTCGGCGTGATGGCACGCGCCGGCTATGACGCCGAAAAGTCGATCCCCTTCCTCGAGCGCGCGGGCAAGCGGCGCTGGTGGGACGTTGCCGCCGACCATCCGGGCATCAAGCGGCGCATCAAGACGATCCGCGCGGCGCTGAGCGAGATCCGAGCTGCCGAGGCGGCCGGACGGTATCTTCCCGCGGAAGTCAGCGTGCCGGCCGAAACCGGAGCGCAAGTACAAACGGCGGCAATGACGTCGCGCTGAAACGACGGTTCGCACAAGGCTGCCAAAGCCCGATCCGCGCCCAAACAGGCGCCTGGCCTCGACCCGTCCGCCATCGCGGCACCCCGCCAAGAACTCCGCCCGAGCCCGGCCCGGCGATCCGCCGACGAATCAAACGCCGATGCGAAACGAATTTCGCTGCGTCGCCCAATTTCGGGACACAATGCGGAGCCGGCCTGTGGATAAAAAGAGACAATGCGTTGAAACTTTGCGCTCTTTCGAAGCTTTAGACCCCGCATCGATTGTTCGATGGTTACGAATCGGTTAAATGGCGCTGCAGCGCAATAAGGGGTGGAGTGTGGACGAAGTCGGGCCGAGGGACCCAGGCGCTGTGTCGCTTGAGGACCATATCACGGTTTCCGAAACGCGGTTTCGCGACGTTGCGTCCACTGTGTCTGGACGCGCCGCCGGAGCCCTGTTCGATACCTCCAAGGAGAAGCTCCGCTTCCAGCTCTACGCCTTGCTGATGGCGGTCGACCTGTTGTGTGTCGGCACGGCGATCGCGATGGGCAGCCTCATCAGGCTGGGCGATCCGTTGCATCCCCAGGGACGCGACATGCTCGTGCTGATGCTGCCGGTCTTCCTCGGGCTTGCGATCGACCTTCGCGCCTATTCGATCGAGACCCTCGCCCAGCCCCGCAAAGGCATGGCGCGCGCATGCCAGGCGTTGGTGATCGCCTTCGCGATCGTGATGGGCTTCATGTTCTACATGAAAGTGGGCGCGCATTATTCGCGACTCGCGCTGGCGATCGGAACGATCGGATCGATCGGACTGGTGGTCTCGATGCGCTATCTGGTCGGCCACGCCCTCGGGCGCGCGTACCAATGGTCGTTCGTCAACGAGGTTCTGCTCGTCGACGGCGTCCCGGTCCAGCCGAAGGCCGGCGAGATCGTGATCTTCGCCGACCGCGAAGCGCTGCAGCCCACGATGGAGGATCCGGTCATGCTCGACCGGGTCGGACGGTTTCTCGTCCATTGCGACCGGGTGATCCTGGCCTGCCCGCCGGAGCGGCGCCTGCGTTGGTCGCGCATGCTCAAGGGCATGGATGTCGACGCGGAGGTGCTGGCGCCGGAGATCGATGCGATCGGAGCGCTGGCGATGCGATCGAGCCATGGCCGGCGCACCTTGCTGGTGAGCTGCGGGCCGCTGGGATTTCGCGCCAGGCTGATCAAGCGCTGCCTCGACCTCGCGATCGCCATTCCGGCCTTGATCCTGCTTTCGCCGCTGATGCTGGTGACGGCGTTGGCGATAAAGTTGGAAAGTCCGGGGCCAGCCCTTTTCCTTCAGCCCCGCGTCGGCCGCGGCAACCGCATCTTCAACATGCTCAAGTTCAGAAGCATGCGCACCGAGGCGACCGACCATGCCGGCGTGCGCTCGGCACGGCGCAACGACGACAGGCTGACGCGGGTCGGCGCCGTGATCCGCAAATCGAGCATCGACGAGCTGCCGCAACTGATCAACGTGCTGCGCGGCGAGATGAGCATCGTCGGTCCCCGCCCGCATGCGCTCGCCTCGACCGCGGGCGAACGATTGTTCTGGGCCGTCGACAACCGCTATCTGGAACGGCATATCGTCAAGCCGGGGATCACGGGGCTCGCGCAGGTCCGCGGCTTCCGCGGCGCGACCGTCACCGAAAGCGACCTCATCAACCGGCTTCAATCGGATCTCGATTATCTGTCGGGCTGGAACATCTGGCGCGACGTCAAGATCCTGCTCAACACGTTCCTCGTGCTGGTCCACGATCGCGCCTATTGAGCGCTCCCGCCTGAAGCACTGGCCGCCTGAGCGCTGTTCCCCTGATCGGCCGTGGACAGGGCGCTGGATTCGACCCCTGCCGCCAGACTGTCGGTCAAGGAGGAGAATGTGACCGCCTGGAGCGCCTGCAGCCTGCCGCCCAGATCCTGCGGCACGACCAGCGCCAACGCGGCTTCGTGACGGCGCAGGGCGACGGACGGCTGGAAATAGCGCTCGAGATCGCGCCCGCTGAATTCGCCTTCGTGCCAATAGGAATAGGCCATGTCGAATGCGATGCAGCGATCCGCCGCGGCGACACTGGGATGCGACCGGAGGTTTTCGAAGCAGCCCACGCTGAACCAAATGGCACGGTCGAGCGACACATAGGCGGCGGCGGTGACGACCTCGCCGATGACGGATCGGTCGAGTTCCGGCATGGCGGCGGCGACGGCAGGTGACGGCGCCTGCGCGAGCGGCCGCGTGACCGAGGCGCGTTCCATCGCCGCCGGCCAGATCCGCGCCGGCACGGTTTTTTTGTCGGTCGTCGCAAACAGCAGCAACGGCACGACGATCGCGCAGAGCAGCAGCGCCTGGCCGGCCCGCCGCCGCTTGCGCGGCGGGATGACGACCGGCAGCCGACGATCGGCACCCGGCATCGGCATCGACTGCAGCCGCACGCGCACGAGATCGGCATCATATTGCGCGCGCTTGGCAGGGTCGCGAAGCACCGAATAGGCAAGGTTGATGCGATAGACGTCGGCGCTCATGTTCCTGCGGGTGACGCCGCGATCCGGATGGTGCCGCTTCATGAGCGTCATATAGGCGGCGCGAATCGACGCCAGCTCGGACTGGCTGTGGACGCCAAGCACCTGATAGTGAGTCGGCATCCTATCCGCGATCTTCCCCTGATGGCCGCGCTTCCCGGCGGCCGCTGCCCGACGGTGAAGCACGCGCGTCAAGCCTCGCTTCCTGTTCCGGCCTCGCGGCGGTCGACAACTCTAGGCGCCTTTTTTTGCAGATAGTAAATTTACGGAATGGAGTTCCCCACCGTCAAGCTGTATAGGTTGTGCCGATAAGATACATAAAGCCGCGAACGGAGGGGATGATATGCGAGACGCCGCCTGGCGCGATAGTGGAGCCGTGTTGCCATCCGTTGATGCGGCGCTCATCGAACCCTCCGTCTCGCTCGACGAAACCCACGAATTTCACCCGCTGCTGCTCGCGGCGGTGGTGCTGAGCCCGCTGCTGCTCGCGGCGCTTATCGGGTGGCTTGTCATCGGGCGTTCCTGAGCCGACCGCGCGTTCGAGCTTCTTGCCAATACCCTTCGCTTGAGCGTAAATCCCGCTGGCTAATTCGCCCTGACGCAGCATGGCGCGGTTCCCGCCGCGAGCCGATGCCCGCATGTGCGATTGCCGGGACAGACCAGTGGGGGTGGAATGAACATCTTCTGCCGCGCCGGATGGCATAAGGCGACCGCAATCACACTCTGGAACGGCGGCTATTATTTCTCCTGCTGCGCGCGGTGCGAGCGCCCGCTCATTCGACCGACCAAGGGCGCGTGGAGGCCGGTCCCGAGAGGCTATAAGGTGGTCTGGAAGCCACGGACCGAATTCGACATCGACTGGAGCGCCTGGGCGCGAAAGCAATTGTTGGAAGGCGACAGACACGCCGCGCGGTGACCGCGCTCGTCGCATTCGCTCTGCGGCGCGCTCGGCAACGCCCAAGCTTTGGGTGTTTGACCAAGGTCGGCAAAGCGCGGCGCCTGAACCATTCTGGAACAATCCGGCTCTGATAGACGGTGGACATCGCACGCTTCGTCGCGCTATGCTGTCTGTCTGACGCGACTCTCGGGATCGCGGAATGGGTTCCGCGTTCCGCATCGTTTCGGGAACGATAGGGTTCCTTGGGGGTTGTCGGTTGGAAGGAAGTTGCACATGGGACGCGCGACCATTCTTCTGCACGGGTTAGGGGCGATCCTGATCGGTGCGCTTTCCTCGGTTGGCGCGCAGGCGCAAGTGTTCCTCACAGGCTCCGAGATTACCGGTCAGCGCGTCGACATTTCTGTCAACGGCAGCACCAACGCCGTCTATTTCGACCAGGGGGGTAGCGCACGCATCATCGCGGTCGATGGCTCCCAGGTGAACGGCACGTGGTTCGTTCGCGACGGATCGATCTGTCTGGCGGCCGCCGGAGCGGAAGAATGCTGGGCGTATCGATCCCAATTCCAGGCTGGACAGGCCGTGGTGCTCACGAGCGATTGCGGCACCCAGGCGACGTGGGTGCCGCTCGCGACCACGCTGCCACCCAAGCCGGTGCAGATACAACAGGCAGGCGAGCGCGGATAATCGCGGCGCCTTGATAGGCAAAAGGTGACGTCACATGAACAGATTCGTCTTGGCCTGCCTGACTTGCGCCATTCCCTTGAGTTCTTCGGCATTGGCCGCGCCAACCCGCCCAAGCGGTTCCGTGCCAATGCTGGTATCGGCCTGCGGCGCGGTCGTAGCGACCGGAGCGGCGGTCACGACGACGGCGGCGCCTAAGCCTTGCCTTTTCCCGGTTCTGGGCAACAGCGAGCCGCAGATTGCCAGCGTCGAGAGGAAAGGGCCGCCCGTTCCTCAGAAGAGGCGGTTCTTCGGCCTGCCGATTTTCGCCCTGCTGGGCGCACTCGGAGGCGCTGGAGGCATTGCCGCCCTCGATTCAAACGACTCAAGCCCACGCTAAGCCTTGTCCCTGCGGATGCGATTGCTCCGCGACCGCATTAATCGGTTGGGCGACCCGCCTGGTCGGAAAGGCCGGAGACGGGACGGCGCGCCAATTGTGCGATGAGTGACGGTGCGGTGCAGCTGCTGACGAATGCAACCGGCACATCCTCGTCCAGGAAGGCGCGGATCGGCACCGGCCGCGACGTCATCGAGCCCTTGTGATGAAGTTTGCCGGCGAGGCGTATGTCCCGGCCATGCGCGTGCACGAACAGTGGGCGCGCATCGATTCTCTCGCCTCGTCCCCACATGGTCCGGTTGTGGATGGCAGTGACTTCACCAATGGCCGGGCTCCCTGCGGGAATGACGATCTGGCCGCTGACCAGCACCGGTTCGACCACTTCCATCCGGAAGCGCTGGCCAACTCGGACCGGCGTCCTCGTCCCTAGCTCCTCGTTCAGCCTGAGCTGAATCGAAGTTCCCGCCCGCAACGCGCTTGCGCTTGGAACACGGTAAATGATCTCCTTGATCGGCTGCGCCGGCGTCGGCTTTGGCCCGAGCGTCTGCGCGCTCGTCATCGACGAGACGCACAGCACGCTCGCAAGCGATATCGCAAATCTCATCATTTCCGCCCCCTCTGCCTCCCTTGATCTCTTATGAATCAAGGAGTTCCGCCAATTGCGAGGCGCGCGGCCCCGATATGCGGCGAACGATTCCAATTCCGAGCCAGGCCGAAACGTCCAACGGCCATTGGTTTCCTCGGCAGCCCTCGGTAACTTGCCATTCATGAGGATGATTTGCCGGGCTTTTGTCGTATTCGGGACTGCGACGGCCTGCTTGGCCTCACCCGCAGCGGCCCAGGATCGGCTCAAACCCGTGGTCCAGCCGGCTCGCTTCGAGCAAGGGATCGACATGATCTTGGTGGACGCCGACGTGGCGCCGCCGGAGCCCGAGCTGGGCAATCTCGCTTTGGCTCAGGAAGCGCGCTGGCGCCGTGCTCCTATCGATCCCTCGCGGCCGGCGAACCGTCTCTACGCCGACCTGCACCGCCAGCTCGTCCGATACCAGGCGGACTGGGGCGGGCTCCCGCAGGTGCCGGTGCCGGTCGACAATGAGGTAATGACACTCGGCTCAAGCGATCCGCGCATCATCCTGTTGAGAGAACGGCTCGGTCTGACGCAGGGCGGAGGCTTCGATCAGGCGCTGCAGGCAAAGCTCGCCGCATATCAGGAGACGCATGGTCTGCCGGCCGACGGAAAGGCAGGCCCCCAAACCCTGGTGTCGCTGAATCGCGGCGCGGGCTATTACGAAAAGCTGATCTTGCTCAATATGGAGCGTGCCCGCCGCCTCCCATCGGCGGCCGCGGATAGCAAATATGTCATAGTGGATATGGGCGCGGCGCGGCTGTGGATGTACGAGGGCGGCAGGGCCAAGGACAGCATGAGGGTGATCGTCGGCAAGGCCGGCACCCCGACGCCCATGATGGCAGCCTATATCCGATATGTGAGCCTCAACCCCTATTGGAATGTCCCGCTGGACCTCGCCCGCACCTTGGTCGCCAAGAAAGTGCTCGCCGAGGGCCTCGGCTATCTCAAAGAGCGGGACTATGAACTGCTATCGGACTGGACGTCCGATGCGACGCCCGTGGATCCCTCGACCATAAACTGGCGATCGGTGGCCGACGGCGAAGCGAATATCCGCATTCGGCGCCGGCCTGGGCCCTGGAACTCGATGGGACAGATCAAGTTCATGCTTCCCAACATATTCGGTATCTATCTTCACGATGTTCCCGATAAATCGCACTTTGCCGATCAGAATAGGTGGCTGAGCAACGGGTGCGTGCGCGTCGAGGATGCGCATCGGCTGGCCAAATGGCTCTTCAATGGGATAGCACCCCCGAAAACGTCGAAGCCGGACCAGCGCGTCGATCTCCCCAAACCCGTGCCGGTGTATTTCACCTATTTCACGGTCGAGTCCGCGGCCAAGGGACCGGTGTTCCGAGGCGACCCTTACGACTGGGACTCGCCTTTGCTGGCCCGTTCATACGGCAGCGCGGATGACAGCAGCGACCTCCGGGAGCCCATGCATACCGCTGATCCCGAGCAAGGACCTGCGCAGGCCCGATAGCCAACAGCGAAGCCAAGAACGGCCTATGGCCCGGGAAGGGATCTCAAAGGCGTCCTTCGGCTAACCATCACCCATCTTCCCCCACATCGGGCGAACCTCAACACCTGTGCCACACCGGGACAAGGCATTGAAAGCAGGAGACTTAATGAAAAATTCGGCTCTAAATCGGCCAATGTACCGCCTTTACTTGCTCATTGCGCTCCTGCTGCTCTGCTTCTCCCTGGCCGCCCCGATGGTGCTACCGAGCAATCTGTCCATTTGGGTCGTGCCGGTCGGACTTTGGCTTGCAACTTTTCCCGCTCTCCTGGCCGTCGTTGCACGTGAAGACAGGGAACGATGAGAGCAGGATTTCCGGCCATTGCTTCGACAGCGGGGTCATCCGACTTCGCTGCAGCGTCCGGTCCCGTCGAAGCAACGAGATTCATCTAAAGGTCGATCACCTCGGCCATCTCTCCTTGGCCCAGCGCCGGCGCGCGCGGTCGGCGGCGGATCAGCAGCTCGGCGTCGGCGAGCGTGCGTTGCGCGCCGGAATCCTGGTTGGCGAGCGGTTGGACCGCATCGCCGTTCCAACGCGCGCGCGCAAAAGTCTCGCGGTCGCCGCACGGTTCGATATCGCAAGCGAGCCGCGCCGGGCGCCAACGTGCCGCCTCGAGAGGATCGCGCCCGCCGAGCCCGGCAACCAGCGGCGCCAGCAGGAGGCGGCCGGTGACCATCGCCGAGGTCGGGTTTCCGGGCAAGCCGACCACCAAAGTGCCCTCCGCGCAGCCGAACCAGACCGGTTTGCCGGGCTTGATCGCGACCTTCGAGAAGAGAAGCTCTAGCCCGCATGAGGCGAAAGCCTCCTTGGCATAATCCTTTTCGCCGACCGATGCGCCGCCCGTGACGACCACCAAATCGGCCTGGCCGAGCGCTTCGGCGGCCGCTGCCGCGATCCTCGCCAGATCGTCGGGCAGGCGATGACAGGCGATCGTTTCGCCGCCCCATTCCTGCGCGAGCGCGGCAATGCCGAGCGAGAGGCTTTCCGGGATGCTGCCGGGACGCGCGCGCGCCTCGCCCGGCGCGGCCAGTTCGTCGCCGGTGCCGATGATGGCAAGCCGCGGCCGCCGCCACACGACCAGTTCCGCGCGATCGGCGCCGGCCGCGGCGACGACGGCCCGGCTGTGGACGATCCGGCCGGCCTCGAGCAAAGTGTCGCCGGCCTTGAAATCCGACCCGCGCGGGCGAACGTGCCGGGAAGCGGAAACCGGTTCGACGATCGACGCGAAGTCGCCTTCGCGCGCGACATCCTCCTGGATCACCACCCGGTCGAATCCTTCAGGCAGCGGCGCGCCCGTGAAGATGCGCACGCACGCGCCCGCGCCCGCTTTTCCGGCAAAGCCGGCACCGGCAAAGGATTGGCCGACGATTCGAAATCGGCGCGCGCCGCCGGCGACCTCGGCGTCGCGCACCGCATAGCCGTCCATCGCGGATACATCGGCGGGCGGCGAATCGACGAGGGCGGTCACCGCTTCGGCCAGGATACGGCCATAAGCGGCGGCGACCGGCACCGTCTCGGCGCCCAGAGGCTTGGCGCGCGCCGCGATGATCGCAAATGCCTCGTCGAAGCTGATCAAGCGTTCTCAGCCGCGGCGGACCAGGCGCCGGTTCGCCCCCCGGATTTGGACGTGACGCGAATCTCGCCGATGACCATGGCGCGATCGACCGCCTTCAGCATGTCGAACAAGGTGAGGCCGGCGACGCTGACCGCGGTCAGTGCTTCCATCTCGACGCCGGTACGCCCGGTCGTGCGCACCTCGGATGCGATCCGGAAACCCGGCAGCGCGTCGTCGGCCTCGATCGTGACCGCCACCTTGGCGAGCGGCAGCGGGTGGCACAGGGGGATCAGCTCGGCGGTACGCTTGGCCGCCATGACGCCCGCCAGTTCCGCAGTGGCGATCACCGATCCCTTCGGTGCCTTGCCTTCGAGGACCAAGGCCAGCGTCGCGCCCGCGCAGCGCAGCTGCCCTTCCGCGGTAGCGTGCCGGTCGCTGTCGGGCTTGTCGCCGACATCGACCATCCGCGCGCGTCCGCTCGGATCGACGTGACTGAGCTTGCTCATGCGCACAGGCTTCGGAGCCGCGGCACCTGGCCGGCCAGCGAGCAGGGTTTGTAACGGCTGTCGAGCTCGAGCCCCAGGACCAGGTCCCAGCCGTCGCGACAAGCGCCGGTCGAGCCGGGCAGGCAGAATATGAACGTGTCCCCAGCCTGGCCTGCGAAGGCACGCGACTGGAGCGTCGAGACTCCCACGGTGCCGAGGCTCGCCTGGTGGAACACGACCGAAAAGCCGTCCATCTCGCGGCGGAACAGCGGCCTGACCGCTTCGGGCGTGACGTCCCGCGGGGCGAAGCCCGTACCGCCGGTCGTGAGGATGACGTCGACGGAGGGACTCTCGATCCAGCCGCGCAGCTTGGCCTGGATCGCCGCGACGTCGTCGGCCACGATCGCTTTCTCGACCAGCCGATGGCCGGCCGCGACCAGCCGCTCGGCCAGCAACGCGCCGGATCGGTCGGTCGCCTCGTCGCGCGTGTCGGAGATGGTCAGCACCGCCATGCTGAGCGGATGGAAGGTCAGGCTTTCATCGATACCGGGCATCATATTCTCCAGCGCGCCTGACCAGCGCGATCCTCGTCGGTTGGCTCGATCCAGCGCGCGCCGTCAATCCCTTCCTCCTTCTTCCAGAAGACGGCCTCGGTCTTGAGCCGGTCCATCAGATAATCGGCAGCGAGAAAGGCAGCACGGCGATGCGAGGCGGCGGCGGCGACGAAGACGATCACCTCCCCGGGCGCGATGGTGCCGCAGCGGTGGACGATTTGGACGTGGCTCGCATCGAAGCGCTTCGCGCCGTCCGCGGCGATGGCATCGAGCGAGGCTTCGGTCATGCCGGGATAATGATCGAGATGAAGCGCCGTGACCTTGCTGCCGTCGCTCGCCGTGGATCGGGCAATGCCGCAGAAGCTCACCACCGCACCGGCGCCGTGGCTGTCGGCAAGGACGTCGCCGAGCTCGGCCTGCGGGTCGATGGGAACGGTGACGAGACGTGTGTTGCAGGCCATGTCAGCCGCCCGACAAGGGCGAGAGAAAGGCGATTTCGCTCCCGGCCGGGACATGGGTGTCGTCGGCCACGATGGCCTGGTCCACCGCGGCGAGGATCGAACCATCGCCAAGCGCTTCGGCGGCGGCCGGGTCGCCGCGGCCAATGAGACGCTTGAGCTCCCCGACGGTGCATCCGCCGGCTGGGAGCGCGACGATGCGCTCCTTCCCCAGCGCTTCCGCCAAGCGGCCGAAAAAAAGGACTTTCGTCGTCATCTAACAGGCTCTCTCGCAGGAGGAGCTAGACCGTGAAGCTCTCGCCGCAGCCGCATTGACCCTTGGCATTGGGGTTTTCGAAGACGAAGCCGGCAGCGAAATCGTCCTCCTTCCAGTCCATCGTCGAACCGATCAGGTAAAGGATCGAGGCGCCGTCGACATAGAAGGCGCCGCCCGGAGTGACGATCTTCTCGTCGAACGGCTTTTCCTCGGTCACATAGTCGACCGAATAAGCCAGGCCCGAGCAGCCGCGCCGCGGCGTCGAAAGCTTGACGCCGATCGCGCCTTCAGGGGCGCTTCCCATCAGCGCGGCGATGCGCGCCTCGGCGCCCGGTGTCAGCATCAGTGCCGCGGGTCTCTCTCGTGTCTTCGTAGCCACTTCCTACCTTCTTCCTTCCGGACCGAAGTGCGATCTCGAATCCGATATTCAGAGCATTCCCAGTTCGAGCTTGGCCTCGTCGGACATCTTCTGCGGGTCCCAAGGCGGATCCCAGACCAGCGCGACTTCGGCATCGCCGACACCCGGAACGGCGCCGACGCGCAGCTCGACCTCGCCCGGCATCGATTCGGCGACCGGGCAGTGCGGCGTCGTCAGCGTCATCACCACCTTGGTGTGGCCCTCGGGCGAAACCTGGACGTCGTA
Source organism: Allosphingosinicella sp. (assembly GCA_035248285.1). Classification (GTDB taxonomy): domain Bacteria; phylum Pseudomonadota; class Alphaproteobacteria; order Sphingomonadales; family Sphingomonadaceae; genus Allosphingosinicella. The sequence goes on along the minus strand of DATFHP010000013.1, from coordinate 34,021 downwards.
GATCAGGCCGAGGTCATAGATGTTGACCGGAATCTCCGGATCGTAAATTTCCTTGAGCGCCTCGATCACCTGCTCGTAAAGATCGCCGCCCTCCGGCACGGCATCGGGTTTCCGCTCGGCGAGGAAGCCGGCGAGATAATCGCGGTCGCGCTTGCCGCCCTCGTCGCTTTGGTCGCCATCGACCCTCGCCTTGGGCGGCTTGGCGGCTTCGTCGACTTCCTCGACCTCGATCTTGCGTTCTTCGTTCATCCGAAAATTCTCGTCACCCGCTCGATGCCGCCGACCAGAGCCTCGACATCCCTCCTGCCATTGTAGACGCCGAAGCTCGCCCGGGCGGTGGCATCCACGCCCAGATACTCCATCAAAGGCTGGGCGCAATGATGGCCGGCGCGGATCGCCACCTGGCTTTCATCCAATATGGTGCCGACGTCGTGCGCATGCACCCCTTCGACGGCGAAGCTGACGATGCCCGCGCTGTCCTCGGGACCGAACAGGCGCACGCTGTTGAGCGAGGACAGCGCCTCGCGCGTCTCGCGCACCAGCGCCCGCTCGTGCGCCTCGATCGCATCGAGACCGATCGCTTCGACATAATCGATCGCCGCATGGAGCCCGAGCGCACCGACGACATGCGGAGTCCCGGCCTCGAACCGCGCCGGCGGCGGCGCGAAGGTCGTGCCGGCGAAGGAGACCTTGTCGATCATCGCCCCGCCGCCCTGCACCGGAGGCATCAGTTCGAGATGTTCGGCCTTGCCCCACAGGACGCCGATCCCGGTCGGCCCGTAAAGCTTGTGCGCGGAGAAGACGTAGAAATCGCATCCGAGCGCGCCGACGTCGACCGCCATCCGCGGCACCGCCTGGCAGCCGTCGACGAGCAGGACGGCGCCGACTCGATGGGCGAGGTCGGACGCGCGCCGCACGTCGAGCACCGAGCCGAGCACGTTGGAGACATGGGCAAGCGCCACCACCTTGTGCCGGCGGGTCAGCATCCCGGCCATCGCGTCGAGATCGATGCGGCCGTCAGGTGTCAGCGGGGCGACGTCGATCGCGACGCCGAGATCCTTGAGCAATTGCCACGGCACGATGTTCGAATGATGCTCGAGCATCGAAAGCATGATGCGGTCGCCGGGCCCGAGCTGCGCGCGACCCCAGCTCTGCGCGACGAGGTTGATCGCTTCGGTCGCGCCGCGCACGAAGACGATCTCGTTGGCCGAAGCCGCGCGGATGAAACCCGCCACGCGCTCGCGCGCGGCCTCGAACGCGACCGTCATGTTGGCCGAGCGCTTGTAGACGCCACGGTGGACGGTGGCATAGTCCTCGGCGTAGCCGCGCGTGATCGCCGCGATCACGGACCGCGGCTTCTGCGCCGTCGCCGCCGTGTCGAGATAGGACCAGCCTTCCGGGATGGCCGGGAAATCGGCCAGCGTGTCGAGCGGGCGGGTGGTGAGGAGCGTGCTCATGACGCCTCCCCTTCTTCCCCCAGCCACTGTTGGGCGTCGGTGTGAACGGCCTCTCGCACCTGCTCGTCCCCGATCCGCTCGACCGCGTCGGCGACGAAAGCTTGGGTCAGCAGGGCTTTGGCTTCCTGGGCCGTCACGCCGCGGCTCATCAGATAGAAGAGCGCGTCGCGGCCAAGCTCGCCGACCGTCGCGCCGTGCGCACATTTGACGTCGTCGGCGAAAATCTCCAGTTCGGGCTTGGCGTTGATCGTGGCGGTGCGCGCGAGCAGCAGGCCTTTGATCGACTGCTCGCCGTCGCTCTTCTGCGCATCGCGCGCGACCTCGACCCGCGCCGCGACCGCGCACGTCGCCGCGTCGTCGGCGACCGAGCGCCAGACCTGCCGGCTCATGCCGCCGATCGCGTCGTGGCGAACGACGAGGTTCACATCGTGGCGCTGCTTGCCGCGGGCGAGCAGCGCGCCGCCGGCCTCGGCGAAAGCGGCTTCGCCGGCCAGCATGATCTGGCCGTCGAGCCGGCTGTCGGCCTCGCCCGCGGCCAGTGTGGTCATCGTCAGGCTGGCGCCCTCGCCGACCGACGCACGGTCGGTGAGGCTGACGAACCCGCCTTCGCAGAGCAGCCGGCGCACCAGCATCAGTCGGGCGCCCTTGGCCAAAGCGATGGACGTGAAGCGGTTGATCCAGCCCGTGCCGATGAAGGTTTCGAGCACCGATGCCTGGGCATCCGGATCGAGGACGATCTTGGCCGGAAGATGATCGGCGCCGCCGGTCGAAACATGGATGATCTGCACCAGGCCGGCGGGCGCATGATCGGTGCCAAGCTTGAGCTTCCAGCCATGTTTCCCGACCATCCGCGCGAGCGCGTGATCGCTGGGCGCGAGGTTCACCTGGCCGACCGTGAGCGGCTCCAGCCCTTCCTGGTGCACCGGCCGGCCATCGACGAACGCCAGCTTCGGACCGGCACAGCCGAGCCAGGGCAGATCGGCCGGCACCGTTCCCGAAGCCTGGCGCTCGGCCAGCTCCGGCAACACGGAAAGGTCGCTCCAGCGCCACGCCTCCTCGCGGGTCGAAGGAAGGACGAGCAGGGTCATGAATCCTCCCATTCCTCCCCGGTACGGGGAGGGGGACCAGCCGTAGGCTGGTGGAGGGGGTTTCGCGGCCCGCACGGCCCCCCCTCCACCATGCTGCGCATGGTCCCCCTCCCCGTCCCGGGGAGGATCAGAAGCGCCCGCCTCACGCCGCAATCTCCGCATAGCCATCGCGCTCGAGCGCCAGGGCAAGCTCGGGCCCGCCCGAGCGGACGATGCGGCCTCCGGCGAGGACGTGGACATGGTCCGGCTCGACGATGTCGAGCAGCCGCTGATAATGGGTGATCAGCAGCACCGCCTTGTCGGGTTTGCGCATGATCCGGTTGATGCCCCGGCCGACGACGCGGAGCGCATCGATGTCGAGGCCGCTGTCGGTCTCGTCGAGCACCGCGAGCCGCGGATCGAGGCTGCCCATCTGGACCATCTCGTTGCGCTTCTTCTCGCCGCCCGAGAAGCCGACGTTCACCGGCCGCTTGAGCATGTCCATCGAGATGTCGAGCGCCTCGGCCTGTTCGCGCGCCAGCCGCAGGAAATCGCCGGCCGACACTTCCGCCTCGCCGCGCGCGCGGCGCTGCGCATTGAGCGCGGTGCGCAGGAACTGGACGTTGGAGACGCCGGGTATCTCGACCGGATATTGGAAGCCGAGGAACAGGCCCGCGGCGGCGCGTTCGTCGGGCGTCATGGCGAGAAGATCCTTGCCATCGAACGCCACAGAGCCAGCGGTAACCTCATAACCGGGGCGGCCGCCCAGCACATAGGCCAGCGTCGATTTACCCGCACCGTTCGGCCCCATGATCGCATGGATCTCGCCGGCACCGACGTCGAGCGTCAGGCCGTTGAGGATCGCCTTGCCGTCGATGGTCGCGTGGAGGTTTTCAATTTTGAGCATGGGCACTTTCAGCCGTTCCGTTGCGCTTAAGCATTATATTCTGCACGATTTTTTCCTTGAGCGAGTCCCTCAGCCCGGCTTCGACCTCCGCCCTGACCTGTTTGTCGTCCTTGCCGCGGACATAGGCCTGAACCGCCTCGGTCTTCATCGTCGTCGCATAGAAGGCGTCGATCGCGGGAGCGTAGAGCGGCTGGCAGGCCTGTTCGGCGGCATCGAACACCGCCTCGGGCGCGGGCGGGTTGGCGGCATCGCGGGTCCGCGCCACGGCATGATCGGCCGCCTCGACCACGCAATGATGATAGGCCAGGATCGCCGGCGGAAAGTCCGGAGGCCGGGCTTCAACCGAGGCGGAAGCGAACAGCGCGAACAGCGACACGATCATCCCACACTCCCTTCCAGCGAAATCTCCGCCGATTTCACTGGCTCAGCCCGAGCAAGCCCCTCCCCTTCAGGGGAGGGGTTGGGGTGGGGCCAACGGTCGGGCAGGTTACCAAGGACCGCAAGGAGATGCACGAGGACGCCATCCATGTTGGCCATAACCTCGATGTTCGATACCCTCAGCGTGTCAAAGCCAAGCTCGGCAAGAGCGGCGTCACGCCGATGGTCCGCGTCCGGCTGGTGCGTGTGGCCGTCAATCTCCACGATCAAAGCCTTCTGCGGGCAGAGGAAGTCGGCGATATGATTGCCGATCACCGCTTGGCGGCGGAACTTGTAACCGCCGAGTTGCGAATTCGACAGATGGCGCCAAAGACGCTTCTCCGGCTCCGTCGGGTTGCTGCGCATAGTTCGGGCGCGTCCGTTAAGTTCGGCGAGTTGCTCAACCGTGAGGCCCCACCCCTTGCCCCTCCCCTGAAGGGGAGGGGTTTTGGCTCTTGCCACGATCATCCCACCGATCCTTCCAGCGAAATCCCCAGCAGCTTCTGCGCCTCGACCGCGAATTCCATCGGCAGCTGCTGCAGCACTTCCTTGGCGAAGCCGTTGACGATCAGCGCCACCGCATCCTCTTGGCTGAGGCCGCGCTGCATGGCGTAGAAAAGCTGGTCGTCGCTGATCTTCGACGTCGTCGCCTCATGCTCGATCTGCGCCGAGGGGTTGCGCACCTCGATATAGGGCACGGTGTGCGCGCCGCATTCGGCCCCCAGCAGCAGGCTGTCGCACTGGGTATGGTTGCGGACATTCTCGGCGGTCGGGCCGACGCGGACCAGGCCGCGATAGGTGTTGTTCGACTTGCCCGCGGAAATCCCCTTCGAGACGATGGTCGAGCGCGAATTCCTGCCGAGATGGATCATCTTGGTGCCGGTGTCGGCCTGCTGGCGGTTGTTGGTCACCGCGACCGAATAGAATTCGCCGACGCTGTTCTCGCCCGCGAGCACGCAGCTGGGATATTTCCAGGTAATCGCCGATCCGGTCTCGACCTGGGTCCAGCTCACCTTTGCGTTCCTGCCCTGGCAGAGCGCGCGCTTGGTGACGAAATTGTAGATGCCGCCCTTGCCTTCGGCATCGCCCGGATACCAATTCTGCACGGTCGAATATTTGATCTCGGCATCGTCGAGCGCGACCAGCTCGACGACCGCGGCGTGCAGCTGGTTCTCGTCGCGCATCGGCGCGGTGCAGCCTTCGAGATAGGAGACGTAAGCGCCCTTGTCGGCGACGATCAGGGTCCGCTCGAACTGGCCGGTGTTGGCTGCGTTGATCCGGAAATAGGTGGACAATTCCATCGGGCAGCGCACGCCCTCGGGGATGTAGACGAAAGTGCCGTCCGAGAAGACCGCGCTGTTCAACGTCGCGAAATAATTGTCGTGGATCGGTACGACCTTGCCGATCCATTTCTTGACCAGCTCGGGATATTCGCGGACCGCCTCGGAGATGGAGAGGAAGATGACGCCGGCCTTCTTCAATTCCTCGCGGAAGGTGGTGGCGACCGAGACGCTGTCGAACACCGCGTCGACGGCGACCTTGCGCGCACCTTCGACGCCGGCGAGCACCTTCTGCTCCTCGATTGGGATGCCGAGCTTCTCATAAGTGCGGCGGATTTCCGGATCGACCTCGTCCAGCGACTTGAGCTCGGCCTTCTTCTTGGGCTCGGCGTAATAATAGGCGTCCTGATAATCGATCGGCGGCACGCTGAGCTTGGCCCAGTCCGGCGCGGTCATGGTCAGCCAGTGGCGAAAGGCCTTGAGCCGCCAGTCCAGCATCCAGGCCGGCTCGCGCTTTTTCGCCGAGATGAAGCGCACCGTATCCTCGCTGAGGCCCTTGGGTGCGAACTCCTGCTCGATGTCCGAGCTGAAGCCCCATTCGTAGGTGGAAGCGCGATCGGCCGCGTCCTGCGCCGCCTTGTTGCGAACGTCGGTCATCTCTGCGCCCCCTCGGCGAGCGTGGCGAGGCTGATTCCCTGCAGCGCGCCACGCAACGCGCCGTTGACCGCATTCAGATGCGGCTTCACCTGGCAATGGCCGTCGAGCACGCAATCATTGCGCTGCACGTCCATGCATATTGTCATCGCGATCGGCCCCTCGACCGCCTCGATGATGTCGGCCAGGCTGATGCCCGCCGCACCACGCGCAAGCCTGAAGCCACCGCCGGTCCCGCGCGCCGAGGTGAGCAGGCCCGCCCCGGCAAGCCGTCCCATGAGTTTCTGCGCGGTCGGCAGCGGGACGCCGGTCTCGTCCGACAAAAGCGTCGCCGAAAGCCGCGCATCCTCACAATGGCGGGCTGCGGCGGCCATCATCACGACCGCATAATCGGCAAGGCTGGTGAGACGCATGACTCCTATCCGCCGCGCTCCATCTCGGAAAAAAGAGATGTTCTTTCCCGGGCGCCTTCACAATCGGACCGATTCGATCCGATTGCTATGTGGAGCGACGCCGGCCGGAAATCAACCCACCCTGTCCCGGGGCACGTCGGGCGATCCGCGCGCTGGATTCATCGGCCATGCTATGCGATGCGGCCTGCCGGTCGGGGAGAGGCAATGGCGACATTCGTCCTGGTTCATGGCGCGTGGCACGGCAGCTGGTGCTGGGCCCGGGTGCGGCGGACGCTCGCCGATCGCGGGCATGAGGTGTTCACGCCCACGCTGAGCGGACTGGCGGACCGAGGTCACCTGCTGTCGCGCGACGTCGATCTTCAGCACCATATCGATGACGTCGCCGGCCTGATCCGATGGGAGGGCCTGGATTCGGTGATCCTGTGCGGCCATTCCTATGGCGGCTGCGTGATCAGCGGCGTCGGGGACGCGCTGCCCGATCGTATCGCCGCGCTGGTCTATCTCGACGCTTTCCTGCCGGAAGACGGCCAGAGCCTGCACGACCTGGTCCCGCCGCAGCAAAGACAGTTGCAGCTGGATCTGGCCGCGCAATCCGGCGACGGCTGGCGCGTTCCGCCCATTCCGGCGGCAATCTTCAACGTCAATCCGCACGACCGCGAATGGGTCGACCGGCAATGCACGCCGCAGCCGCTCGCGACCTTCGAGCAGCCGCTCCGCCTCGGCGAAGGCCTTTCCCGGATCGAGCGCAAGCATTTCATTCTCGCGGCGGATTGGGAAGCGACGCCGTTCACGGCCTTCTTCCAGCTGGCGAAGTCGCGAGGCTGGACGACGAGCGAGATCGCCTGCGGCCATGATGTCATGCTCGATCGCCCCGACGCGCTGGCCGCCGAGCTCATCGGCGTGGCCGATTCGCTGGATTGAATCGAGACGGGCGGCGATTGCCGCCAACGTTGCTGGCGGATCGGGGCAGCGTCGCTTATTCGCGACCCCAGGCCATGGTTGTTCATTCTCGATTCCGGTTCCGGCTCCCCGCCGGCCATGCCGATCGCGCGCGCGTCCGGACCTATATGGCGAGGCTCCGATGACCGGCGCGCACAAGCGGCGGATCCTCGCCGCTTTCGATCACGCCGGCGATTACGATCGACACGCCACGCTCCAGCGCCGAACGGCGCGGTGGCTGGCCGATCATATGGTCGCCCTGGAGACCGGGCCGGACGCCCGGATCCTTGAGATCGGCTGCGGGACGGGGTTCCTGGCCGAAGCGGCCGGGGATCGGCTGGCCTCCGGCGATTGGCTGATGACCGACATCGCGCCGGCGATGATCGAGCGCGCCCGGGCAAAATTCGGCGCCTCGCCGCGCTATCGCTACCAGGTCATGGACGGAGAGCGGCCACAGGTGGCGCCGGCCGCGCTTTTCGACCTGGTCTGTTCGAATCTGACCATGCAATGGTTCGTCCAGCTCGAGCCAAGCCTCGAGCGGCTGTTTCGGCTGTTGAGGCCCGGCGGGCATTTGATCTTCACGACGCTCGCCGAGGGCACGTTCGACGAATGGCGAGAAGCCCATGTCGCGTGCGGAGTCGCGCCCGGCACGCCGGCCTATCCCACCGTCGAGGCGCTGCGCGCGATGCGGCTCGATGCCGCCGACGCATCGGTGGAGCTGGAGGATTTCGTCGAGCATTTCGCCTCGGCGTCGGAATTCCTCCGCGCCCTGCGCAAGATCGGCGCGGGCACGCCTGCGGCGTCGCACCGGCCGCTCCCTGCGCCGGCGATGCGCAAGGTGATGCGCCGGTTCGAGGAAAATGGGGCCCAGGCGCGCTTCCGAGTCGCGCTCTGCCACTTTCGCCGCCAGCCGTGATCGCCGCGCGGGGCCGCTTTGACGGCTTTCCTGACCGCTGCCATAGCCAGGGCCGATGGCGCTCTATCCGATCTTGAGGCCGCTGATCTTTGCGATCGATGCCGAACGCGCGCATCGGCTGACGCTGTCGGCGCTGAAGCTGCGCGGACCGCGGGCGGCGGCGCGGCCATCGCCGCTCGCGATCCGCGTCGCAGGCCTCGATTTTCCCAATCCCATCGGTCTGGCGCCCGGCTTCGACAAGAACGCCGAGGTCTTCGACGCGATATTGGGCCTTGGCTTCGGCTTTGCCGAGGTCGGCACGCTGACGCCGCGTCCGCAGGCGGGCAATCCCACGCCGCGCCTGTTCCGGCTGACCGAAGACCGCGCCGTGATCAACCGCATGGGCTTCAACAACCAGGGCCAGGCGGCCGCCCATAGACGCCTCGAACGGCGCAAGCGCGGTGCCGGCATCGTCGGCGTCAACATCGGCGCGAACAAGGACAGCGCGGCCGGCGATGCCGCGATCGCGGATTATGTCGCCGGCGTCGGCGCGATGCGCGATGTCGCCGACTATCTTACCATCAACGTCAGCTCGCCCAATACGCCGGGCCTGCGCAATCTGCAGGACAGGAAGGCGCTCGACGCCTTGCTCGCCGCGCTGATCGCTGCCCGCGGCACGGGCGGGCCGCCGCTGTTCCTCAAGGTCGCTCCCGACCTGGAGCCCGGCGAAATCGACGACGTCGCCAGGTCCGCGCTCGATCACAAGCTCGATGCCCTGATCGTCGCCAACACCACCACGAGCCGCCCGCCGCTCGAATCCGAGCATCGCGGCGAAGCCGGAGGCTTGTCCGGGGCGCCCTTGAAGGCCCTGGCGATGCAACGCCTTCGCGACTTCCGCACCGCCACCGGCGGCGCGATCCCGCTGATCGCGGTCGGCGGGATCGAATGCGGCCCCGACGTCTATGATCGCATTCGTGCCGGGGCGAGCCTGGTCCAACTCTACACCGCGCTCGTCTATCAGGGGCCGGGGATGGTCCGGACCATCCTCGCCGAAGTGCAGGAATGCCTCGAGGCGGATGGGTTCGGCACGCTCGCGGAGGCGATCGGGACGGGGCGCTAGCCCGGGCGGCTGGCGTGGCCTTGCGCGATCGTCTAGCAATCGCGGCCATGCCGAGGCCTCTGTTCCTGTTCTTCGCTCTGCTGCTGGTTCCCGCCGCCGCCCTTGCCCAGGACGTCGCCTCTTCGGCCGAGCCGCGCGGTGCGGCGGCAGGCCTGGAGATATTGCGCCAGGGCGGCAGCGCCGCCGACGCGGCGATGGCGATGATGCTGGCGCTGACCGTGGTCGAGCCGCAATCCTCGGGCATCGGCGGCGGCGGCTTCCTGGTCTATCACGACGCCGCCAGCGGCAGGATCGAGACCATCGACGGCCGCGAGATGGCGCCGGCGGCCGCGAAACCGACGCGCTTCCTGGATGCCAGCGGCAAACCGCTGCCGTTCATCGAGGCTGTTCCGGGCGGATATTCGGTCGGCGTGCCGGGCAACATCCGCCTGATGGCGATGGCGCACAGGAAATGGGGCAAGCTGCCTTGGGCCAGGTTGTTCGCGCCGGCGATCCGCCTTGCCGACAAGGGATTCATCGTCAGCCCGCGGCTTGCGCAAAGCGCTGCCGACGTCAGCCGGTTGTGGAAGGATTTCCCCGCGATAAGCGCGCTCTATTCGGGGCCGAAGGGGGCACCGCTTCGCGCCGGCATGCGGCTGCGCAATCCGGCGCTCGCGCGCACCTTGCGGACGATCGCGCGCAGCGGCCCCGACGCCTTCTATTCGGGCGCGATTGCGGCCGACATCTCGAACGCGGTCGCACATGCGGCGCGCAACCCGACCCAGCTGACCGGCGCAGACCTCGCCGCCTATCGCGCCAGGGAGCGGCCGGCGCTTTGCGGCACCTATCGCACCTATCGGATCTGCGGCATGGGTCCGCCATCGTCGAGCGCGACCACGATCCTCGAGATGCTGGGGCTGCTCGAACGCTTCGACCTGAAGGCGATGGGCCCGCGGGACCCGCGTAGCTGGCATCTGCTCGCCGAGGCGATGAAGCTGGCTTATGCCGACCGCGAGAAATGGCTCGGCGACGCCGATTTCGCGAACGTGCCGGTCGCCGGATTGCTCGACCCAGCCTATCTGCACCAACGTTCGTCCCTGATCTCGCCCGATCGGCCGATCGGCCATTATGAGGCCGGGACGCCGCCCGGCGCGCCGCCGCGCACCGCCGCCATCTCGGGCGAGGTGCCCGCCACCACGCATTTCGTCGCCGTCGATCGGGCCGGGAACATCGCCAGCATGACGTCCACCGTCGAGGGGCCGTTCGGGAGCCAGCTGATCGCGGGCGGCTTCGTGCTCAACAACGAACTGACCGACTTCAGCTTCGCGCCCGAGGCGAACGGCGCGCCGGTCGCCAACCGCGTCGAACCCGGCAAGCGCCCGCTTTCGTCGATGGCGCCGACGATCGTCTATGACGCCAGCGGCAAAGTCGTGCTGGCGCTGGGCTCGGCGGGCGGCAAGCGCATCATCATGCACGTCATGAAGACGCTCGTCGGCTATCTCGATTTCGGGCTGCCCGTCGGCGATGCCATTGCGCTTCCGAACATCTTCTTCAGCGGCGATTCGACCTTGGTCGAGCAAGGCACCTTCCTGGCCGAGATGCAAAGCGCGCTGTCGCGCTACGATGGGCTGGTGACCGTCTCGCCGCTGCCGTCCAAGGTCAATGCGATCGAGCGCACTCCGGCCGGCTGGCGCGGGGCCGCCGATCCGCGCGGCGACGGCGTCGCGATGAGCGAATGACGCCGGGCGGGGCGGGCGCGTTCGGCGAGGTTCCCAACCTCGTCACCTTGTTCCTGGCGCGCGCCGCCGAAAGGCGATCGGCGCCCTTCCTATGGGCCAAGCGCGCCGGCGCCTGGCATCCGACCAGCTGGCGCGAGGCGGCCGAGCAGGTCGCGGCGCTTGCGGCGGCGCTGAAGCGGATCGGACTCGCGCGCGGCGACCGCGTGCTGCTGGTCTCCGAGAACCGGCCCGAATGGGCGATCGCCGATCTGGCGATCATGGCCGCCGGCTGCGTCACCGTGCCGGCCTATGCGACCAATACCGAACGCGATCATCTCCACGTGCTGGAGGACAGCGACGCCAAGGCGGCGATCGTGTCCGGCGCAAAGCTCGCCAAGCCGCTGCTGGCCGCCGCGATTCGCGCGGGCTGCGAGCAGGTGATCGCGATCGAGCCGCTTCAGGATGCCCAGCACGGCTCGATCACGCTTCACCATTGGAACGAGCTGCTGGCCGCCGAATCGGCCGACGTCGCAGCCTGCGCGCAGGCTGCCGAAGGGATCGGCCGCAGCGACCTCGCCTGCATCATCTACACGTCCGGAACGGGCGGCGCTCCCCGCGGGGTGATGCTTCACCACGGCGCGATCCTGCACAACGTCGCCGGCGCGGCCGAAGTGATCGTCGAGGATTTCGGCCTCGGCGACGAGATTTTCCTGTCGTTCCTCCCCCTGAGCCATGCTTATGAGCATAGCGGCGGGCTGTATTTGCCGATCGGCCTTGGCGCGCAAATCTATTATGCCGAAGGGCTGGAGAAGCTCGCTTCCAACATCGAGGAGGTGCGCCCGACGATCCTGATCGTCGTGCCGCGGCTCTTCGAGGTGCTTCGCCAGCGCATCCTCCACCGCATCGAGAAGCAGGGTGGGCTGGCGCGGGCATTGCTGGAGCGTGCGCTGAAGCTCGGCAAGCGCAACGGCGCCGGCCCGGTGCGCGCGATCGACCGGCCGCTGGACCTGCTGCTCGAGTTTACGATCCGGCCCAAGATGCGCGCGCGCTTTGGTGGCCGCGTCAAGGCGCTGATATCGGGCGGGGCTCCGCTCAATCCCGAAGTCGGGCTATTCTTCCATTCGCTGGGACTGACCGTGCTGCAGGGCTATGGCCAGACCGAGTCCGCGCCGATCGTCAGCGTCAATCGGCCCAGCGCCGGGATCCGCATGGAGACGGTGGGGCCGCCGATCGCCGGCACCGAAATAAGGTTTGCCGCGGACGGCGAGATATTGGTGCGCGGCGAGCTGGTGATGCAGGGCTATTGGCGCAATCCCGAGCTCAGCGCCGCGACCGTGCGCGACGGATGGCTCCATACCGGCGACATCGGCCGTCTCGACAAGGCCGGGCGGCTGATGATCACCGACCGCAAGAAGGATCTCATCATCCTCGACAAGGGCGACAACGTCGCCCCGCAGCGGGTGGAAGCGATGCTGACGCTCCAGGGCGAGATCCTCCAGGCGATGGTCAGCGGCGACAAGCGGCCCTATCTGGTCGCGCTGATCGTCCCCGATCCCGAATGGACCGCCGCATGGTGCAGGGCGAACGGCAGGGCGCAGGGCCCGGCGCTTGCCGACGATCCGGCCTATCGCAAGGCGATTTCAGCCGCGGTGGACCGGGTCAACGCCGGCCTCTCGGTGATCGAAAAGGTGCGCAGCTTCATCCTCGCCGACGCGCCGTTCACGGTCGAGAACCAGCAGCTGACCCCGTCGATCAAGATCCGCCGGCACGTGCTGCGGGAGGCGTATGGCGAACGGCTCGAGGCGCTGTATCGCGGGAGTGGGTCCCTATAACTCCGTTCGGGCTGAGCCCGTCGAAGCCCTGTCTTTGCTTTTGGAAGAAGGAAGGTCCTTCGACAGGCTCAGGACGAACGGTGGTTCAGTGTAAGCTTCTAGGCAATGGGCGCGCGATTGAGCCCGCCATTCCTACCGCGACCGATACGGGATGAAATCGCCGAGGCCGCAGCTACCATATTCGATGCCGGAAGTCGGATCGAACACGCTGACGATGTCGCCCCGGCACAATTGGTCGGTGGTGGTGCGGGTGCGCAGCGCGCGGAAGCTGTCGAGCTCCGGGCAGCCGCCCGGCGGATGATTGACGTAGACCAGATTTCGGCTCTGGCTCTCGAAGACGATGGTGGCCGTCCCGAACCCCTTGTTGCCGCGGAGCAGGCGCTGGCTGACGCAGCCGACCGGGGCTTCGGGCGTCCGGCCGGCAAGTGCGGCCTGCAGCTTGGCATCGGCGGATGCGGCGGCCTCGGGATTCGCCGTCTGCATGCAGCCGGCGACGACGATCATGGCCAGCGGCGCAAGCACGATCTGTCTCATGGCTTCCTCTCAAGTCAAACGCGTGAAGTCCGAGCCAGTTCAGCCGCGGAAATTGTCTTTCGCGTGGCGGCGCTCGGCAAGCTCCTCGACCGACGAGGCGCGCATGAAGGGGTTGGTCGCGCGTTCGAGCGCAATGGTGGTCGGCACGGTCGCCTCGCCGTCCGCGCGCGCGCGTTCGACGTCGGCCATGCGCCGGCGCAGCGCCTGGTTGCCGGGTTCGGCGGTGACCGCGAAGCGCGCGTTCGCAAGCGTATATTCGTGCGCGCAATAGACTTTGGTATCGCCCGGCAGCACTTCGAGCCGTTTCATGTTGGCGTACATCTGGTCGGCGGTGCCCTCGAACAGCCGGCCGCAGCCCATCGCGAACAAGGTGTCGCCGATGAAGAGGATATGCTCGTCCGCCAGATGGTAGGCGATATGGCCGGCGGTGTGCGCCGGCACCTCGATCACCTGCGCCTCGACCGGGCCGAGCCGAACGGTGTCGCCTTCGCGCACCGCGCGGTCGAGCGTCGGGATGCGGGCGGCCTCGGCGGCGGGCGCGGTGACAATGCAGCCCGTCGCGGCCTTGATCGCTTCGTTGCCGCCGATATGGTCCGGGTGCCAATGGGTGTTCCAAATCTGGCTGATCGTCCAGCCGCGCGCGGCGGCTTCGGCGAGCACCGGCTCCGCGACCGCCGGATCGATCACCGTCGTCTCGCCCGACGTGGGCTCATGCGCCAGCCAAACATAATTGTCCGAGAGGACCGGGATGCGGACGATGTCTACCATGTGCCGACATTCGGCATCGACGCCCACGGCTCGGCGGGCGGAAGCGGATCGCCGGCCTGCAGCAGCTCGATCGAGATGGCGTCGGGCGTGCGCACGAACGCCATATGGCCGTCGCGCGGCGGCCGATTGATGGTGACGCCATTGTCCATCAACCGCCGGCAGGTTTCGTAAATATCGTCGACGCGATAGGCGAGATGGCCGAAATTGCGGCCGCCCTCGTAGCCCCCGTCCTCGTCCCAATTGTGGGTGAGCTCGACCTGAGCCTCCTCGTCGCCCGGCGCGGCGAGAAAGATCAGCGAGAAGCGGCCCTTCTCGACATCCATCCGCCGCACTTCCCCGAGCCCGAGCAATTCGAAGAAGCGGATCGTGGCATTGGGATCGGACACACGGATCATCGTGTGGAGATATTTCATGGCGGCTCCGACTCCAGTGTACGGGTGTGTGACTATATGGATCAAGGGCGAGCGCAGTTCCACAGCCTGTGGCGCGCCTCATTTCCACGCTTGGTGCGGAGTCCTTCTCAAAAGCCGATTGTCGATCAACGCTTGTCGAAAATGCTACGCCTGTTCCCACAATGTTCTATAAGGTTGCGACTGGCATTCTTTTGGGGGTGCGTCGATGCGTGGACATTCTCTCGGACTAATTGTTTCCGTGCTGACGATGCTGTTATCTTGCCGGGAGGCCGGCCAAGCGACAAAAGCAGTCGCCAGAAATGAAGAGCAAACCGCGGCAGTCAGCACGACGAAACTCGACGAGGCTGATTACGATTTCGGCGACTATCCCGAATGGGACAAAAATCCCGAATTGGCGCCCGCCCGAGCTGCGTGCCATGCCGTGCGGGACCACAGGCTTCCGACCAAAGACTATCCGGATTCAGCGGCCAGGTCGACGCTACGGAGCTGCGGGACCGGGGTGCTCGATTCCAACCCCAACCGACTTAGCTCTGAGAAGCTTTATTATGGAATCGGCATCGCAAAGGATCCGGCGAAGGCGCGCCTCTGTGCGATTATCGAGGCGGAGAACATGCCGGCCAATGTCCAGAATGGTTTTGGCGGCAAGGGGTTGTTGATGATCATTTATGCCAACGGCGTTGGGGCTAAGCAGGATCTCGATCTCGCCACCCATTTCGCCTGCACAATTTCGTCAGCGCCGGCCGAAGTTGCGGGCCGGGTCCAGCATCTCGAGCAAATGCGGCATGGCGACCGCAAGCCCTTCGACTATTGCGACGACGTCACAAGCGGCTTGGCAGGAGCTGAATGCGAGGGCCACCGGTCGTTGATCAGGAATGTTGAACGCGACCGCCAGTTCGCTGTCATGACAACGCATTGGCCAGGGCCATCGACGGCAGCCTTCGGAACGCTGCGCAAGGCCTATGAGGAATTTGTCGATGATCGCGTCCACAAAGAGGCTGGCCTGCGCGGCACAGCTGGCGCCGGCCACGAAACCGCCCTCGCGCGCCGCCTTGACGACGATTTTCAGGACATGATCCGGCTGCTTTCGAGCGGCAAGCAGCCCACATACGGTCCCGATGCAGCAGCAGCAGCCGATCGCCGGCTCAACGCCGCCTACCGTGCGATGCGAGCCCCGAAGAATGTCCAAGAACGCGATCTAGAGGCAAGGAATATCCGCGATACGCAGCGCGCCTGGCTGCGCTACCGCGACGCCTTCCTGACCTTCGCCGCGATCCAATTCCCGAAAGTGACACGCGACAGCATGGTAGGATGGCTGTCGGATAAGAGAGCGCGCATGCTGAACGCCTCCATTGCGGGCCTCTGCATTCCAAGCCAGTGCCCCGACCAGCCGGACCGTTGGATGTGGACGTCCGACGAGCGTCATTAGGCGAGCCACCCAGAACGGCTTCCTGATCGAACTGGCCTCGTCTTCGATCGCGGGCGCGAATCCCGGCGCAAATAGAGGCTCGAAAGCGCTGAATATGGGATCGTCATTTCGACGAGTCCGCAGAAAAACGACACATTTGTTCCCCTTTTATTCTACAAGAGCCGCGACTCACTTTTTCGGGGGGTGTGATGCGTGGACATACGGTCGGTCTCATCGTTTCCGTCATCGTCATACCGGCGATGCTGGTCGCTGGGCTCTTTTTCGGGAGACCGCCCGATCCTCCTCCCATCGCGCGGATCAATCGGATTCCCACTCCCGCATCGTCGTCCGAAACCAGCCCGTGGTACTGGTCGAAGGAATATGCGGAGGCCAGGACCATATGCGGTTCGGTGGAGAACCGCGAGCCAACATTGGTGGATCGTCCGACGGCAAATGAGCGCAATACGCTGCGCAACTGCGCATCCGAGAGGCTCTACTACGGCCTCGGCATGAAGGCTGATCCTGCACGCGCCCGCAAATGTGCTTTCATCGAGACCGAGAAGGATTGGGAATACGGGCATGAAGGCCGAAAGATGCTGATGGTCATATATGCCAATGGTCGGGGCGCTGTCCGCAACCTCGACGTCGCGATGCACCTGGCCTGCGGTTTCGAGTCGGCGTCTATGGATGAAGTGAGGCTGCGCGTGTCCCACCTGAATCACCTGAAGCAAAGCCGCTGGACTGGTCATGATTTCGATTATTGCGATGACATCACCAGCGGCCACTCCGGCGGGGAATGCGCGCATCATGACGCCGAGCTTGCCAAGCCGGCACGCGAGGCCGCGCTGGCGCGACTTACCTCGGGATGGTCTGCCAGCGCGAAGCAGGCTTTTGCTGCCCTACGCAAAGCGTTCGATGCGTTTGCCGAGGCGCGCCGCAACAATGAGGTCGATAAGGACGGAACCTTGCGTGAAGCCGTCGCCGTCGTGGAGGAGGAGCGGCTGCGCGACGGGTTCCTCGCCCGGATGCAGCAGCTCGCACGCGGTACCGCGCCTTCCTACACGGCCGCGAAATTCAAGGCTGCCGATCGGAAGCTGAACGCCGCTTATGCCGCGCTTCTCGGAAACGAGGAGAGAATGGACTGGGTCGGCGCCGATCCGAAGCTCGTGACACAAACAGAACGCCTGTGGCTGCGCTATCGCGATGCCTTCGACGCCTTCGCACGAATCAAATATCCGCATATGCGGCCGGAAAGCATTGCCGGCTGGCTCACCGATGAGAGGACCTCGATGCTCAACACGGCACCGGCGCCGTACGGGCCTTATGGGTCCGACGAAGCTTCACTTTGAAAATGCCATCGAGCTGCTCGAACTCTCGTCGGCGAAATCCCTGATCCAGCCGGCGACGCGCTGGCGGTCGTTGGGCTGCTCGAGCGAGGCCTTGGCAGCTTCGGGATCGACTGCCTCATCTTCGAGCAAATCGATCAGCGCAGAGGCGAATGCGGGTTCGAACTCGGGGTGGAACTGGACCGACATGGCCGGCTGGTCCTGATAGGCCAGTATGCCGATCGGGCAGAAGTCATTGCCGCCGATCAGGCACGTGGCAGGCGGCTGCACAACGACCTGATCCTGATGACATACGGGAACCGCCACTTCGGTTTCTCCCGCCGTCCAGGCGGGATGCGCCGACAGCCGATAGTCCTGCAGCCCGATCCCCCACCCTTTGACGGACTTTTCGACGCGGCCGCCGAAGGCCTCGGCCATGATCTGGTGGCCGAAGCAGATTCCGACCAGTTTCGCCTTGCTTTTGGCGGCGACCAGGAATTGTTTGAGCGGATCGATCCATGGCCGATCGTCATAGACCCCCGCCGACGAGCCGGTGATCAGATAGGCGCCGTGATCCTCGGGCCGGGCAGGCAGTTCGCCGCGCGTGACGTCATAGCTTCTTTCCACCGCATCGCCGCCCAGCAGCGCCTCGAACATCGCCGGATAGCAGCCGAAGCGCGGCTGCAGGCTTCGTGGCGGATGGCCCGCCTCGAGGATCGCGATCCTGGTCACTGCCCCTTCGCCTCGGACGCCGGCACGGAATTGTCGGGGACAGCCGCGGTCGCGGCATTGGCGGCGAGCGCGGCCTGGGCGCTCTTCGCCGCCGGCGAATCGGGCGCGGCCTTGACCGCGCGGGTGAAGAAGACGCGGGCGCCGTCGGAGTCGCCCGATGCGCCAGCGACATTGCCGGCGAGCAAAAGCACGTCGGCATCGTCGGGCGCCAGCTCGACCGCCTTGGCGCTGTCCTTCTGGGCGCGGGCCAGATCCTCCTGGCGAAAGGCCAGCGCCGCGGAAAGATACCAGGCGAAAGGATCGGCCGGCACGAGCGCCAGGCCGCGGTCGAGATCGGCGCGCGCCCCGGCCGCGTCGTCCAGCGCGACACCGGCGCGGGCACGGTCGACATAGACTTCGCCGCGCAGCTCGGGCGACAGCGCCGAACCGGACAAAGCCGCATCGAAGGCGACGCGGGCCTTGGCGCCGTCGTCGGCGGCGAGCCAGGCGTTGCCCGACTGCACCCAGAAATCGGCGCGCCGGGGATCCTGCCTTTGCTCGGCCTCGCGCGCCGCCTGCTCGAAGGCGACCGCCGCCGGCTGCCAGCGCTGCTGCGCGGCATAGGCCTGGCCGAGGCACTGGCGCGCGAATATGCCGCCGCCGTGCGTCAGCCATTGGCCGGCCTGATCGGCCGCCTGCGCCGGGTCTTTCTTCACGATGGCGATGCATTGGGCGTAAAGCGCCTGATCGGACTGGTCGGGCGTCGGTCCCGCAGCGGCCACCGCAAGCGCCAATAGGATCACAAAGCCTCCAGCAATCCCCGCACCGTCGCAACGAGCAAAGCGATATCGCTCTCGCGGGACAGGCGATGGTCGCCGTCCTTGACGAGGATCGTCTGCACGTCGGCTGAACGGATCTGCTTCATCAGCTCGAGCGCATAGGCCCAGGGCACTTCCGGATCCGCCTGCCCGTGGATCAGCCGCACCGGACAGTCGACCGCGATCGGCATGTGCAGCAGCCGCAGCGCCTCGCCGCTCTCCCACAAGGCGCGGGTGGTGATCAGCGGCGCCTCGCCGTAAAGCGATTGCTGCTCGAGCCGCCCCTCGCGCAGGATGGTGAGCTTCTCCTCCTGCGTATAGCCCCAGGACGTGAAATCCGGCGCGGCGGCGATTCCGACCAGCCCGGCAACCCGGTCGGGACGCGCCAGCGCCGCGTGAAGCATCAGCCAGCCCCCCATCGACGATCCGACCAGCACCACCGGTCCCTCGGCGACCTGATCGATCATCGCCAGCACGTCGTCGCGCCAATCGGCCAGCGTCTGCTGCTCGAACGCGCCGCCGCTCGCGCCGCAGCCGCCATAATCGAAGCGCACGAAGGCGCGTCCCTCCGCCTGCGCCCAGCCGTCGAGCGCGACCGCCTTGGTGCCCTCCATGTCGGACATATAGCCGGGCAGGAAGATGAGCGTCGGCGCGGTGCCGGGGCGGTGTCGGTAGGCGAGCGGGCGGTCTTCGTTGTGCGGATCGGTCATGGTTTCTCTGCTGTCGAGCCTGAAGCTGCAAGGGCGGGCGGGGATGCGTCGCGCGCAATCTCGCCATGCCCGATGACCGTCGCGATGACGAGATCACCCGTCACGTTGAGCGTCGTCCGGCACATGTCGAGAAAGCGGTCGACGCCCAGCACAAGGCCGATGCCGGCGGGCGGGATCCCGACCATGCCCAGGATCAGCGCCACCACCGGCAACGATCCGGCGGGAACGCCGGCAGTGCCGATGCCGCCCATGATGCACACCAGCATGACGATGATCTGCTGGGTGAGGCTGAGCTCGACCCCGAACAATTGGGCGAGGAACAGCACCGTCACGCCTTCGAACATCGCGGTCCCGTTCTGGTTGGCGGTCGCACCGATGGTCAGGATGAAGCGCGACACCCTGGGCGGCAGGAGCAGGCGGGTCTCGGCGACGCGGAGCGCCGTCGGCAGCGTCGCGTTCGACGAAGCGGTCGAGAAGGCCATGACCATCGCCTCGTGGATTTCGCGGAAGAAGACGATCGGCGACTTTGCGGCGAACAGGCGCAGGACCGCCGGATAGACGATGAACATCTGGATGCCGAGCGCGAGCAGCACGACGCCGACATAGGCGCTCAGCCGGATCAGCAGATCCCAACCGAACAACGCCGCCAGGTTGAACATGAAGCAGGCGATGGCGATCGGGGCAAGGCGGATCACCAACCCGATGAGGCGCATCGTGACCTCGAACAGCCCTTCGATGACGACGCGCAGCCGCTCCACCGGCTCGCTCGGCACCAGCACCATGCCGATTCCGAAGAAAAGCGCGAAGAACATCACCGCCAGGATGTCGTTGTCGGCGGCCGCGGTGAATATGTTGGACGGCACGATGTTGACGAATGCGGCAATTCCCGACGGCCTTTCGGTGCCTCCCGCGATGATCGCCTGGGCGCCGGCACGGCTGCTGTCGAGCAGGACCCGGGCCTGGCCGGGATCGACGCCGCGTCCCGGCTGGAGCAAATTGACGACCAGCAGGCTCACGCCCACGGCGATGCTCGAGAGGATGATGGTAAGCGCGATCGTCCTGATTCCGACCCGCTTGAGCGCCGCCATCTCGCCCATCTCGGATATGCCCATGACCAGCGCCGAAAAGAGCAGCGGGATGACCAGCATGAACAGGAGGCGCAGGAAAATCTGGCCGATCGGGCCGGTGACGTAGGTCGTCACCGTAACCACCCACTCCGCGCCGGGTGAGGTCGCGAAGGCGATCAGCCCGGCGGCGAGCCCGACCGCAAAGCCGACCAGCATCTGGGTCTGCAACTTGAGCTCGCGTTTTTCGGCCACGCCATCGCTCTGCACGCTCTGCGCTCCTTCCGCTCCACCGTCGCAAAGGCGATTGTGCTGCGCGGGTCAAGCGCCGGCTTGCGCCCGGCGCGAATAGGCGGGCATAAGCCGCCCACTTTCGGACCAGCAGCAGCAGCGAAACCAACGACCATGACGGTCCCCTTCAAGATCACGCTTCCCGACGGTTCCGAACGCGAGGTCGCGCCCGGAACCACGCCCGCGGACATCGCGGCGGCGATCGGGCCCGGACTGGCCAAGGCGGCGCTGGCGGCGCGGGTCAACGGCGAGCTGCGCGACCTCAACCGGCCGTTCGAGGGCGACGCGGCCCTGGCGCTGGTGACGGCGCGCGACGAGGCGGATGCGCTGGAGCTCGCCCGCCACGATTATGCCCATGTGCTCGCCGAAGCGGTGCAGACCCTCTTTCCCGGCACCCAGATCACCTTCGGTCCGGCGACCGACGACGGCTTCTATTATGATTTCGCGCCCAGCGAACGGCCGTTCACCGACGAGGATCTTCCGGCGATCGAGGAGGAGATGCGGCGCATCATCGCGCGCGACGCGCCCTTGGTGCGCGAGGTCTGGACGCGCGACCGGCTGATCGGCTTCTTCAAGCAGCAGGGGGAGAGCTTCAAGGCGGAATGGGCGGCCGAGCTTCCCGAAGACGAAGAACTGACCATCTACCGCGCCGGCGCCTGGCTCGACATGTGCCGCGGACCGCACCTCGCCTCGACCGGCAGGCTCGATCCGCAGGCGTTCAAGCTGACGCGCGTCTCGGGCGCCTATTGGCGCGGCGACCAGAAGAATGCCATGCTCTCGCGCATCTACGGCACCGGCTGGCTGAGCAAGAAGCAGCTCGACGCGCATCTGCTGCGGCTCGAGGAGGCGGCCAAGCGCGACCATCGCAGAATCGGGCAGGAGATGGACCTGTTCCACCTGCAGAGCGAGGCGCAGGGATCGGTCTTCTGGCATCCCAAGGGCTATGTGATCTGGCGCCAGCTCGAAGCCTATATGCGCCGCAAGCTCGACGCCGCCGGCTATGAGGAGGTCAAGACTCCGCAGCTGATGGACGCGCGCCAGTGGGAGCAGTCGGGCCATTGGGGCAAGTATCGCGAGAATATGTTCGTCGTTCCGGACGAGGTTCCGGCGACCGAGGAGGACCGGCCGGTGCTGTCGGGCGATGCCGAGCTGATGGCGCTGAAGCCGATGAACTGCCCGGCGCATGTCCTGATCTTCCGGCAGGGCATCAAGAGCTACCGCGACCTGCCGATCCGGCTCGCCGAATTCGGCTGCTGCCACCGCAACGAGCCGCACGGGGCGCTGCACGGAATCCTGCGCGTCCGCCAGTTCACCCAGGACGATGCGCATATCTTCTGTCGCGAGGACCAGATCGTCGAGGAGGTGCGGCTGTTCTGCGACCTGCTCGATTCGGTCTACAAGGATCTCGGCTTCGCAGCCTATGCGGTGAAGCTCGCGCTGCGGCCCGACAACCGCTTCGGCAGCGACGCAATGTGGGACAAGGCCGAAAGCGACCTGCGCGAGGCGGTGCGCCTCGCCGGCCGCGCGACCGCCGACTATGGCTGGGAGGAGCTGCCGGGCGAGGGCGCCTTCTATTCGCCCAAGCTCGAATTCCATCTGACCGACGCGATTGGCCGCACCTGGCAATGCGGCACCATCCAGCTCGATTACGTGCTGCCCGACCGGCTCGACGCTTCCTATGTCGGCG
The DNA here is from genome assembly GCA_035248285.1 of Allosphingosinicella sp. Taxonomy (GTDB): domain Bacteria; phylum Pseudomonadota; class Alphaproteobacteria; order Sphingomonadales; family Sphingomonadaceae; genus Allosphingosinicella. Next base: position 11,617 of record DATFHP010000013.1, on the reverse strand, counting down.
AGGACGGGCAGCGCCACCGGCCGGTGATGCTGCACCGTGCGATCCTGGGCACGTTCGAGCGCTTCATCGGCATCTTGATCGAGCATCACGCCGGCCGCTTCCCACTGTGGCTGGCGCCGGTGCAGGCGGTGGTGGCGACGATCGTCTCCGACGCGGACGATTATGCCCGGGAGGTCGCCGCGGCGCTGGCCCGCGCCGGCATCCGCGCCGAAACCGACCTTCGCAACGAGAAGATCAACTATAAGGTACGCGAGCACAGCCTCGCCAAGGTGCCCAATCTGCTGGTGGTGGGAAAGCGTGAGGCCGACGAACGCACCATCGCGCTACGTCCCCTGGGCGCCGACGCGCGCCAGGAGACCCTGCCGCTCGACGCGCTGATCGCGCGACTGACATCGGAAGCAACGCCGCCGGATATGCGCGGCTAAAGTCCCTTCCGATTGAAATGAAGCACCGTTCGGGCTGAGCTTGTCGAAGCCCTCTCTTTGAAAGGTTCAGGCAAGGGCAGGAAAGCCCTTCGACAGGCTCAGGGCGAACGGTGCTTGGTCGCTCGATCTATAACTGGAACCAACGTTGGGACATCAAACGAGGGCCTGCTTGTAGAGCGCGAGCATCGCGGCCCAGGCGCGCTCCGCCTGCTCGGGATTGTAGGTCTTGCTGTCGGGGACGGTCCAGCCGTGCTTGGTGCCGGGATAGACCTCCACGCTTGCGGGTTTTCCGGCGGCCTCGAGCGCCTGCTTCAGCGCGGCCTTCGCTTGCGGCTCCTTTTCATCGTCATCGGCGGCTATGCCGAAATGATAGGCGGCGGGGCTAGCGGCGATCAGCGTGTGCGGGCTATCCGCCGCATCGGTGACGAGCTGGCCGCCGTGGAAGGAAACCCCGGCGCCGGCGCGATCCCGGGCGACCGCCGCGGTCCAGATCGTCATCTTCCCGCCCATGCAGAAGCCGACGCTGCCGATCCGCGCCTTGACGTCGACTTCGGGCTGCGCATCGAGAAAGGCGATGAAGGCCTTGGCGTCGCGCGTGACGGCGGCGCGATCCAGGGCGGGAATCAGCGTCATCAGTTCGGCGCGATCGGCCGGATTGTCGAAATCGAAGGTCGGCGGAAACACCGGCGCCTTTCGTACCCGATAGAATTGGTTGACGGCGAGAACCGCATAGCCTTCGGCCGCCAGCCGCTTCGCCATGGCCACTTTCACCGGACGAAGGCCAAGGGCGTCCGGCCACAGGATCACCGCCGGGGCGGGGCGCTGATCCTTCGGGTACGCCAGCACGGCGTCGCACGTCCCGTCGGGCGTTTCGATCGCCACCGGCCGTTCGGCGACCGGCGCGGCGGCCATGGCGGCGCCGCTGGTTGCGGCAAGCCCGGCAGCGACGGACAGCGCCGCAAACTCACGGCGGCTAAGCAGGTTTTCGGCCGATCGCGCTTGCGGTTCGGATTGCGATTTCTTCATCCCTGTCTCTCCCGTCGCGACGGCGGCAACGGGGCCTCGTCCTTCGCGCTTCGATTTTCCCACCGTTCGTAGCCGAACCGGCAGGCCCGAAAAAGCCCGGGCCACCCCGATCTCGACGGCATCCGCGCCAACCATGGCATCGCCAACACGGCGGCAGGAAATTCGAACGCCGTCCCGCGGGCCATCTTCCCTTTGGCCCCAGGAACCATTAGGTCAGCACGATTGGCTTGGTATCAGGAGAAAATGCTATACGTCCCCCTCTAGTCCGGCGGCCGATGGCGCCGCCGATGAACGGCCCCCGCTTCAACGAATTCATTGTCTCGCCCAAAGTGCGCGTCATCGACGAGAATGGCGAGAATCTGGGGGTCATGCTGACCCCCGAAGCCATCGAGCAAGCAGCGGAAGTGGGCCTCGACCTGGTCGAAGTTTCTCCCAATGCCGATCCGCCGGTGGCCAAATTCCTCGACGTCGGCAAATATAAATATGAGGCCCAGAAAAAGGCCAACGCCGCGCGCAAGTCGCAAAAGACGCAGGAGATCAAGGAGATCAAGATGCGTCCGAACATCGACGATCACGATTACGACGTGAAGATGCGCTCGATCCACAAGTTCCTCGACGAAGGGGACAAGGTGAAGGTCACGTTGCGCTTCCGCGGCCGCGAGCTGGCGCATGGCGAGCTGGGCATGCGCCTGCTCGAGCGCGTGCAGGGCGATGTCGTCGAGACCGCCAAGATCGAACAGCATCCGCGCATGGAAGGCCGCCAGATGCTGATGGTGCTCGCGCCGAAATAGCCGAGCCCGCTCGATCGGTTTTACAGGCGGAAGTTTTCGGCGCCGTCGGGCGAGTCGCCTCGGGCCCGACACGCCAGATCCGCGCCATGCCCGAATTTTTTCCAAAGCTTTTCCAAAGGTAAGCCGTCCCGCACCGCGGCCCTTTTCGTAAGCCATTGAATCAGTGATCATTCTATAGATGCTGCGATCAGGCCGCTTGCCCGGACGCCGAGACGGACGACGGCCGATCCTAGTCAAGCCTATCCAGCATTGTACATTGCCCCCGAGGGGACATGATGCTGGATACGATCGCGCCCGAACGCTGGAAAGTCGGCGATCTGATCATCGACGTCGGGGCGCAACGAGTCCTGCGCGACGGCAGCCTGATCACCTTGCCCAAGCTCTCGTTCAATTTTCTCCTCGCTTTGGTGCGCGCGGCGCCGCGGGTTCTCGCCATCGACGAATTGATGGATGAGGTGTGGCCGGGGGTGTTCGTCAACGCCGAGACGGTTACCCAACGCGCGAAACTGCTGCGCGATGCGCTGGGCGACGCTTCCCGTAACCCCCGCTACATCGCCGTCAGTCGCGGCCGAGGCTACCAGCTGATGCCGGCGCCGGTTCGGCTGCACGGTATGGACGCGGCGGCCGAGGTTGCCGTCGCCCCATCGGGCATTGTCCGGCCGGCGCAGGCGCGCCATCGCAATCCGATGCTGATCGGTGCGATCGTGCTCGGCCTCTTCCTGGTCGGCGGTTGGCTGGCGGTGGCCGGTTGGCCCGGCAATCGTTCGGCGCAGCAGCATACCAGCCTGCGCGTGGCGGTGCTGCCCTTCGACAATCTCAGCCGCGACCCGTCCGACGCCTTCATTGCCCGCAGCATTTCGGAAATGGTGCTGAACCGCCTGTCTTCGATTCGCGGCCTGACCGTGATCGCCCGCGATTCCGCCTTTTACAGTTCCGCGTCGTTCCTTCCGGTGAATTTGGCGGGAAAGCAGCTGAACGTCGATTACGTCGTCAAGGGCAGCGTCCAGCGCATTGGCGATACCGTCCGGGTGACCTGCTTCCTGGTCGATACCGACCAGGGGACACGGCTCTGGTCCGAAGGCTTCGACTGGCCGGTCAGCCGCCTTTACGCGCTGCAGGACAGGATCGCCGACCGGGTCGCTGCGTCGCTCGAGAGCCGGGCGCGCGCGCTCGGCCCGCTGCCCGAAGTGGCCGGCACCTCGGAAAATCCGGATGCCTATCTGGCATATCTCAAGGGCAAGTCCTTGCTCAGCCGCTTCACCGTCGCGGAGACCGACGCGGCGGCCGGCCAGTTCGAACGCGCGGTCAAGCTCGATCCCGAGTTCGGCGATGCGCTGATCGCCTTGTTCGACGCCCGGATGCAGGGCGCCGACCTGCGCAAGGACGATCTCGCATCGTTCCGCGCCCGCTACCAGCCGCTGCTCGACAAGGCGCTGCAGCGCAATCCCAACTCCGGCCCCGGGCTGTTTGCCAAGGCGATGTGGTCGGATGTCCCGGCCGCCGAGCGGGAAACACTGTTCCGGCGCGCCGCGGAACTGGATCCCAGCAACAGCCGCGGCCTCACCGCCTATGCGCAATTTCTCGATCGCAGCGCGATCCTGCAGGGCGCAAGGACCGAGAAGGAAAAGCCCGAAGAAGCAAAGGCGTTGGTTGACAGGGTCCTCGCGATCGACCCGCTGTCCGCGCGGGCCCGCTGGTGGGCCGTTCAGCGCGGGTTTGCCAGCCTGACGCCGGAGCAGATCGAGAAGGGACTGGCCGGCGAGCTGGAAATGGATCCGCAGAATTATGTTGTCGGCGAACGCTATGCGTTTCGTCGCTGGATGTTCCATGGCGCAACGACCGAGGCGATCGAGAGGATGGAGCGGGTCATCGCCGGCGACCCGCAAAATCCGTCGGGTCCGCATTATGCCGTCGCCTTCTACCTCGACGCCGACGACGTGGCCGCGGCACATGCCCTTGCCGCGACCACTCCGGCCTCGCGAGACGCGAGCCGCGTCCTGTTCGCGCAATATGCGGGCGACTGGCAGACGGCCGGCGCCGCCGCCTACGACCGGCGCGGCTATCTCTTCAATGATTACCAGAACTGGCTCTGGATCGAGACGATCCGCGATCACGCGCTTCACACCCGACAATATGATCGTGGCCTGGAAGCGATCGCTTCCCGCTATGGATTTGACCTCAGACATCCGCGCGTCGCGAACCTCGCGCAAATGACGGCGGCGCCAGCGCTCGCCCATATCCTGCTCGCCAAAGGCGACAAGGCGCTCGGGACGCGGCTGCTGGCCGAGACGGTGCAATGGATCGACAGCCACCCGAGCTTTGGCCTTGGCGGCGTCATGCGCTATCGCGCCGAAGCGATGATGCTGCTGGGCGAACGCAACCAGGCGCTCAGCGACCTTCGCGCGTCGGTCGAAACCGGTCACGACATTCGCTTCTGGTGGTATGTCATCGACCGCGATCCGGTCTGGACGCCGGTCCGAGGCGATCCAAGGTTCAAGGCGATTGCCGAGATGTGCCGGCAGGCGGCCCGGATCCAGCGCGAAAAGCTCGATGCACTGCGCCGGGCCGGCAAGGTTCCGGAGAGGACGACCGGCGCGGGGGCTTGAGCGCATGCGGGGGCTTTTCGACCGACGCGGCAGACGACGGCTTCTGCCATACGCCTTGCTCGGCAGCCTCGTTTGGCCGGCCCAGGCCTGGTGCGCCGATGACGACACCATCATCGTCACGGCGCGGCGCACGACCGAGCGGACCGCCGACGTGCCGCTCGCCGTCGATGTCGTGCCGGCCGGCGATATTGGCGCCGGCGGAATCGATGGTCTCCAGTCGCTTGCGGCACACGTTCCCGGCCTGTCGTTCGAATCGGCCTGGGGTGGATCGAATTCCTTCCCGGTCCTGCGCGGGCAGAGCCAGCCGAGCATTTCCGGCGACAATGTCGGCATGTTCGTCGACGGCGTCTATCAGAACAGCCGCGATGCGCTCGACGTAGAACCGCTGGATCTCGACCGGATAGAGGTTGTGCACGGCCCACAGAGCGCGCTGTTCGGCCACAGCACCTTTGCCGGCCTGATCCACTATGTTCCGGCGCAGCCGACCGAGACGCTGCTGGCGAAAGCGTCCGTTGATGCAGGAACGGACGACCTTCTCGGCGCGACCGTCACGATTTCCGGTCCGCTCGGCACCGCGGTCAAGGGCCGGCTGGCGGCAGGCTGGCGGCAGGCCGAGGGGACTTGGGAGAATGAAGCGGAGCCAGGCCAGCATCTCGGCAATTACCGGCGTTTCGCTTTCGCAGCGAGCTTTGCCACACGGGATGACAGCGGGCCGCTGAAGCTGCGCCTCGCGGGCCGCTACGGCGACAACCGGTCGAACCATCCACCCTCTTTCCCGCTCGACTACCGGACCTACAATTGCGGCGCGCGCGATACGACGTCGGGCGCCTGGAGCTATTTCTGCGGGAAGGCCCCAATCCCGGCCAGGGTCGCGCTATCGCCCGCACTGCCAGACAGCCGAGCCCGTACGGGGCAAATCGCCCTGCAGGCCGCGCTCGACCTTGGCGATGTCGAGCTGCGGTCCGACACCAGCCTGTATCGTGCGGACTCGGACGTCATCCGAGATCTCGATGGAAGCGCCGAGGGTGACCTCTATGGCGTTTGCCTGCAGTCGGTGAACTGCACCGGCATCGGCGGCCTGGTGATACCGGTGGTGCGGCTGCAGCGGGTCAATATCGTGCTGCAGCGTTCGCTGGCGGCGCGCGAGATTACCCAGGAACTGCGCGTCCGCAGCATCGGGGAACGCCGTTTCACGTGGGAGGCGGGCGCGATGATCTTCTGGTCGCGCCAGCATTCGACCCTGGCCTTTGGCGGCGAACGCGGCAGACTGACGGGCGGCGAACGCTTGTCGTCGCTGGTCCTGACGAATCCGCAACGGGTCGGAGCTCCGGCCACAATCAACCTCGCCCTGGTCGACGATCCCAATGCCGATCAACGCGCCCAGAACGACAGCGTCGAACGGCGGCGGACGATCGCCGCCTTTGCGGTGGCCGACTACCGGCTGACGGACGGGCTGCGGGTGCGCAGCGAGCTTCGTTCTACCTGGGAGCAGCTGACGCTCGACAGCCGCAGGGCGAATTTCGCGCCCAGCTTCGGCGACACCTTCGGCACGCGCCGCTTCCATGACATCACCCCGCGCTTCAGCATCGACTGGCGTCCGGCAAGGGACTGGCTGGCCTTCGCTTCCTACGCAAGGGGCTCACGCTCGGGCGGGATCAATGCGTTTCCCAACTTGCTGCTGGAAGAACAGACCTTCGCGCCCGAGACCAACTGGACAACCGAGCTCGGCGTCAAATTTTCCGGAGCCGGACTGCTCCGGGCCGCTCAGGTCACGGTCTACGACATCGACTGGCGCGATACCCAGATCCAGGGAAACGCGATCACGCCCGGCTTCACCGCGCTGATCATCCGCAACACCCGCGGCATCCATACGCAGGGCGTGGAAGCCGCCGCCACGCTGGTGCCCGCAGCGTGGCTCTCATTCGACCTGGCCTGGAGCTACGCCGATCCCCGCTTCAAGCGCGGCAGCGAGGGCCCCGGCGACAATGGCGTGTGCGGGCTTTCGGCGACAAACACGATCTCGAGCTTCTGCACGATCGTGACCAGCACGATCGATCCCGGGCAGCTGGTGCCGAATATCTCAGGCAATCGCGTCTATCGTGCACCCACGACGACCTGGCGCGCCGCAGTCACGCTCGCGCCGCGCCTGGCCGTGCTTCCCGGTTGGCGCGTCCATGCCGACGTCACGCATCAGGGCAATGTCTTCGACCGGCAGGTCAATGGACTGTTCTACGGTGCGCGCACCCTGCTCGGCGCGCGGCTGACCATGCCGTTCGGCCGCGCTGCGCTCGACCTGTGGGGCACGAACCTGACCGGCCAGCGCTACATCCGCGTCGCGGCGTCGCGCCAGCCGGCGTTCTACCTCGGCCAACCCCGTCCGACCGACATGATGTTGGGCGACGGGCGCCGATTCGGCTTGACCCTAAGCTGCGGGTTCTGACTGGCGCATTCGGACCGCGCCGGTCATCGGCTTCACGGAAACTTCCGGGAAACTTCGTCCGCCCTTCATGCAACCGGGCCCACCATGCGCCATGATCGGTGCGAGCCAAGGCTGCTGGAGCACCACAATGGGATATCCGGACAGAATCGCGTTTTCAGGGCTGCTAGTGACCCTCCCCCTAGCAGACTGCGCTGACGGGGGTGGGGGAGGGGTTCCCACTCTTTGTCCACCCCCGTCCCTTCTCATGCCTTCGCCTGCTTCACGGCTCGGTCTTGCTTTCGGCCGGCAGGAAGCGGGACGATGAGACGCTCGGGCCGAATCCTCTACGCGGCGCTGCCGGCCATGCTGCTGGTTGCGTGCGGAGGCGGAGGCGGTGGCGAAGTGGCAAGTGTGCCACCGCCGCCGCCTGCGCCACCCCCATCCCCGCCACCAGCACCGCCCACCGTAACCACGACCTCGACGCCGCTGCCGCCGACTCCCGCTCTGACCGCGGGAACCTACGACACGCTGGCACTGGTGGAACTCAGATCGGCGGCGGGATCGAGCTTTCGATGGACCGCAAGTCCAGGCGAGGTGCGGATCAAGGCGGAGCCTGCGACCAAAACCTATACCGTGCTGATCCATGCCGCCGACGTGCCCTATCCCAGCAGCCGGATCACGCTGCAGAATCCCGGCTTTGGCGAGCATGTCGAAGAAACCGCCCGCTATCCGGATGGAAGAACGGAAACGACGACAGCAGACATGACCAGGGGAGACTGGACGATCTCCAGCGGGGTGCTGCCCGCCAACGTCGAGCAGTTCACGCTCGTTTATGACGTCGGCCTGAGCCACGTCTCCTATGGCATGTGGGCCCACACCGTCGTCGTCTCGCGCGGGGATGGAACGACCTACCTCAAGGACGATCCCAGCTTCGTCTATTTCGTTGACGGAGACCGAACGGCTGCCGGTGACATTCCGGTGTCGGGCACGGCGCGCTATGCCGTGCACAACCCTATCGTGAATGGGGATTTTCAGGTTCCCGACTTCATCTTGAACGCCAACTTCGGCGCCCGGTCGATCTCGGCGCTGTTCGATGCGCCTCCTGAGCTCGTCTATTACGATGACGGCTGGTCCGCGTGGCAAGCCTACACGACCGGCTTTCACGCCACGGGGACCGCGCCGTTCACCACCGCCGGCGACTTCACCATCGCTCTGTCCGGCGCGCTTACCGACAGAAGCTTGGATACAAAGATTGCCGACGTCGTCACGCCGATGACCGGCGCGCTCGATGGCGCCTTCTTCGGTCCGCAGGCATCGCAGATCGGCGGCGTTTTTCATTTCACGAGCGGCGATAAGACCGCCGCCGGGTCCTTTGCCGGCAGCAGGAACTGACGCGCGCATTCAACGCTTCGCAGGACTGCCAAAGCTCCCCCTGGCGGCCTGCAGTGGCGGGGGGTGGAGAAGGCACTGCCACCTTCTCCACCTTCGCCGGTTGCACTGGCGCGGCGTGCCCAGACGAGGCTTCAGCGAAATTTCCGGAAAGCTTCGGCCAGGCTTCATGCAGCCGATTGATCCCCGTTCCATGTCTGGCGCTCCTCTTTCACCTGCAAGGAGCGGGACAATGAGAGGTTTGAACAAAATCGCTTGCCCAATGTTGCTTTCGTTTCCGCTCGCTGCGTGCGGAGAAGGGAGCGGCGGGGTGGCAAGTCTGCCGCCGACACCTGCCCTTACGGAGGGCACGCCCACAGGGTCGCTGGCAGGGGCTTTCTTCGGACCTGTCGCGTCGGAAATTGGCGGAACTCTCATCATTCCCGACCCGCCCGGTAGCATGTTCACCCTCGCCTTCACCGCTGCGAAAGACTGACCGCGCAAGCGGATACAGGCCATGCGCAGGACGCAGCATCCCCTGTTTCTGCTCGGCCTGGCATTGGCCTCCGCTGCCGGCGCCCAAGAACCATCACCGGCGATCCGTCTCGAGAATCTGTCCGCCGACCAGGTGCTCGCGCTTGCCGGCCAGCTGATCGATTCGGGCCGCTACGACGACGCGCTGGTGCTGCTCGACCGGCTGGCCGCCGACCGCGCGGGCGGGACCGAGCGCGATTTCCTCGAAGGGATGGTGGCTCTGGCACGCAAGGAATATGCCCGCGCCGAAGCGCTGTTCCGCACGATGCTGGAAGGCGACCCGAATCTGATTCGGGTAAGGCTGGAGCTGGCGCGGACGCTGTTCCTGATGAAGAAGGACGAGGAAGCCGACTATCACTTCAAGCTCGCCATCGCGCAGCACCCGCCCGAACCCGTCGTCAGGAACATCGCCCGTTTCCGCGAGGCGATCCGCGCACGGCGGTCCTGGCGCTTCAACGTCAATTTCGGTTTCGCGCCCGACACCAATATCAATTCCGCGACCGACAAGGAGCGGATCGAGGTCCTGGGGCTGCCCTTTGAGCTCGACCCGCATTCCAAGGCGCGCTCGGGGGTGGGGGCATTTGCCGCCGCCGACGCCAATGTCCGCCTGCGGCGCGACGGCAGCCACCCAATCTATGTCGGCGCTTATGGAAAGATCGTCCGTTACGGCGACAGCCGCTTCAACGACATCTATGTCGGCGGCGAGGCGGGGCCCGAATTCCGTCTGTCCGGCGGCCGCCTGCGCGCAACCGCGACGGCGCTGAAGCGATGGTACGGCGGAAAGCCGCTCGTCACCAGCGCCGGCGCGCGCTTCAATTTCGACAAGGTGATCAAAGCCAGATGGGGAATCGAGGCCTCCGCCGGCGTGCGACGCAACGATTATGCGCGGCGGCCGGATCTCGACGGATGGGATTTCGACATGATTTTCACGGCCAATCGCGCGCTGGGACCCTCGACGCTCGGCTTCGGTTGGGCTGCAATGGAGCGCTCGATCGCTGGCGACCCAGCCAATTCATCCTGGCAGGGCCGGATCGGTGCCGGGGTTCTCAAGGAGATCTTCTGGGGGCTGAGGCCGCAGCTCTCGATCGAGGTCGGGCGCGAGGTTCACGACCGGCCGTTCGCCCTTTTCGGCAGGACCAGGAAGGAGTGGCAGACCCGGGTGACGGCCAGCATCTACAAGCGCGACTGGAACGTTCATGGCTTCGCCCCGTCGATCCGACTGACCTACAACCGCAATGCCTCGACAATCGCCCTCTACGATCAAGAACGATGGCGCACGGAGTTCGGAATCGCCAAGTCGTTCTAAAAATCCACGAAGGCTGGTTTAGGCCGCCTTGAGCGGCTCCTTTCGTCCCTCCCCCGCCGCTTCGAGCAACCGTGCCTGCAGCGCCTTGAGGCGCGCGGGCTGGGTGATCTTGCCGCCTTCGAAACTGGTCAGATAGAAGACGTCGACGGCGCGCTCGCCATAGGTCGCGACATGCGCCGAATGTATCGTCGCGCGGGATTGGAAGACCGCCAGCGCAAGGCTGCTGAGGAGGGCGGCGCGGTCGCGGGCGTTGACCTCGACCACCGTGTAACGGCTCGACGCCTCGTTATCGATGAACACGGCGGGCTGGATCGGAAAGGCCTCGGCGCGGGTCAGCGGCAGGCTCTTGGCCTCGAGCTGGTCGAGGCGGGGCTCGGCGCCCGCCGCGGCGGCGGCAACATTTTCCTCGAGGCGCCGCAGCTGGTGCCGGTCCGCGAACGGCAGGCCGGCGGCGTCCTGGATGAGGAAATTGTCGAGCGCCATGGCGTCGCTGGTCGTGTGGATGCGCGCATCGATGATGTTGGCGCCGACCAGGCTGATCGCCCCGGCAATGCGGTAGAAGAGGCCGGGACGGTCGTGCGAATAGACGGTGAGCAGCGTCGCCCCGCGCTCTTTCTGGACGCCCGTCCACAACGGTTTCGCCTTTTCACCCATGCGCGCCGCCTCGTCGACGAAGCGCGCATTGTGCTCGAGCACCTCGATCGGCTCGGCGAGCCAATAGGAATCGGGCAGGCGACCGGCGAAGTGCGCAAAGCGCGCCTTGTCCCATTCGAGCCGCGCGGCGAGCTGCGCCTGTATCTCCTCGACGCGCTCGTGTCGGCCCGATTGCTTGTGCCCCAGACGAAGCAGTTCTTCGGCCGCCTCGAACAAGGTCGTGAGCAGCTGCCGCTTCCAGCTGTTCCAGACGCCTGGGCCGACGGCGCGTATGTCGACCACGGTCAGCATCAGCAGGAGATGCAGACGCTCCAGGCTGGCGACCTGCTCGGCGAAGTCGGAGATCGTCTTCGGATCGCTGAGATCGCGGCGGAAGGCGGTGTTGGACATGTGCAGATGCCAGCGCACCAGCCAGGCGACGGTTTCGGTCTCGGCCGGAGAAAGGCCGAAACGCGGACACAGCCGGTAGGCGACCTCCTCGCCGAGCT
>DATFHP010000012.1:0-19356 GCA_035248285.1 Allosphingosinicella sp. | reverse complement strand
GGCCGCTTGGCAGGCGGTACGCGCGCAGCCGTCGATCGTCGAAAGCCTGATCGCTTTCGATGCCGAATTCTCGATCCTGCTATGCCGCTCGGCCGCCGGCGACATCCTGAGCTGGGATCCGCCGGTCAACGTTCATGAGGCCGGCATCCTGCGCACCTCGACCGTCCCGGCCGGAGACCTCATCGCGGCGCAGGCGCCGGCCGCGCTGACCCTGGCCCGGAACATCGCCGAAGCGCTCGATTATGTGGGCGTGCTGGCGCTCGAATTCTTTGCCGCGCCGGACGGCCCGTTGTTCAACGAGATGGCGCCGCGCGTCCACAACAGCGGCCACTGGACGATCGAAGGTGCCGTGACCTCGCAGTTCGAAAACCATGTTCGCGCGATCTGCGGCCTGCCGCTCGGCGCGACCGACCGCACCGCGCCGCGCGTCACGATGCGCAATCTGATCGGGAACGAAGCGGGCGATTGGGAAGAGATCCTGCGCGACCCGGCCGCGCATCTGCACCTCTACGGCAAGCGCGAAGCCAATCACGGCCGCAAGATGGGCCACGTCACGCGGCTGGAACTGCTGACAGAGCCAAAAACCCCCGAGGTCTAATTCGGTAGATTTGCCTCGCTCCATGACAACCAATCTACAGACTCGCTTTCAACAACCTCCAAATCGCAATCGAGCGGCAATCGGTCCCCATACAGCACGAGGTTGTCGCAATCCCATCGAGCAGAAGGGACAATGAGACCATCGCATTCGAGGAATGCGACTGCCGCTCCGATTTCTTGCGTTCGGGCATAGCCGAGTTCTGAGAAGCGGCTTACGTCCACTTCCAGGGATGAAAGGGTCGCCCTGACCAACCGCATGGTCTTTCGAGTGCTTACGTTCAAGCGATGCAGCATCACCGGCTTCGTCGGCAGAGGGGTCAATTGCCGCCAATGGTATGAAATCTCCGCTAGCGCGCCCTCTCGCACCAAGCTGGTATAAAGCACAGACACACCGCCGCTTTGGGCCCATCGGCCACCTCGCGTGGAAAATGCCGAAGGGTCGAGGCTCTGACGAGTTGCCCGAAACACCTCACCGGAAAACACCTCTGTGGGTAGCTGGCCGAGGCGGTCGATCAGAACCGGATCGTGGATCAACTGGGATCGCCGTCGCTATATGAAGACGCCGTCACGGAGTTGATCAATCACGGCAATCACGTCGTCAACCCGTCCTTGCTGAATCAGAGCGGCGGGCATCTTTCCGTTCAGGAGCTTCTGCCGTGAAAACAACCAAAGCCGCACATCCGCGGGTTCATAAAAATCCGATAGCTGGTCAGCGATATACTCTAGATCAAGCAACAGCTTCTGCGCATCCGGGCGTGGGAAAGCTCGACCCTGATTCCAGCGAGATACAGTCTCGGGGCGGGCGCCAAGGAGGTTGGCGACATCAATGGAGCGCATGGCGCTCTTCTGCTGGATTGAGTCCAGCTTTCTAGCAATAGCGTTGCTCATGACCGAACTTTCAAATGTCTCTCAGCCGCGCCAACTCCTTCACTATAGGCATTATCATAGACAGAGACATTGATAAAGATATTGACAAATAAATAGACATTTGAACTGGCGATGGCACCGATCAGGTGCCTGCCGTTCCTACTCCAGCGGCATCAACTCGACCGGCATGCCCAGCTTGTCGAGCTGGGGGCGGACCTTGGCCGCGTCGCCGACCACGACCCAGAGCAGGTTGCGCGGATCGATCGCGGCGCGCGCCGCCTTGTCGAGGTCCGCCGCGGTCATCGCGCGATAGCGGTTCGGGAGCTGGACGTAATAATCGTCGGGTCGATGCAACGTCTCGATCTTGATCAGCGCCCCCATCACATCGTCGCCGCCTTCGAAATCGCCGGGCAGCGACAGCACCTGGCTGCTGATGGTCTGGGCAAGCTCGGCAGGGGTAACCCCCTTGGTGGTGAGGAACTGGTTCATGTCGGCAAGCGCGGCCGCGATCGATTCGCCGGTCTTGTCGGTCTGCACCGGCGCGAAGACGAGGAACGGCATCGTCTCGCGCGGCGCGATGACCTGCGTTCCGGCAAAATAGGCCCAGCCCTTGGCCTCGCGAAGGTCGGCGACCAGCCGCGACGTGGTGCTTCCGCCGAGCACCTCGTTGGCGGTGTTGAGCAATAAAGGATCGTCACTGCCCTTCAGCGGCAGCGTCTCGCCGGCGAGAATCAGCGATTGCGGGCTTTGCGGCTTGTCGATCAGGATGATCCGCGATCGCTTGTCGCCGGCCGGCGCGGCGAAGACCTTGACGCCCCTGGCCTCGGAGGGCGGCTGCCAATTGCCGAAGCGGCTCTCGAGCATCGGCATCACCTCGGCCAGATCGGTGTCGCCGACCACGAAGATGGTGGCATTGTCGGGGCGGATCCAGCGGTGATGGAAGGCGGTGAGATCATCGCGCGTCACCGCCTTGACCCCGGCCTCGTCGCCAGATCCGGTAAAGGGCACGCCATAGGGATGCTTCGCCCCGTAGATCAAAGGCGGCAGCACGCGCAGCGCAATGCCTTGCGGCTGCGTCTTTTCGGTGGCGATGCGGGCAAGCAGCACGGCGCGCTGGCGCTCGATATCGTCCGGGTTGAAGGCCGGGTTGCGCACGATATCGGCCATCAGATCGAGCGAAGGCGCGAGATTGGGCTTCAGCGCGAACAGGCCGATGCTGGTATTGTCCATGCCGGCATTGCTGCCGATCGATGCGCCGAGCCTTTCCTGCTCCTGCGCGATCTGGACCGCGGTGCGGCTCGTCGTCCCCTCGTCGAGCAACGAAAGCATCAGCGCCTGGATGCCCAGCTTGGACTTGTCGTCCGCGGCATTGCCGGCGTCGAACAGCATGGAGACGCGTACCACCGGCACGGTGGCGCGGCGCGCGAAGACGACCTTGATTCCATTGGCCAGGCTGGCGCGCTCTATCTTCGGAAAATCGAGCGTCTTGACCGGCTCGACCGGCGGCTGGGCGATCTTGGGAGCCGGCGCCGCGCCGCCTTTCGCGGCCGCCTTGAACATCGGCGGATCCATCCTGATGCCGGGCGTCGCCGGCGCCGGAGCGCCACCGTCGGCGAGCGCGCGGAAGTAGCGCGGGCGGGAAACGACGCTGCCGGCGATCGCCAGATCCTCCGGGCTGCGCTCGCCGGGCGCGACGGTCAGGCGGAAGACGGGACGGCCCATCCACCGTCGCGCCGCGGCAGCGACCGATTCCGGCGTTGCCGCCGCTATCTCGGCCAGATCCTTCTTATATTTGGCGGGATCGTCGGAATAGACCGCGCCTTCGGCCAGCGTCACCGCCTTGCCGCCGAAGCCGCCGACATTCTCGAGGCCGCCGATCCTGCCGGCCAGCATCGACGTGGCGGCGCGCTGCACCTCGTCCGCGCTGGGGCCGGTCTTGAGGAAATCGGCGATCACCTCGTCGAGCCGCCGCGATACGATCGCGGGATCGACGCCCGGCTTCACGTCGGCCTCGACGGTGAGGAACGAAACCTTCTCGAATGCCTGGACTTCGGCCGAGACCTTGACCGCCGTCTTGTCGCCGCGGACCAGGACATTGTCGAGGCGCGAGCTGCCGAGCCCGCCAAGGATCGAGGTCGCCAGCGCGAGCTGATCGGTCGAGGCATCGTTGACTCCGGGCACGATCCATTCGCGCTTCAGCGACACGGTGGCGACACGGTCGTGCATCACCTTGTCGACATCCGCGGCAAGCGACGGCACCGGCACCTCGGGCCGCGGCGTATCGGGTCCGCGCGGAATCCCGCCGAACCAGCGTTCGACCTTGGCGCGCGCGGCGGCGAGGTCGATGTCGCCGGCCAGCACCAGCACCGCATTGTTGGGGCCGTAATGGCTGCGGAACCAGTTCTTGACGTCCTCGAGGCTGGCCGCGTTGAGGTCGGTCATCGAACCGATCGTCGAATGACCATAGGGATGATCATTGGGGAACAGGGCGGCGAGTTCGGCATATTCGGTGAGACCGCCGGGCTCGTTGTCGTCCATCCTTTTCTCGTTCTGGACGACGGCGCGCTGCGCATCGAGCCGCGCCTGGGTCATTGCGCCGAGCAGATGGCCCATGCGGTCGGATTCGAGGAACAGGGCGCGATCGAGCGCGCCCACCGGCACCGTCTCGAAATAATTGGTGCGGTCGAACCAGGTGGTCCCGTTCCAGTCGGTGGCGCCGATCTCCTCGAGCCGGCCCATGAAATTGTCGGGCGCATTTTCCGAGCCGTAGAACATCAGATGCTCGAACAGATGCGCGAAGCCGGTCTTGCCGGGCGGCTCGTCCTTGGACCCGATATGATACCACACCGATACTGCGACGATCGGCGCCTTATGATCTTCGTGCACGATCACGCGCAGGCCGTTGGCCAGGGTGAAGGCCTGATAGGGAATGTCGACCGCGCTGACGAGCTGCGACAGGGGGGCGGCCTGTGCCGGTGGCGGTGGAGCATGCGCGGCCTCCGCTGCCGGCCGGCCTGCGTTGGCCGCGCCGCCGGTAAGAACAAGCGCTGAGATCAAGGCAACGAAAAAAGGGCGCATCGCGTTTCTCGTAAGGGAAAATCCGGATGGCGGGGACCATAGCGAGCCGGCTTACGCTGGCAATGCGCCAAATCTCCCACGGCGCCGAAACGGGGCGGGTTCTTGTGTTGCGAAAAGGCAACACTACATCCCGGCGAGTGAGGAACGAACCAAGAGTCGAACAGGGTAATATATGAATCTGGAAAAATTCACCGATCGTGCCAAGGGCTTCCTGCAAGCGGCGCAGACCGTCGCGATCCGGATCAACCACCAGCGGATCGCGCCGGAGCATTTGCTCAAGGCCTTGCTCGAGGACGAGCAGGGGATGGCGGCGGGCTTGATCGCCCGCGCCGGCGGAAGCGTCGAGGCGGCCGTCCGCGAGGTCGACGAGGCGCTGGCGAAGATCCCGGCGGTGTCGGGCAGCGGCGCCAACGCAGCGCCGGGGCTCGATGCGGACCTGCTGCGCGTGCTCGACCAGGCCGAGCAGATCGCGCAGAAGGCCGGCGATTCCTACGTGACGGTCGAACGGATGCTGGTCGCCCTGGCGCTCGCCAAGACCAGCGCCGCCGGCAAGGCGCTGGCCGACGCGGGCGTCAAGGCCGAGACGCTCAACGCCGCGATCAACGCGCTGCGCGGTGGCCGCTCGGCCGATACCGCTTCGGCCGAGGATCGCTACGATGCGCTCAAGAAATTCGCCCGCGACCTCACCGATGCCGCGCGCGACGGCAAGCTCGATCCGGTCATCGGCCGCGACGAGGAGATCCGGCGCACCGTCCAGATCCTTGCCCGGCGTACCAAGAACAACCCGGTGCTGATCGGCGACCCGGGGGTCGGCAAGACCGCGATCGTCGAGGGGCTGGCGCTGCGCATCGCCAACGGCGACGTGCCCGACAGCCTCAAGGACCGGCGTCTCCTCGCGCTCGACATGGGCGCATTGATCGCCGGCGCGAAATATCGCGGCGAGTTCGAAGAGCGGTTGAAAGGCGTGCTCGACGAGGTGCGCCAGGCCGAAGGCGACATCGTCCTGTTCATCGACGAGATGCACACGCTGATCGGCGCCGGCAAGAGCGAGGGCGCGATGGACGCGGGCAATCTGCTGAAGCCCGCGCTCGCCCGCGGCGAGCTGCATTGCATCGGCGCCACCACGCTCGACGAATATCGCAAATATGTCGAAAAGGACGCGGCGCTGCAGCGGCGCTTCCAGCCGGTGTTCGTCGGCGAGCCGACGGTCGAGGACACGATCTCGATCCTGCGCGGGCTCAAGGAGAAATATGAGCTGCACCATGGCGTCAGGATCACCGACGCCTCGCTGGTCTCCGCGGCCACGCTCTCCAACCGCTACATCACCGACCGCTTCCTGCCCGACAAGGCGATCGACCTGATGGACGAGGCCGCCTCCCGGCTGCGCATGGAGGTGGAATCCAAGCCCGAGGAGATCGAGACCCTCGACCGGCGCATCATCCAGCTGAAGATCGAGCGCGAGGCGCTGAAGAAGGAGAGCGACAAGGCCTCCAAGGAGCGGCTCAAGGCGCTCGAGGAGGAGCTCGCCAATCTCGAACAGCAATCGGCCGAGCTGACCCAGCGCTGGCAGGGCGAGAAGGACAAGATCCAGGCCGAGAGCAAGCTGAAGGAGCAGCTCGATCAGGCGCGGCTCGAGCTCGAGCAGGCGCAACGCTCGGGCGATCTGGCCAAGGCCGGCGAGCTTGCCTACGGGCTCGTGCCGCAACTCGAAAAGCAATTGTCCGAAGCCGAGGCGGCGAGCGGCAGCGCGATGCTGCGCGAGGAGGTCACGTCCGAGGATATCGCCTCTGTGGTGTCCCGCTGGACCGGCATTCCCGTCGACAAGATGCTCGAGGGCGAACGCGAGAAGCTGCTGCAAATGGAGCAGGAGCTCGGCCGCCGCGTCATCGGCCAGGCGCAGGCGGTCGAAGCGGTGTCGCGCGCGATCCGCCGCTCGCGCGCGGGGCTGCAGGATCCCAACCGGCCGATGGGCTCGTTCCTGTTCCTGGGTCCGACCGGCGTCGGCAAGACCGAGCTGACCAAGAGCCTGGCCGAATTCCTGTTCGACGATCCGCACGCGATGATCCGGATCGACATGTCCGAATATATGGAGAAGCACAGCGTCGCGCGGCTGATCGGCGCCCCTCCGGGCTATGTCGGCTATGAGGAAGGCGGCTCGCTGACCGAGGCGGTGCGGCGCCGGCCCTATCAGGTGGTGCTGTTCGATGAGGTCGAGAAGGCGCACAGCGACGTGTTCAACGTGCTGTTGCAGGTGCTCGACGACGGGCGCCTGACCGATGGCCAGGGCCATGTCGTCGATTTCGCCAACACCATCATCATCCTGACCTCGAACCTGGGCAGCCAGTTCCTGTCCAACCTCGCCGACGGCCAGAAGGTCGAGGATGTCGAGCCGCAGGTGATGGAGATCGTGCGCGGCCATTTCCGGCCCGAGTTCCTCAACCGGCTCGACGAGATCATATTGTTCCACCGCTTGAGCCAGGAGCATATGGGGCCGATCGTCGACATCCAGGTCGGCCGCGTCCAGCAGCTGCTGGCCGACCGGAAGATCAGCCTCGCGCTCACCGACGGCGCGCGCGCCTGGCTCGGCCGGGTCGGTTACGATCCGGTCTACGGCGCCCGGCCGCTGAAGCGCGCGGTGCAGAAATATCTGCAGGATCCGCTCGCCGAGGCGATCCTCAAAGGCGACGTGCCCGATGGATCGACGGTAAGCGTGGACGAAGGCGAGGGAGCGTTGATGCTGAACGTCACATGATCGGCGGCATGGACGGGTCAAGCTTCGCCATGGCAAAGGATCCGATCTATGTCGTCCCCCGTCGAGATCGATTCCGGGCTTGACCCGAAGGCCTTGGCGCAGGCCTTCGGGGAGCGAAAGCGTCTGCGCATTCAGCCCTTTCTCGTCCCGCGCTCGGCTGAATTGCTTCGGTCACATCTCGAAGGCGCGACGGATTGGCGGCATGTCATCAAGGGTGAGGAGAATGTCTTCGAGGCATCGGCCGACGCGATGGAGACGATGGCGGCCCAGGCCCGTCATACCCTCGAGGAAGCGATCTACCGCGAAGCCGGCCATGCGTTCAGGTTTCGCTACGATACGATAAGGGTGCCCGACAGCCCGGCGCAGCGGCAGGATCTGGCGACGCCGCTGGCGCGGTTCGCGCAGTTCATGGCGTCGCCGCCGACGCTGGAGTTTTTTCGCCAGGTCACGGGCAACGACGACATCTGCTTCGCCGATGCCCAAGCGACGCGGTACCGGCGGGGCGATTTCCTGACGCGCCATGACGATTCGGTCGGCGGCAAGGATCGCAGTCATGCTTTCGTGCTTGGCCTCACGCCGCAATGGCGGCCGGAGTGGGGCGGCCTGTTGCTTTTCAACGGCGCAGACGGGGGCGTGGCTGACGCGCATGCGCCGACCTTCAACGCGCTGGATCTGTTCGCCGTCGGTCAGCCCCATAGCGTCAGCTTCGTGGCGCCTTATGCGGCGTCGGCGCGAATCTCCATCACCGGGTGGCTGCGAACCAAGCGTCCCGATCAATGACCGATTTCGCCGGACGCCCAATCGAGGGCGTGGGCGATGCAATCGCCATGCCGGGCTTCGACCGCGGCATTGGCCTTCGCTTCCTCTTCGGCTGAAAAGCCAAGCTCGGGACTCTTCGCGTTCGAAGACGCCCAACGTTCAATATTGATGTCGATCGCTTCGGCGGACAGCGCCAGTTGGAGGGCCGTCGCGGCTTTTCCGACCGCCGCGCCCGTGTCGTCGAGCAGCTCTTCGCCATCCAGCCAATGTGCAGCGCCCCAATGACCCAGGTCAGCCGCCGCATGAAATTGGCGGAGCTGGATTTCGTGCGTTGCGACCGCGAGCCTGGCAAGCTGGCGAAGCTGATCGGTATCGGCGGTGATAGCCTTCGCCACCAGTTTCGCCGCCTCCTCGTCTGCGCTCGACAGATGAACCGCCGCCCGTGCCGTGAAGGCGAGGCGCTCGCTTCCTCCTCGAAAGACCGCCGTCAGAAAACGGCGCCGCGAGGCGGTCAGAAACAGCGGGCGAAGCCGCGGCCCCTGCAGCGCCGGCAGCAGATTGTTCACCCAGTTGGACGGCTTGACGACAACGGCCTCGCCGGCCGCCCAGCTCCGCGACAGATGGCGGCACGTCGCCGCCACGACCTCCTCGAACCCTTCGATCCTCTTCCCCTGCCGGTCGGCGGCGGCCTGTCGATTGGCCAGATCGGCAAGGCAGTTGGGTTCGCGCAGGACCAGCGAGGCGCCAGGCACATCGAGCAGGCGGGCGAGCAGCGAAGACCCGCAAAAGGCGCTGTGAAAAATCATTCGGTCGGGCGGGCCGGGATCGGCTTCGGAACGGAGAAAGGCCCGAAGCTTCATCTTCTCCGGCGTGCCGCAGGAGAAATCGCTTCGTCCGTCGATGAAGCTTGCCGCGCGTAAGAGTTGCGGGCTGGTCGGCAGCAACTCGACTTCGGATTCTTCCCACAAGAACCGATGGAGCAGCAACCTCACGCGCATGAGGCCATGGCATACAGGCCATGGCCTCGATTTAGAAGTGGACCGTCGCTCCGGCGAAGAAGGCGCGGCCGAGCACGTCATAGGTGTTCGGGAACGTGCCGCCGGCCGCCGCCGTTGCGCCGGTCGTGTCGCCCACGATCGGTGGGCCCTTGTCGAAGACGTTCATCACGCCGACGCGGAAATTGAAGCGCTCGCCGATGTCGAAGCTCACGGTCTCGTCAAAATAATTGAATGATTTGATGGTCTGAAGCACGATGCCGTCAGGCCCGGAAAGCGAGGCGTCGGCCTTGACCTTGCCGATATGGCGCCAGCGCGTGAGGAAGCTCGCGCCCTTCCAGCCGAGCGTCAGCTCGGCGACATGCTTCCATTTGGGGATGGGCTCGTAATCGCAAATGGGGCCGAAGGTTCCAGCGCATTGCTCGGCCGCGGATGTCGGATCCGCCTGGAATTTGTAGCTGTGCGTCCACGTCCCCGCGAAGGAGACGGCATAATGGAATGCTTCGCGGTCGCCTCCCCGATAGCTTGTGACGATGTCGATTCCATTCGTGCTGATCGCACCGACGTTCCCCAATGTGGACGGAACGCCGACGAAGGTGGGGCCGCTGAGCGAGCCGGTCGCCGGATTGCGGACGATGCTCAGGCAGACGGGACTGGCCGGGTTCGGATTGTCGAAACATTGTGCCATCGTGATGAACGGCGGCGTGTCGCTGATCGCACCTTTGATCTTGATGTTGAAATAGTCGATCGAGGCGCTGAAGCCCGGCAGCCGCGCCGGTGAAATGACGGCACCCACGGTCCAGGTGTCCGAGGTCTCTTCTCCCAGATTGGGGTTGCCGCCGGTGAAGATGTTGATCTGGCCCGAGATCGGCGGCGAAATGTTCCCGATCGAGCCGGGAGGGGCCCCTTGCGCGATGCAGACGGCGGCAATCTGGGCGCTGACGCCCGGGCCCGCGCAGGGATCTACGCCGAGGCCGCCCGTTCCGGCCACGACCGGGGAGTAAAGCTCGTAGATATTGGGCGCGCGCACTGCCCGCTGATAGATGCCCCGAAAGCGGAAGCCCCGGACGGGCGCCCAATCGCCGCCGGCCTTGTAGGTCCACACGCTTCCGACCGTCGAATAGTCGGAATAGCGGACGCCGGCTTCCAGGCCCAATTTGTAGAAGAACGCACGATCCTCGACGATCGGGATCTTCAGCTCGCCATAGATTTCCTTGACGTCATATTTGCCGGAGATGTTCTGGCCCTGACCATAATAGATCAGGTCGCCGGAGGCATAGAGCGGATCGACCGCCGTCGTGCCCTTCTCGCGGCGATATTCCGCGCCGACCGAAAAGGCCGCCGGGCTGTTGGCCCAGGGAAGCCGAAGGAAGCCGAGATCGCCGGCCAGATTGGCCCCGACGATGAACTGGGTGATCCTGGTTTTCTCATGCGCATTGCGCAAAACGAAGGCGAGCGCGGCCGGAGCGATCGAATCGACATCGAATACGTTCAGCGGCACGCAGCCGTTTGCCGGATTGAAGCACGCCGGCTGTCCGCCGGGTCCTGCGACGACATCGAGCGCCTGCTGCAACGCCGTGTAGGAGAGATCGTTGCGGAGAACCGAATTCTTCTTCGATTGCCCCCATTGGCCGAACACATCCCAATGGAGCGAGGAGCCGATGTCGCCGCGGAAACCGCCGACGAACTGCATGTTCCTGGTATGGAAATTCTCCAGCCGGCCACCCGTCTCGACCATGCGGCGGCGGATTCCGATCACCGACGTTCCCGCCCGCGCGGTAGGATCGTCAGCAACGCCCGACCCGTCGTTGATGATGAGATCCGGGTTCAGGCCCGTATCGAAGAAAGCCGATCGCTCGGCCGGTGAAAGGAAGGGATTGGCCGGATCGAGATTGAAGAGAAAGCCGGCGGTGGCCGTCGGGGCGAGCTGCAGCGCGACCTTGACGTCCGAATAATTTGCCCGGCCGTAGAATTCGATTCCGTCGCTCAGCTCATAGCGGGCAAGCCCCATGACGTTCCAACGCTCGAACGGCGATTGCGCGTAATTGACGGGATTGAAATTATAGAGCTGAACATCGTCCGACAGCGCCCCTCCGGGCCGTACCTGAAATTGTCCGGCGCCCGGAATATCGAAGGCTGTCGGGACCGTGTTGCTCGAGCCCCCCGAGCTGACCAGATCGTAGCTGTCGAGCGTGACATCGCAGCAATGGCGGGCGCCGAAAAAGACGCCGTTGCGCTTAGACCAGCCGCCGGAAACGACCAGATTGCCGCGATCGCCCAGCTTGATGCCGCCCGTTAGGCTCAGATTCTGAATCGCGCCGTCGCCGCGGCTGGTGATCTGCGAGCTTCCGTCCGCGGTGATCCCCTGGAACCGATCGTCCAGGATGAAATTGACGACGCCGGCGATGGCGTCCGACCCATAGACCGCCGAGGCGCCGCCCGTCAGCACGTCGATCCGCTTGATCAGCGCGGCGGGAATAGAGTTTACGTCGACCGCGCCTTGCGTGTCGTAGGAAGGCGCGCGCTTGCCGTCGATCAGCACCAGCGTGCGCTGTTCGTCGAGGCCCCGCAGGTTCAACGTGGCCGAACCGTCGCCCGGATTGTTGGAGCTTTGGCCGAATCCTGACGCGAACTGCGGATTGACGGCCAGAATCTGCTCCACCGTGACGGCGTTCGTCTGCTTGATATCCTCTGCGGTGACGACGGCCACGGGGCTCGAAGCGACGAGATCGGGTCGTTGAATGCGCGAACCGGTGACGATTATCTCGCTTTCGGTGCCGGCTGCGGCACTATCCGCCGGGGCGGGCGTTTCCTGGGCAAAGGCAGCCGTCGGAACGGCGATGGTTGCGGCGCCGAACAGGGCGAGCGCCGACAAAGCGGTGCTGCCGTGCAGCGCACCACGTATCGATATGTTGATATGGGTCATGATGGATGTCCTCCATTCTGTCGCGAGCGAGGAGCCGGGGGCTCGTCAGCTCAACGATGTGAGGCCAGCGGTGATGCGCATGATACGCCACAAGCATGACGGGCCTGATCATCCGAGAATAAACGGCAAGTAAAGCAAGAATGTTCAGGAGCACTGCGCGAATCGTGAATGGTGTAGCAAATCTGCAACAATACGTTTTAGCGTGTTACCGCATTGTAACGGAGGTCCGCATCCTATAATTGGACTTATTTGTGGGTTGGGCGTTTCATCGTGATAATGCACCGTAATGCCCTTATCGCCTATCGCTGGACTTTCGCTCTGCCAAATATCGAGGTGGACCTCGTCTATTCTATGATTACGTTTCCGTAACAAAAGATCCGCCGGCGTTCAATTGTTGCCTCTCGCACCGCATTGCACATGTCTTCCGTACGAATTGCCCAAAGCCTGATTGGCTTTCCGCGCGAAGATCAGCCGCGCGTGCGGCGAACGCCCGGGGGCCTTTCCGCTGTGGAACCTTCAAACGACATCCAAGCAAGGTCGACGGAATATTAACCGACGTTGAGGCAATGAAGCGCCCTAGCGAAAAACGGCACCCGCCCGATCATGAATATGAATGTGATATTAATGCTACACCTGGACAGTTTGTAATCCCGTGCATTTCTGAATGGTTCGGTTTTGCGACCGGGTCGTTCAGAATTGAACGCATCCACTCTTCAGGGGGAAGAGATCCCATGTCCCAATCCATCCTTTCGAACCGCCTTACCAGCGCCGTTTCTCTTCTTGCATTGAGCGTTGCCGCCCCGGAGATGGCTCTCGCGCAAGGCGGCCCGCAACCGGCCGACGCTGCCGCTCGCGCTCAGGATGCAACTCGAGAACCATCCGGCATCGCCGCCGAAGGGGATTCGGCCTCGAAGGATGAGATCATCGTCACCGGGTCGCGCATTTCGCGACCCGAACTGTCCTTTCCCAACCCGATACAGTCGTTCACCGCGCAGGACATTGAAAAATCCGGCGAAATCAATCTTACCGATTTCCTGACCGACGTGCCGGCTCTGGTGGGATCGTACAACAGCAGCCTCACGTCGGGCTCGAACGGAATCGACCTCGCCCCCGCCGCCGGCTTGAACCTTCTCAGCTTGCGCAACCTTGGATACCAGCGGACGCTGGTGCTCGTCGACGGCCGACGGCATGTCGCCGCCTATCCCGGCACAGCTGCCGTGGACGTCAACACCATCCCAGTGGATCTAATCGAACGGGTCGACGTGCTGACCGGCGGCAGTTCGGCCATCTACGGCGCGGACGGCGTGTCCGGCGTGGTGAATTTCATTCTCCGCCGCGACTTCGAAGGCATCAGCATCCGCGGCCAGACGGGAATCTCGAGCCGCGGCGATGCCGGCAATCGGCTCGGAAGCATCGTCGCCGGACAGAATTTTTCGGATGGGCGCGGCAACATCACTCTCGCCTACGAATATAGCAAGGCAGACCGGCTGAAGAGCACCCGGCGGTCCTACACCGGCAATCCGCTCAAGCGTTTCGAGCTTCTGCGGCAAGCGCCCCCCACCGATCGGCCCGACGACCCCAACGTTCCCGACCGGGTGCTTTTCAACGACGTTCGCTGGTCGGACAGTTCGCCGGACGGCGCCGTCGATCTGGGCAGTTTCGACGAGGAAGGAAATTTCGTGCCCGGAGCGCTCGACGGCGTGCCCGATTTCACCGGCAACGGACTCGTTTACGACCGCGGCACAATATTGCCCTCGTCGGGCGGACGAACGATCGGCGGATCCGGGACACCCACGGCAGGCTATTTCGGCGACTTGCTTCCCTCGCTTCAACGGCACAATGTCAATGCGCTTTTCAGCTACGAGTTCAGCGACGCGGTCAAGCTCTTCGCGGAGGGGAAATACGTCAAGACGACAGCGTTCACCCTTTACCAACCGACCTTCGATTTCTTCACGTTCCTGGCGCCGGACAATGCCTATCTCGCACAGCGATTTGGCGACCTGGGTGCCGGCGGTGCGCTTGTTTCGCGCGACAATCTGGATTTCGGCATCCGGGGAACGCTCTCCAAACGCGAGACGGTCCGGGGCGTTATCGGTCTGAAGGGCGACCTGAACGACCATCTTCGCTACGAGGCCTCTTACACCTACGGTCGCACCAAGGCGAACAGCTTGAGTACGAACGATCGGTTGGCGGACAGATATTTCGCGGCGCTTGATGCCGTCGTCGGTCCTGATGGAAACGTCACCTGCCGCATCAATCTGCCCGGCGAAGACACGATAGATCCCAACAATTACGGCGGTCCACCCATCACCTTCAGCCCCGGGCAGTGCAAGCCCCTGAACATCCTGGGGAGCGCGAACCAAGCGGGCCTGGATTTTGTTCTCGTCGATCATACCGAACGGGACAGGATCAGCCAGCAGGTGCTTTCCGGCTATATCTCAGGCGACTTCGGGACGTTCGTCCGGTTGCCCGGCGGTCCCATCGGTTTCGCGTTGGGCGCCGAATATCGCAAAGAAAAAAGCACCGCCGACCCGTCGGATGTGGTCAAGGAGGGCCTGCTCCTCGACAGTTCAGAGGTCGAACTGCAGAATGGCAAATTCGACGTGAAAGAGGCCTACGGCGAATTGAACTTCCCGATATTGAAGGATGTTCCATTGGCGGACACGCTTTCGTTCGGGGGAGCGATCCGCTACTCCGATTATTCGACCATAGGAAGCACGCTGACATACAAAGTGGATGGCGTCTACGCGCCCATCCGAGACGTTACTTTTCGAGGCACTTATTCCAAGGCGGTACGGGCGCCCAACATTACCGAGTTGTTTGCGCCGCTGTCGGGCGGGTTCGAATTCATCACCGACCCTTGCGACATATCGAATCGTACTTCGGGGACATCCTCTCGCGAGGCAAATTGCCAAGCGTTGCTCGCCGGGCTTGGGCTAACCCCCGAACAGATTGCGAATTTCAGTCCGTCGACCGATGCCGAAGCGAGCACCAGTCGGCTTGGCCGCTCCGGCGGAAACCCGGGATTGAAGGAAGAAAGTGGAAGAACATGGACGGCCGGAGTCGTATTGCGGCCGACTTTCGTTCCAGGGCTCGCGATCACCGCGGACTGGTATGACATCAAGCTGAATCACACCATCAACACCTTTACCGCGACGCAAGCTTTCAATTTGTGCGTGGATCAGCCGACGCTCGACAACGTATTCTGCCCGCTTACGGAGCGCGATCCCGTAACCGGCTTTCCGAACGGCTTTACTCTCACTCCGCAAAATGTAGCGGTCTTTTATACCAAGGGCCTCGATTTTACGCTGAGTTATCGAGTAACTCCGTCAGAAGAACTGGGCACCTTAAATTTTCGCCTGGTCGGCGGTTATCTAAAGACGTTCACGTTCGTGAGTTCGCCGGGGGCCGAACCTGAAAAAGACGCAGGAAATGCATACATCCCCAAGTATCTAGCAAAATTTGATCTAACTTGGGTCAAAGGCCCCTTGTCCATAAACTATGGCGTGGCCTGGCAAGATAAGACTCGGCGCTTTTCCAAGAGAGAGCTGAAAGCAAATCCGGACTTGTCCGATCCAAAGTTCTTTTTCATCAAGGAACGATGGGAGCATGACATACAGATCGAATATAGGATCAACGACGATTTTACCTTTTATGGCGGCATCAATAACTTCACCGATCAGAAGCCAAGCACGATCCGCACGGCACCCATCGGCGATATCTCGGTTGCGGAAGGTTCCTATCCGGTCGGCCCCGAAGGCCGCTTTTTCTATGCCGGGGTGAAGGCGCGCCTGGGAAGCCTCTTCGGCAAATAGAGAAGCGGAATAATGGCCTGATCAAGGCGTTTTCGTCCCCACCAGCAGCTGCGGATCGATCCGTGCGTCGCGCCATTTGACGCTCCAATGGAGGTGCGGGCCGGTCGCGCGGCCGGTGGCGCCGATGGCGCCGATGATCTCGCCCTGCTTCACCGCCTGGCCCTGATGCACGCGATAGCTCGAAAGATGCAGGAAGGCGCTGTTGAGGCCCATGCCGTGATCGATGATCACCAGATTGCCTTCGAGGCTGAACATCGGCGGGCCGGCCAGCACGACCACCCCGTCGGCAGGTGCGACCACCGCCGCGCCGGCGCCGCCGGCGATATCGAGGCCGCTGTGGAAGGCGGCGGGCTCGCCGCGATAGATGCGCTGCGATCCGAAGACGCCGCTGATCCGGCCATGGGCCGGCAGGACGAACGGTTGCGTCCAGCCGGCGGTGTCCGAGCTGACGGCGCGCGCGGCCGCGATCCGCGCGAGCTCGGTGTCGCGCAGGCGCTGATATTCCGCGGTCGGCCCGTCCGGCCGGCGCGCGACATCGATATTCTCGATCTTCCAGGCACGCTGCGCGATGACCAGCGGCTGCCGGATCGGCAGCGCAGCGCCGCGTTCGACGGTCAGCATCGCGCTTGCCGGCTGGTCGCGATCGAAGCCGATGATGAAATGGCCGTTCGCGCCGAGGGGAATGGGCTTGCCGTCGAGCATGAGGCCGGACGTGCCCACGGGAGCAAAACCATGGACCAGGCCGCCCTGCACCAGCTGTCCTGAAAAGACGATGCGGCCGACCGCGGCTTCTTGCGCCGGTGCCGGCAGGGTGGAAGCGCCGGCGGGGGCCAGGGCGAGCGCAAGCGCCGGCCAGGCGATCCGCAGCGCCCGACCGATCACCGCTTCCGTTCCGCCTCCAGCGAAGCTTCGGCCGACACATAGGGCTCCTGCCGCTCGACGCTCCAATAGCGCAGCGCATCGAGCGGGATGGTTCGCCCGGTGACGGCGCAGACGACATGATCGCCGGAGCTGAGAACGCGAAAGGTGCCGGGAAGATAATGGAGCCGCGCCGGACCGCGGCTGTTGGACATCAACATGGCTTTACTCGCATCACAGCAGCTTAGGCTGCTCGCCGGGTGCTGAATAGGTCGCGCCTCTCGTTCGCTCAACCCCCTTGCGCACCTCGGCCTCGACCCTGCCGTCGCCGAATATCAGGGTGAGGTGGGCTGCGGCGCGCGCCGCGGCGGCGGCGGCCA
The DNA here is from genome assembly GCA_035248285.1 of Allosphingosinicella sp. Taxonomy (GTDB): domain Bacteria; phylum Pseudomonadota; class Alphaproteobacteria; order Sphingomonadales; family Sphingomonadaceae; genus Allosphingosinicella. The sequence continues at coordinate 2,329 of DATFHP010000012.1, read as the reverse complement.
GCACGCGGCCCTGCCTGTCCTCGACCCGGACATAGCCCTTTTCGAGCGGCCGGTTGGGATGGGCCTGGGCCGCGATCCGCCACAAGGCTTCGACGCTCCGGTGCCCCTCGGCGATGCGCCGCTCGACCAGCGCCTTGTCGAGCCGCACGGCGGCGAGCCGCTCGCGCGCCCGGCCGGCCGAACGGGCAAGCAGCGACGGGCGCAGCGCCCCGCTCGCCTGGCCGAGTTCGGCACGCGCATGGCTGAGGCAGGCGCGCAGCCCGCGCGGCAGCCGCTCGGCAAGATCGTCGAGGCGTTGACGCTGGGCAAGCAGCAAGGCTTCGGGGGTCGGCAGCCGGCGCAGAATCTGCTCGAGCTGCTCGCCCGCCCGGTCGCGCCCGCGCTGCGCGCAACGCGCCGCCCGCGCTCCAAGCTCGACGAGCTGGGCGAGCAATTCGCCGCGGACCGGCACTGCGATCTCGGCGGCCGCGGTCGGCGTCGGAGCGCGCACGTCGGCGGCAAAGTCGCACAGGCTGGTGTCCGTCTCGTGCCCGACGGCCGAAATGATCGGGATCGAGCAGGCCGCGACCGCACGCACCACCTCTTCCTCGTTGAACGCCCACAAATCCTCGATCGAGCCGCCGCCGCGCGCGACGATCACGAGGTCGGGTCGCGGCACGTCGCCGCCTGCGGCAAGCGCGTCGAAGCCGCGTATCGCGGCGGCGATCTGCGGCGCCGCGGTTTCGCCTTGCACCGGCACCGGCCAGACCAGCACATGCGTCGGGCAGCGGTCCTCGAGCCGGTGGACGATATCGCGAATCACCGCGCCGGTCGGCGACGTCACGACCCCGATCACGCGCGGCAGGAACGGCAGCGGCTGCTTGCGCGCGGCATCGAACAATCCCTCGGCGGCCAGCGCGCGGCGCCGCTTGTCGAGCAGCGCCATCAGCGCGCCCTGCCCGGCCAGCTCGAGCCGGTCGATCACGATCTGGTAGCGCGACCGGCCGGGATAAGTGGTCAGGCGTCCGCTTGCGACCACCTCGATCCCGTCTTCGGGGCGGAAGCGCAGCGCGCCGGCGACTGCCTTCCAGATGACGCCGTCGAGCACCGCATTCTCGTCCTTGAGGCAGAGATAGCAATGGCCCGAGGCGGCGCGCTTCCATCCCGAAATCTCGCCGCGGACGCGGACGTGGCCGAAGGCATCCTCGACGCTGCGCTTCAGCGCCGCCGACAGCTCCGACACGCTCATCGCCGCCGCGTTGTCGCCCGCTGCCTCGCTTGCTAACAGCCCCTGGTCTGGCGGAGGAAGATCGCTCATGAATGTCCTGTTGATCGGCTCTGGCGGCCGCGAGCATGCGCTCGCGTGGAAGCTGGCGCAATCGCCGATGCTGGACAGGCTGTTCGCGGCGCCGGGAAATCCGGGGATCGCCGAACATGCCGAGATCGTCGCGCTCGATCCGGCCGACCATGGAGCGGTGACGGGCTTCTGCCGCGGCCATGATGTCGGCCTTGTGGTGATCGGCCCGGAGGGTCCGCTGGTCGACGGGCTCGGCGACAGTCTGCGCGGCGCCGGTTTCGCCGTGTTCGGGCCCGATCGCGCCGCCGCCCGGATCGAAGGATCGAAAGGCTTCACCAAGGATCTGTGCGCGCGCGCCGGTATCCCGACCGCGGGCTATGTCCGCGCCTCCAGCAAGAGCGCGGCGATGGCGGCGCTGCAGCGCTTCGGACTTCCGGTGGTGATCAAGGCCGACGGCCTTGCCGCCGGCAAAGGCGTGATCATCGCCGAAAGCGCGGATGAGGCCGCGCAGGCGGTCGAGACGATGTTCGAAGGCGCGTTCGGCGACGCCGGGGCGGAGGTGGTCGTCGAGCAATATCTGACCGGCGAGGAGGTCAGCTTCTTCGCGCTTGCCGACGGCGAGACCGTGGTCCCGTTCGGATCGGCGCAGGATCACAAAAGGGTCGGCGACGGCGACACCGGCCCCAACACCGGCGGCATGGGGGCCTACAGCCCGGCCTCGATCCTCACCCCCGCGCTCGAAGCGCAGGTGATGGAGCGGATCGTGCGGCCGACGGTGCGTGCCATGGCCGAAGCCGGCACGCCTTATTCGGGCGTGCTCTATGCCGGGCTGATGCTGACGAGTGAAGGCCCCTCGCTGATCGAATATAATGCGCGTTTCGGCGATCCCGAATGCCAGGTGCTGATGCCGCGGCTCGAATCCGATCTGCTGGCGCTGATGCTCGCGACCGCGCAAGGAAGGCTCGCGGAGGCGCCGCCGCCGGCCTTCGCGCCCGACGTGGCGGTGACGGTGGTGATGGCCGCCAACGGCTATCCCGGCACCCCCGAAAAGGG
>DATFHP010000011.1:0-52823 GCA_035248285.1 Allosphingosinicella sp. | reverse complement strand
ATCGCGACCGTCGAATGGCTGAAGGCGCGCCGCCCGGAGATCGCGATCGGCGCCGATCTGATCGCAGGCTTCCCCACCGAGGACGAAGCCATGGCCGCCAACAGCCTGGCGCTGATCGACGAATGCGACATCATCTTTGCCCATATTTTTCCATATTCTTCGCGTGTGGGGACGCCCGCAGCGCGCATGCCCCAGGTTCCGCCGGCGATCGTCAAGGAACGCGCGCGCCGGCTTCGCGCCGCGAGCGACGCCCGGCGCATGCGGTGGCTGAAAGCACTGATCGGGACCCGCCAGTCGGTGCTGGTCGAGCGTGACGACGGCTTCGGACATGCGGCCAGTTTCGCGCCGGCGCGGGTCGACAATGCGCCCGCACCGGGCACGATCGTGGATGTGACGATCCGATCGATCGAGGGCGGCACGGCGATCGGAGAAGCAGGTTGAGCGAAGCAAGCTGGGTCGAGCGGCTTCGCGGCGGCTTCAAGAAGACTTCGGACCGGCTGGGCGAAAACCTCTCCGGGCTGTTCACGCGCTCCGCGCTCGATGCCGAAACGCTCGACGGGATCGAGGAGGCGCTGATCGCATCCGACCTGGGGCCTTCGACCGCCGCGAAGGTGCGCACGCGCCTCGCCGCGGAGCGCTTCGAGCGCGGCCTCAGCGAGGCCGCGGTGCTCGACATCGTCGCCGACGAGCTCGCCAAGATCCTCGGCCCGGTCGCCGTCCCACTCGAGATCGACGCCTTTCCGCGGCCGCAGGTGATCCTCGTCGTCGGGGTCAACGGTTCGGGCAAGACGACCACCATCGCCAAGCTCGCCCATCTGTTCCTCGAACAGGATTATGGCGTGCTGCTGGCGGCCGGCGACACGTTCAGGGCCGCTGCGATCGAGCAATTGAAGCTCTGGGCGGAGCGGATCGGCGTGCCGGTCATCGCCGGCCCGGAAGGCGGCGATCCCTCGGCGGTCGTGTTCGACGGCGTCAAGAAGGCCACGGCCGAGGGTATCGACGTGCTGATCGTCGACACCGCCGGCCGGCTGCAGAACAAGAAGGGGTTGATGGACGAACTTGCCAAGATCCGGCGCGTGCTCGGCCGGCTCAATCCCGAGGCGCCGCACGACGTCGTGCTGGTGCTCGACGCGACGACCGGCCAGAATGCGCTGTCCCAGATCGAAGTGTTCAAGGAGGTGTCGGGCGTGACGGGCCTTGTCATGACCAAGCTGGACGGCACCGCGCGCGGCGGCGTGCTGGTCGCCGCGGCGGAGCAGTTCGGACTTCCGATCCACGCGATCGGCGTGGGCGAGCGCATCGACGACCTTCGCCCGTTCGATGCCCGCGAGACCGCGCGGGCGATTGCCGGCGCGGCGGGGGACGGGCGATGAACGAGAAGCGAGAGCCGGACAATGGGCCGGGGATGGCCGCCAAGCTGGCGATCGACGTCGGCCCGATCCTGATCTTCTTCCTGGTCAACGGCTTCGCGCCGGTGCCGTCGATGTTCCGCATCTTCTACGCGACCGGCGCCTTCATGATGGCGATGCTGGCGGCGATGCTGATCTCCCAGATCAAATATCGGCACATCTCGGCGATGCTCTGGTTCTCGGGAGGAATGGTGCTCGTGCTTGGCAGCATCACCATCTGGCTGCACAACGAGACCTTCATCAAGATCAAGCCGACCATTTACTATGCCAGCATCGCCGCCCTCCTCTTCTTCGGCCTGTACACCGGCCGCAATCTCCTGAAGATGGTGCTCGGCACCGCTTATCCGGGCCTGTCGGAGCGCGGCTGGAAGCTGCTCAGCCGCAATTGGGCGCTCTTCTTTCTCGCCATGGCGGTGGTCAACGAGACGGTATGGCGCAATACGACGACCGATTTCTGGGTCGGATTCAAATTATGGGGCGCGCTGCCCGCGACGATCCTGTTCGCGCTCGCCAACATACCGATGCTGATGCGCCACGGGCTTCAGGCGGAGGCGGCCGAGGAGCAACCGGCTTTCCCCCCGACCGAGTGAATTGGACGATCATGCAGCCCATTCTTTCCATTGCCGGCCTCGCCAAGCGCTACAAGTCGGACCGCGAAGCGCTGCGCAACGTCGACCTAGCGATCAACGAGGGGGAGATTTTCGCGCTGCTGGGCCCCAACGGCGCCGGCAAAACGACGCTGATCAACATCGTCTGCGGCATCGTCACGGCCTCGAGCGGCAGCGTCACGGTGGGCGGCCTCGATATCGTCGCGGATTATCGGGCGGTGCGCGCGCGGATCGGGCTGGTGCCGCAGGAACTCACCGTATCGAGCTTTGAATCGGTCGAGGCGCAGATGCGCTTCAGCCGCGGCCTGTACGGCAAGCCTCCCAATCCCGCGCTGATCGAGCAGATTCTTCGCGACCTGTCGTTGTGGGATCGGCGCAAGTCGCGCATCGTCGAGCTCTCCGGCGGCATGAAACGCCGGGTGATGATCGCCAAGGCGCTGAGCCACGAGCCCGATATATTGTTCCTCGACGAGCCCACCGCGGGGGTCGATGTCGAGCTTCGCCGCGACATGTGGACTCTGGTCCGCGGCCTTCGCGAGCGCGGCGTCACGATCATCCTCACCACCCATTATATCGAGGAAGCCGAAGAGATGGCCGATCGCGTCGGCGTCATCAGCAAGGGCGAACTGATCCTCGTCGAGGACAAGACGACGTTGGTGAAGAAACTCGGCAAGAAGCAGCTGACGCTCAACCTCAGCGAGCCGCTCGAAACGGTACCACGCGAACTTTCCGAGTGGAATCTGGCGCTTCAGCACCAGGGCCATGAGCTGGTCTATGTGTTCGACGTCAACGCCGAGCGGACCGGCGTGCCCGCCCTGCTGCGGCGGATGAGCGATCTGGGCATCGGCTTCAAGGATCTCAACACCAAGCAAAGCTCGCTCGAGGAAATATTCGTCAACCTGGTCCACGAGCCAAGGAAATCCGCGCAATGAGGCTTGCCTTCAACCGCCATGGCGTCTGGGCATTGTACCGCTTCGAGATGGAACGCTCGCTGCGGACCCTGTGGCAAAGCCTGGTCACGCCGGTGATCACCACCTCGCTCTATTTCGTCGTCTTCGGAGGCGCGATCGGATCGCGCATGTCGCAGGTCGGCGGGGTCGCCTACGGCGCGTTCATCGTGCCCGGATTGATCATGCTCTCGCTGCTCACCCAGAGCATCTTCAACGCCTCCTTCGGCATCTATTTCCCCAAGTTCACCGGCACCATCTACGAGCTTCTCTCCGCGCCGATCTCGTCGTTAGAGGCGGTGCTCGCCTATGTCGGCGCGGCCGCCACCAAATCGATCGCGATCGCGCTGGTCATCCTCGCCACCGCTTCATTGTTCGTACCGCTCCACATCCTGCATCCGGTGCCAATGATCCTGTTCCTGTTCCTGACCGCGACCACTTTCTGCCTGTTCGGATTCATCATCGGGGTTTGGGCCAACGGCTTCGAGCAGATGCAGATCATGCCGATGCTGGTCGTGACGCCGCTGACCTTTCTCGGCGGCGCCTTCTACTCGATCGACATGCTGCCGCAGCCGTGGCGCACGGTGTCGCTGTTCAATCCGGTGGTCTATCTGATCAGCGGATTTCGCTGGAGCTTCTACGGCCTTTCCGACGTCAACGTCGCGTGGAGCCTAGGCATGACTCTCGGCTTCCTGTTTGTCTGCCTTGGAGTCATCGCCTGGATCTTCAGAACCGGCTACCGGCTGAAGAACTGATCGCCCGCCGTCCTGGTCGGCGCGCTGATCGGCGCGGCTCGCACCGCGCCCGTCGAGGTTCGTGGCGACGAACTCCCAGTTCACGATGTTGTGAAGCACGCGGTCGACGAACTCGGCGCGCCCGTTGCGATAGTCGACATAATAAGCATGCTCCCACAGATCGAGCGCCAGCAGCGGCCTCAGGCGATCGTGCGCGACCGGCGTGTCCGCGTCGTGCAGCGAGATGATCTCGAGCGCGTCGCCTTCCAGCACCAGCCACGCATAGCCGCTGGCGAAATGATCGACCGCTTCGGCCTTGAGCCTGGCGAGGAACGCATCGAGCGAGCCGAACGACTGATCGATCATCTCGGCGAGCTGGCCGGCGGGCTTCTGGCCATTGGCGGCCGCCAGGCATTGCCAGAAGAAGCTGTGGTTCCAGATCTGCGCGGTCTGGTTGAACAGCTTGGCATCGCCTTTGTCCTTGGCCATCCGGATGGTTTCCAGCAGCGAGCCGCCCTGGAGATCCCGTTCGGCAATCAGCTTGTTGGCGGTATCCACATAAGCCCGGTGATGCTTGCCATGATGATAGTCGAGCGTCTCCGCGGACATGTACGGCGCCAATGCGTCCTTGGCATAAGGAAGATCGGGAAGTGAGAATGGCATCGCTGAGGTCTCCAAGATGAGGTTGGCTTGCGGTTGAAATGCATCAGCGCGCCCTTGGAGCCGGCGATTGCGACGGTCCGATGAATTTCGGCGTCAGCCGAGCCTGTGCCGCTTCATCGCGTGGCGGAGCTGGTCGTAGCTGAGCTGCAGCGCGGCCGCGGCGGCACGCTGGTTCCAGCGGCAGCGCTCCAGCGCTGCCGCCAAAATGGCCTTCTCATATTCGGCAACCGCCAGCCTCAGGTCGGCGCAGCCTTGCGGATCGAAGGCCGAAGACGCTGCAGACGCAAGCGGCGGCGCGACGTTCGACGCCGCCTCGGCCGTCCGCGCCGACGCCGCCGGCCGCCAGGGCGATTCGAACGGATCGAACTGGATCAGCTCGATCGGCCGCGCGCCATCCTCCCAGCGATAGACCGCCCGCTCGATCACGTTGCGCAGCTCACGGACATTGCCGGGCCATTCGTAGGAATGCAGCCGTTCCGTGGCGGCGGCGCCGAAACCTGGCCAATCCGGCCATTCGAGCTCCATCGCCATGCGGCGGCCGAAATGATCGGCGAGCACCATGATGTCGCTGATACGATGACGCAGCGGCGGCAGCGTCACGACCTCGAACGACAGCCGATCGAGCAGATCGGCGCGAAAGCGGCCTTCGGCCACCAGCCGCGGCAAATCCTCGTTCGTCGCGGCGACGATGCGGACGTCCACGGTGACCGGCTTCGAGGCGCCGATGCGGGTCACCTCGCCATATTCGACCGCACGCAGCAGCCGGTCCTGCGCCGCCGAGGAGAGGGTCGCCAGCTCGTCGAGGAACAAGGTGCCGCCGTCGGCTTGCTCGAAGCGGCCTGCGCGCGCCTTGATCGCCCCGGTGAAGGCGCCGGCCTCATGGCCGAACAGTTCCGCCTCGATCAGCGTCTCGGGCAAGGCGGCGCAATTCATGACGACCAGCGGGCCATCCCAGCGCGACGACAGATGGTGCAGGCGCTCGGCGACCAGCTCCTTGCCGGTGCCGCGCTCGCCGGCGACCAGAACGGGCCGGTCGAGCGGCGCCGCCCTGCTGGCGCGTTCGATGGCATCCAAAAACGAGGAGGATTGGCCGACGAGCTGGGTGTTGCGATCCATCCCATCACTTGGGACGATCTCCCATTATTTGGCAAATAAAAATCCGCGGAAAGCGCATCATCCATCGACCAAACGGCGGATTCGCGCCACTTCTTCCGCTTGGCACGGCTCTTGATACCTGCGGAATCGTCGCGACATAAAGCGACGGGAAGCGCTGGAGATCGGAAATGCTGGACCGGACCTATCATCAGAGCGGGCTTGGCATGCCCGCCCCACCGACGATTGCCGCACATTCGGCCACTTCCGAACGCGCTGCAGCGAGGAAAGCGTGATGGGTATCTTTTCGCGGACGCGCGACATTATCGCGGCCAATGTCACCGAGCTTTTGGACAAGGCCGAGGATCCGGCCAAGATGATCCGGATGATCATCATGGAAATGGAAGATACGCTCGTCGAGGTTCGCGCCTCGGCGGCCCGAACGATCGCCGATCAGAAGGAGATGCGCCGCCAGATCGCCAAGCTCGAACGATTGCAGGAGAGCTGGCTCGAAAAGGCCGAGCTGGCGCTGTCCAAGGACCGCGAGGATTTGGCCAAGGCGGCTCTGGCCGAACGGCAGAAAGCGGTCGATCTTGCCGATGGCCTCGGCGCCGAGGTCGCCGTGCTCGACGACGCCTTGCGCGCATCCGAAGCCGACATCGCCAAGCTGCAGAACAAGCTGCGCGAGGCGCGCACGCGCCAAAATGCGCTCCACAATCGGATCGAGAGCGCGCAGAATCGCGCCCGGCTGCGCGAAATGCATTCGGGACCCAAGGTCGACGAGGCCTTCTCGCGCTTCGATCTGCTCGAACGCCATGCCGACCTCGTCGAGGGTCACGCCGATGCATTGGCGCTCGGCGCCGCGCCGAAAAGCCTCGAGGAGGAGATCGCCGAATTGAGGAACGCCGAGAAGGTCGAAGCCGAGCTGGAGGCGTTGAAGGCCAAACGCTTAGACCGCTCCGGCGAGAAGGATTGAGGTCATGGAAGCATTTCTGATCCCTGTCGTCATCTGCGCGATGCTGTTCATCGGCCTCCCGTGGCTGATCTTCCACTATGTCACCCGCTGGAAAACCCAGGCGTCGCTCACCAAGGAAGACGAGAATCTGCTCGACGAGATGCACGAGCTGGCGCGCCGGCTCGACGAACGCATGTGCACGCTGGAAAGGATCATGTCGGCCGAGAACCCCAATTGGCGCGTGCTCGCCTGCGATCCCGCGAGCATAGGGATCGACGACGAGGTCTCCGCGCGGAGGGTCGGACGATGAGCGCGCCGCGTCACACCAAATTCTATCTCGACCGCCGGAACAGGAAATGGTCCGGCGTCTGCGCCGGCATCGCCGATTACACCGGCGTCGACGTGACGCTGGTGCGGATCGGGCTCGTGCTGCTCACCTTCATGGGCGGCTTTCCGTGGACGCTGCTCGCTTATTGGGTCACGGCCCACATCACCCCCGACAAGCCCAGCGAATTGACCCAGGAAGCACCGGAGAAGGCGAAATTCTGGCAGGAGGTTCGTACCTCCCCGCGCCGCACCATCCGCACCGTGCGCTCGCGGTTTCGCGAGATCGATCGGCGCCTCGCCGACATGGAAGCCTATGTCACCAATTCGAATGCGAGGCTGGCGCGCGAGATCGAAGAGCTTCGCTGAGTCGCAGGTCACCCGACAGAGGAACGGAATATGGTCGCATCATGGATCTGGGTGCTCATTCCGATCGCAGCCATTTTCGCCGGTGTGCTGAAACATTGGCTGGCGCTGAAGGACCGCCAGCTGGATGCGGCAACGCATGAAGCGGCCGACAAGGCTGCGCGCTATTCCGCGCAAACCGAAAGACTCGAGCAACGGGTACGGGTGCTGGAGCGAATCATCACCGACAAGGGCTTCGAAGTCAGCGACGAGATCGACAAGCTGCGCGACCGCCCGTTGAATTGACCGCATCCGGCGAAGAGGAACGCGATGAATCCTTTCGAAATCCTGGTATTGATCATCGGCATCGTCCTGATCGTCAATCTCGTGAAGGCGCGTCGCCGATCGGGAGAAGAGCCGCCAGACCTCCGGGCACAGGATCCGGCCAAGAAGGCGCTCCAGGCCGAAATACGCGCCCTCAAGGAACGCGTGGCGGTGCTGGAGCGGATCGCAACCGACAGCGGCAATCGGCTGGAGCAGGAAATCGAGCGGCTGCGGGACAAATGAGATCACGCGTCGGCTGGTGACGCCCCCTCCGTCATGCTAACCGCCCGCCCCATGACCGCCATCGACACGATCTATGACGATTACGCGCTGCTCGATGCCGACGACCGCTACCGGCTGCTGATCGATCTCGGCCGCGCGCTGGAGCCCATGCCGGACGCGCTCAAGTCCGACGCGACCCTGGTCCGCGGCTGCTCGGCTTCGGTCTGGGTCTATCCGGTTGCCGGCCCGAACCGGCGGCTCCATTTTCTCGCCGACAGCAATGCGGCCATCACCAAGGGGATCGTCGCGCTGGTGCTCGCGGCGGTCCAGGACCGCACCGCCGAGGAGATCATCGCGACCGATATCGAAGCGGCGCTTGCGCCCTTCGATCTTCGCAATCAGCTGAGCTCGAACCGGACCCAGGGCATCCCGAACATGATCGCGCTGATCCGCCAGACGGCCGAGCGGCTCAAGGATTGCGCCTGACGGAACGTGCGGCCGCGCGCCGGTTATTTCCTGGGCCCGCTCCTGCCCTCTTCGGCCTTGCGCAATATCTCATACGCAGCCTGCACCGCCTGAAAGCGGGTCGCCGCCTCGGCATCGCCCGGAGCGGAGTCGGGATGGCTGGCCTTGGCAAGACGGCGATAGGCCGAGCGGATCGCCTTGAAATCCGCATCGCTTTCCAGCCCGAGCGCGTCGAGCGCCCGCATTTCGTCGCGGCTCCGCGTGCCGTCGCCCGGTCCGCCCCACGCGTAATGCGTGGCCTGCCTATAGCCATTGGCGTCGCGCTTCTCGTCGGCCTCGCGTGCCGCGGCATCTTCGGCGCTGAGGCCTTCGAAATAGTTCCAGCGGCGGTTGTATTCGGCGGCATGGTCTTCGCAGAAATACCAGCGGTCGGGGTGGTTGGGCGATTTGGGCGCGGGATGGCGCCCCGGCTTTTCACAGCCATGGCGATCGCACAGGCGGACCTGGGCGGCCTCGCGATGGGACCCATAGCCTCGCCAGCGCGGAAATCCCCAATCATTCGAACGCGTCGGGCGAACCATCTTTTCCATCCATCATCCGGCAAATCAACGTCTAGCACCGCCCCGCGCGAGCGCCAGCGAAACAGACCAGCGCCAGAGGGTCTGTAAGCCGGGTTCTGTCCGGCGAGCCGCGTTGCCGCGTCATCGCCTGTGCGACCATTCCTCTAGGAGACGGATTGCTCCGCCCCTCAAGCAACCAACCCGGGCGACGAGCCGGAACCAGGCCCATGTGCCGCCCCTATTCGGTCTTGCTCCCGGTGGGGTTTACCGCGCGGCCGCCGTTGCCGGAAGCCCGGTGCGCTCTTACCGCACCCTTTCACTGTCACGCCTCCGAAGACTTTGGGCCGAAGCCCGGCGCGACCTGCTTTCTGTTGCACTTTCCCTGGGGTCGCCCCCGCCGGGCGTTACCCGGCACCGTAGTTCCATGGAGCCCGGACTTTCCTCTCCCCCGCTTGAAGCAAGGCAGCGGCCGCCCGACCCTCTGGCAAGGCTTATCTAGGGCCTCGCCTCCTTGCCCGCAATCCGCCGCTCGCGGTCCAACAGCAGACTGAGCAAGATCGCCCGGCATTCTCCATCGATCACGCCATCGAGCAGCTCGGGGCGGAAGCGGCGCTGAAAGGCCGTCACGGCGGCGCTGCCGTCACGCACGTCATAGCCGAAGCGCTCGAGCGCCAGCAGGAAACCGCTGTCGGTCCAGTGCGGATCGACCAGATTCTTGACCGGCCGCGGCAAGGCGAGCCGCAGGTCGGCGAGCCGGGACCAGTCGAACAGCTCGCCCGGATCCTGCTTGCGCGCCGGCGCGACGTCCGAATGGCCGACGACGTCGGTTGGCGCGACACCGTGGCGGCGGACGATATCGGCCACCAGGGGCACCAGCGCCGTCATCTGCGCCTCGGGGAACGGCCGATAGCCGAATTCATGGCCGGGGTTGACGATCTCGATGCCGACGCTGGCCGAATTCACGTCCGAGATTCCGCGCCAATAGGACCGGCCGGCGTGCCAGGCGCGATGGACCTCGTCGACCAGACGAAGGACGCGGCCATCTTCGTCCACCACATAATGTGCGGAGACTTTGGCATCGGGATCGAGCAGCCGCTCGATCGCCGATTCGGCATCCTTCATGCCGGTGTAATGAAGCACCAGCATCGAGACCGGCAGCGCGCGGGTATCGAAATTGGGAGACGGGCGCTCGATGCAGTCGATCATCGGCCGATTGCGGAGCAAAAGACGGTGCGCGTCAAGCCTGTCGGTTCAGCCCGCAGCCGCGCGGGGCGCGGCTTCCGATAGCGGCAGCTCGGTCGCCGGCGGGACGCGGACGTAGAGACCGCGAAGCTCCTTGTCCGGCACAAAGTCGTGGGTATGTCCGATAACCGTTTCCGCTGCGCCCAGCATAAGGCAGGCATCGGGAGCGCTCGCGGCGGCAAGCCGTTCGAATGCGAGCTTGCGCGCCTCCGGCGCAAAATAGAGCAGGACGTTGCGGCACAATATCACGTCGAAGGTGCCCGGGCTCGGCACCGCGTCGCGCAGGCTGTGCACCTCGAAGCGGACGGCATCCTTCAGACTATCCGCGATGCGCCATTGCGATGCCGATTCCTTGTTGAACCAGCGCATCATCTGCAGCACGGAAAGGCCCCTTTGCACCTCGAATTGCGAATAGAGTCCCTCGCTCGCGCGCGCGATCGCGCCATGGGAAATGTCGGTGCCCAATATGTCGATCGACCAACCCTGCCAGCGCGAACGCTCTTCGGCGATGCTCATCGCGATCGAGTAGACCTCCTGCCCCGTCGCGCAGCCGGCGCACCAGATCGCCAGCTTCTTTTCCCGCGCGCGCGTGCGTTCGAACCGGCGCAGCGCGCGGTTGAGGAGCAAGTCGAACGGCGCGCGATCGCGAAAGAAGAAGGTTTCGTTGTTGAGAAGCGCATCGACCACCTCGGCGGCAAGCGAAGGTTCGCGGCCGGTGACGAGGTTTGCGATCAGCTCGTCGAGCGTGGCGATGCGATGTTCCTGCATCACCACCTTGAGCGCCGTCTCAATCCGCCAGCGCCGACTCATCGCCAGTTGCTGCCCGGTTCGCGCTTCGAGCAACGCGGCCAGGATGCGGCTTGAAGAGTCGCTTACTTCCAAGGCGCACCTTCGACGCTTGCAGCCACGCAGCGGGCAATTTGGTCCGGGGACAGGATGGCCGACGCAAAGCCGGCCATCGCGACCACGCCCGGCATCCCCCAGACCGCGCATGTATGCTTGTTCTGAACCAGGATTCCGCCGCCCCGTTCCGCCAAAGCCGCGCTGCCGACCAGTCCGTCGCGCCCCATGCCGCTGAACACCACGGCCAGGCCGTTCGGACCATAGCAATCGGCGAGCGCGGACAGCATCGTATCGACGGCCGGCATGCAGCCGCAGCTCGCCGGCGTGGTGACCAGCTCGACGGCCATCTGACTGCCGCGACGACGCAGACCGAGATGCGCGTCGCCGGGAGCGATCAACACCTCGCCGTTCTTCAGCCGCTGCCCCTGAAGCGCGACCCGTGTCGGCCGACCCGACGCGGCTTCGATCTGCCGCGCGAAATAAGGCATGAAAACCGGCGGCAGATGCTGGGTGATCAGGATCGGTGTCTGCACCGAGGCCGGCAGGGCCGCGAAAAAATCGTTGAGCGCGTGGAGGCCGCCGGTCGAGGCACCCAGCGCGATGCATTCGGGCACCTGTTCCGGCATGGGGCGAAGGGGCACGGTCATCGCCGCTTCGACACCCCCTGCCGCGCCTTCCTGGTCGTGCTCGCGCTTGGCGCGGCCGATCCTGCGCAAACGCTCGGCGAGCACTTCGGCGAAGCGGCCCATGAAATTGCCGGTTCCGGGCTTGGGAAGCGTGTCCGCAGCGCCGAGCGCGAGCGCGGTCACCGCGGCTTCGGCGCCATCCTCGCAATTGGAGGAGACGATCAGCACCTGCGCGCCATCGCCTGCTTCCAGGATTTGCGGAAGCGCCTGGATGCCGGTGGTTCCGGGCATCTCGACGTCGAGCAGGATGATGTCGACCTTGTGGGTGGCGAGTCCTTCGAGCGCTTCGGCGGCATTGGCAGCCAGCGCAACGACTTCGAATTCGTCGTAACTGCAGATCATGCGCGAGAGCACCGCACGCGCCACCGCGGAATCGTCGACGATCATCAGCCGCAGCGGCGACCGGTCGAGAGGCGGCCGGCCCGCGCGATCGGCGAACCTTAGCGGCGCCGTCGCTGAACGGGGGGTCACGCGACCCCGACGATTTGCAGCTTGCTTTCCAGGGTCTCGCGATCGAAGGGCTTCATCACATATTCGTCCGCACCGGCATCGATGGCGGCCCGGATATGCGCGGCGTCATTCTCGGTGGTACAGAAGACGACCTTCGGTTGGGTGGCGAAGTCCTGCTGACGCAGCGTGCGAAGGAACTCCATCCCGCTCATCACCGGCATGTTCCAATCGAGGAGCACCACGTCGGGCATCTGCTGCTCGCATCGAGTCAGCGCCTGACGCCCGTCCTCGGCTTCGTCGACGGAGAAGTTCAGTGTTTCGAGGATGTGGCGCGCAACTTTGCGGATCACCTTCGAATCATCAACGACAAGACAGCATTTCATTCTTTTCTTGCTCCGTTCGACGCACAGATGGGTCGTAGCCCCAATTGGTAAGGACAAGATTAAGAGGCGGGACGGTGTACCCCGTCACGCCGCCTGCGCGGCCGGGCCGGCAAGCAGGGCCTGGGTGTCGACCAGCAGCAGCAGATGCCCCCCGATCTCGATCATACCTTGCGCGACGCGGCTCCATCCATCCTTCAGCGACGTACGCACCGGGCGGACTTCTGCCTCGACCTCGATCACATCCTCGACGCTGTCGACCAGCAAGGCATAGGGATGGCCGTCGGCTTCCACGATGATCGCCTTCCTCAGCCCGCGGTCGGCGGGCGAATCGATGCCGAGCGAGGCGAAGCAATCGATGACCGTGAGCACGCGGCTGCGCAGCGCGGCGAGACCGGCGACATGGGGCGCCGCACGCGGCACCGGGATCAGCGCATCGAGCTCGACCACCGATTCGACGTCGGCGGCCGGAATGGCGATGCGCTCCCCGGCGAGTGTCACGATGAGCAGCAAATCGGTCATCGGATCATGCCTTCCTTCGGCTCGCGTGGACACGAAGCGCCGTCAGCAAGGCGGCCCGGTCGTAACGGTAGATGCTGTCGTCGTCCTCGCCGCTGCGCTCGGGCATCGAACGTATCTTGAGCATTTGGCCGGACACCGGCATTTCGGGATCGGCTTCCGCCGAAGCGATGACCAGATCGGCCGTTTCCGCCGCAACGCCGTTTGCGGCGACCACTTGGTAGCCCGCCGCCTCGATCAACGGCCGCAGGATGTTCTGCATCCAGGAATCGGCGGACGGCAGGGCGCAGACGAGCGCCCCGCCCCCGGCCATCTCCTCGGCTTGTTCCCCGAACAGCCAGAAGGAATCGATCACCTCGATCTGCTCGCCGCCGATCAGCGTCACACCGCCGATCTCGCCCGGATTCGCGGCCGGGGTAGTCACGCCGGAAAGCATGACGAGATCGATCACCTCGGCAAAGCCATAGGCAAGCTCGCTGCTTCCGTCAGAAAGACGAAGAATACGAAGCGGACCGTCTGGCGGCAGATCCTCGCAGCCGGCGAGCGAAAGAATCTTGTCGCCCAATGCGATGCGGAGCCGGCCGGCGCTATATTTGACCGAGTCCAGCGCGACTTCCTCGATGCGCTCGACAATCGACAGGCGCACGGCGCGTTTTTCCCCGGCCAATGTCTTGAACAGCAGAACCGGTTCCTGTTCGCCAGGGTCCTCGACAGGGGCAGGCTTGGCCGAAAGCCTCTCTCTCTCATTCTGGTCGAGCACAACGCCGGCGTAGGTCGCGATGCCCGAAGGATCGAGCAGCAGGATCGGACTGCCGTCGTCCGCCAAAGTGGTGCCGGCGTAGAGACCGACGGCCATCACCACCGGTGCGGCCGGCTTGACCACCAGCTCCTCATGGTCGTGCACGGCGTCGACAGCGAGCGCATAATCGTCACCGCCGGCCGGCTTCAATACGATCATGCTTTGATCCTCGGGCGGCCGCAGATGCGCCACGCCAAGGACGTCGCCGAGCGAAACCAAGGGTATGCGCTTGTCGCGGAGCGCCGCCACCCTGGAGCCGCCGAGGCTTTCGATCCGCACCATATTGTTGCGGACCCGCACGATCTCTTCGGTGGCCGAGCGCGGGATGGCATAATTGCGTCCGCCGACGCTGACCGTGAGCGCCGGAATGATCGTCAACGTCAGGGGTACGCGCAGGGTCAGGCGAACGCCGCTGCCGAGCTTGCTTTCGACATCGACGATGCCGCCGATGCGTTCGATATTGGCACGCACGACATCCATGCCGACGCCGCGGCCGGAGATGGCGGTGACCTGCTTCGCGGTGGAAAGTCCGGCCTCGAAGATCAGCGCGGTCCTTTGCGCCGGCGACAAGCGCTCCGCCTGGTCGGCGGTGAGCAAGCCGGCGGCGACAGCCTTATTGGCGAGATTGTCGCCATCGATGCCGCGGCCGTCGTCGCCGATTTCGATCAAGATCTGGTTGCCCGCCTGGCGCGCCGAAACGCGCAGCGTCCCGCCGACCGGCTTGCCGGCCTTCTCGCGCTCGGCCGCGGGCTCGATGCCATGGTCGATCGCGTTGCGGACGATATGCGTCAGGGGATCGCGGATCATCTCGATCATCTCGCGATCGAGCTCGACGTCGCCGCCGTCGATGTCGAGACCGACGCTCTTGCCGAGCTCGGACGATATGTCGCGGACCATGCGCGGCAGCATCACGAACAGGCTGTCCATGCGCTGCATCCGGGTCCGGGTGATGGCGTCGCGCATCTCGGCGATGCACGACGAGACCCGTTCGAAAGCATTTTCGACGCTGAGATCGCCGGACGATTCGCGCAGCCGTCGCGCAAGCTCGTTGCGCGCCAGCACCATGTCGGACACGCCGCTCATCATGCGGTCGAGCAGATCGACCGAGAGCCGAATGCTGCGAATCGGCTTGCGCGTTTCGATCGCGCCATGGCCTCCCGCGTGCGCGACCTCCGCCGCCTCGGCCTTGTGGGCGAGAGCGGCGATCAGCAGATCGTCGTCGGCGCTCGATACCGCCTCGCCGGTCTCCAGCGCCTGCACCAGCTCGCCGATGCGATCGATGATCGCCAACACCGCGCTGACCAGCACATTGTCGGCGGCGCGGTTGCCGGAACGGACATCGGCCAGCACATCCTCGGCGGCGTGGCTCAGCATTTCGAGCCGCGGCAGATCGAAAAAGCCGCAATTGCCCTTCACGGTGTGCACGAAGCGGAAAATCTCGTCGAGGCGGGCCTTGTCGTCCGGACTCGCCTCCCACGCGACGATCTCGCCGCCCAATGCCTCGAGCATCTCACGGGTTTCGGCAATGAATTCGGCGAGTAGATCGTCCATGAGCCCCGTCCGCGAGCGGAAAACAGGGCGCTTATGGCCGTCAGTTGGTAAACAACCCCTTAGCACTCGAAGGCTCAAACCCGGTGTCGGGTGGTTGACACCCGCCCGATTCGGAACGATCCGGTCGAGGTGGGGGAGAGCGAACCAGCCCGGCGTTCGAGCAAGCTCGATTCGATACAGCTGTTGCGCGGCGCCGGGGCCTTGCTGGTCGTCGGGCTTCATATCAACAATTGGCTGTATGCCCAGCAGGCGCGAATCGGCATCTCGCACATCGCCTATTTCGCCAATTGGCATCAGTTCGGCGCCGTCGGCGTCGACATCTTCTTCGTCATCTCGGGCTTCGTCATCGCGCTCACCATGACGCGGTACCAGGGACGCACCGGCACGTTCCTGCGGCAGCGCGTGCTCAGGATCGCGCCGCTCGCCTATCTTTTCTCGGCATTCTGGATCCTGCGGCTGCACCTGCTTCACCAGCCCGTGGCGCTTGCCGGAATCTGGTCGACCATCGTGCTGGCGCCGATCCTGCCGCGCTACCATCTGCCCACGCTCGACGTGCTGTGGACATTGTCGTTCGAGTTCACCCTCTATCTCTTGACCGCCGCCGTCCTGCTCGCACGCAGGGGCCCGGCCACCCTGCTCGCCGTCTTGTCGCTGCTCGGCACGATCGGCCTCTTCCACAGCTTCGGCTATCCCCTGCTCCGCTGGGCAACCCATCCCCTGCTCTACGAATTCGCACTGGGGGTCCTGGCCTATCTGCTGTGGCAGGGCGGGAAATTGCCGCGCTGGACGATCGTAGCAAGCGGCACAATCGGCGCTGGCGCGTTGATCGGACAGGCATTGTTGGGCTCGGGAGTCGCGGCCAATCCGGCGCTGGCGATCAGCGGCGAGACGGCGCTGCAACGGGTCGTTCAATATGCGTTCCCGAGCTTCCTCCTGCTCAATTTCCTGCTCACCTGGCAGCCCGGCCGCAATTGGGCCGTCCGCCTGGGGGCGTGGATAGGCAACGCTTCCTATTCGATCTATCTCGTCCATCTGTTCGTCGTGGCGATGACGATCAGACATCTGCACATGCCGCCCGACGCGCGCTGGATCCTGTTGTTCGTCCTGGCGACGATCGCGGGCCTCGCCGTCTATCAGTTCGTGGAGAGGCCGCTCGTCAAGCTGGCCGGAACCTGGGGCGAGAAGCGCAGGCCCGACGTTCCCGGGCGCCAGGCGACTCCCTGAAGGCTCACGTCAATCCGGCTCAGGCGGGCAGCGACGCCCCGAACAGCAGCACGTTTTCTTCGCCGTCCGACACCTGGACCTGGCCGCCTCCTTCGACCACCAGGCAGTGGACCAGCCAGGCCGATGCGGCGCGCGGCGCGATCATGTCGTCGCTGGTCTGGCCGAGAACCGCCTGCTTCAATTCAGGATCGAGCACGATTCTGGGGCCTTCGGCGCGGATGACGATGTCGAGGCCATGCTCGTGCCGCTCGGCGCCGACGTCGAGCCTGCCGCCGCGCACCAGCGCATCGCCGGCGAGCAGCACCAGGTTGAGGAGGATCTTCAGCGCCGACTTGCTCATCGTCGGCTCGTCGATCATCCAGCCCAGCTGGATTCGCCCGTCGCCGCCGAACAGCCCCTCGATCGCCACGCGCGCCTCGCGGGTGTCGACATCGTCGGCAAAGCCGCCCGCGGCGCCGAACGCGAGACGGAAGAATTTCAGTTTGTTGGCCGAAGCGCGCGCGCTCTCGCCCAAAAGGTCGAGACATCGGGCGCGCATCTCGGGATCGTGCTCGTCGACCAGCAGCTCGATGCCGTTGTTGAGCGCTCCGACCGGGCTAAGCAGATCGTGACACAGCCGGGAGCAGAGCAAGCTCGCGAATTCGTGAGATTTCATGCGGCCTTGGCCCCTGCCCTGGAACTCTGCCACGCCCTATTGGCCCCTGCGCAACGCGGTTGCAAGGCGGCGCGTGTTCCGGCGCGATGGCGACCGGCTGATACGCACCGTGGACCGGACCGCCGCGGCGGCTGATCCAAAGGCGCCAGCGCCCCGATCCGAAGATCAGCCAGTAGACGCCCTGCGCCCCGGCCTGGTCCGCGTCCGCGCGCGAAGGCCAGGCGCTGCCGCCGGGATGCGAATGATAATGGCCGACGATGCGCAGACCGCTTTGACGCGCCTGGCGCGACGTCATGACGTGATCCGCGGCAGCGAACGCGAAGCGGGATGTCGGATCGACCGCGACATTGCGCATCGCGACCGCAGCCACGATTCGGCCGGCTTCGCCGAGCAGCAGACCGCATATCTCCTGATCCGGAACGGCGCCCGCCAGGCCGGCCAGATGCGCCAGCAGGCACCTTGAAATTTCACATCTCATGCCCAGATTCCTACAGGGATGGACGGGGGAATGTCGATCATTCGGGCCACGATCGCCGCCGACGCGGCAGGCTGGCGGCTCGACCGCGCTTTGGCCGCGGCCTTGCCGACGATTTCGCGCGAGCGCGTCAAGGCATTGATCAGCAGCGGCGGCGTGCGCGACGAGTCCGGCGCCGCGATACGCGATCCCGCCTCCAAGGCGCGTCCGGGCGGGGCCTATGAACTGGTCATTCCGGATCCCGTGCCGGCGCACAATGAGGCGCAGCCGATTGCACTCGAGATAGTCTATGAAGACGATCATCTCATCGTCATCGACAAGCCGGCCGGAATGGTCGTCCACCCGGCCGCGGGGAACGCCGACGGTACCCTGGTCAACGCGCTGCTGCACCATTGCGCGGGGCGTCTGTCCGGCATAGGCGGGGTGGCCCGGCCCGGTATCGTCCACCGCATCGACAAGGACACGTCCGGATTGCTGGTCGCCGCGAAGACCGATGTGGCCCACGAGGGACTTTCGGCGCAATTTGCCCGGCACGCCGTGCTGCGCGCCTATCGTGCGATCGTCGCGGGCGTCCCCGCTCCCGCCGAAGGAACCATCGATGCTCGACTTGCCCGTTCGTCGGTCAATCGCCAGAAGATGGCGATTGTCGCCGGCACGCGCGGCAAACGCGCCGTGACCCATTATCGCCTGATTTCCCCGCTAAGAGAGGCGGCCATGATCGAATGCAGGCTCGAAACCGGCCGGACGCATCAGGTTCGCGTCCACATGACGTCGATCGGGCATCCTCTGCTCGGCGATCCGGTGTACGGGCGAACCCGGCCGGCACATCGCGACTGTTTGAAGAGGCTGGGTTTTGCGCGTCAGGCGCTGCATGCGGCCGAGCTTGGATTCGTCCATCCAGTATCAAAAGAAAACTTATCCTTCAAATCCGCCCTTCCTTATGATATGCAGGAACTGTTCAGGGCGCTTACCGTATAGCAACCAACAGCCGGGCAAAACGGCTTCGAGCGGCCGGTAGCGCCAGGGAGAAACGAGACATGGCAAGCGGCAACAACGTGCCGACAATTCCCGCGACGGGCGGTGAGGCGGGCCTCAACCGCTACCTCGCCGAGATCAAGAAGTTTCCGATCCTCTCCCCCGAGGAGGAATATATGCTGGCCAAGCGCTGGACGGAGCATCAGGACACCGATGCGGCCGCCAAGCTGGTCAACAGCCATCTTCGGCTCGTCGCCAAGATAGCGATGGGCTACCGCGGCTATGGGCTGCCGGTCAGCGAGCTGATCTCCGAAGGGAATATCGGCCTGATGCAGGGCGTGAAGAAGTTCGAGCCCGACCGCGGCTTCCGGCTCGCGACCTATGCGATGTGGTGGATCAGGGCCTCGATCCAGGAATTCATCCTGCGTTCGTGGAGCCTGGTCAAGATGGGCACGACCGCTGCCCAGAAGAAATTGTTCTTCAATCTGAGACGCATGAAGAATCAGATCGAGGCGTTCGGCGACGGCGACCTCAGGCCCGAGGACGTCACCAAGATCGCGACCGATCTGGGCGTTTCGGAAGAGGATGTCGTGTCGATGAACCGGCGCATGGCGATGGGCGGCGATACCTCGCTCAACGTCCCGCTGCGCGAGGAAGGCGACGGCCAGTGGCAGGATTGGCTGGTCGATACCGATCCGCTGCAGGACGAGCGCGTCGCCGACGCCGAGGAAAGCAAGGTGCGTCACGAGCTTTTGATGGAGGCGATGGAAAGCCTCAACGACCGCGAGAAGCATATTCTCACCGAACGGCGCCTCACCGACGACCCCAAGACGCTCGAGGAATTGAGCCAGGTCTATGACGTCAGCCGCGAGCGCATCCGCCAGATCGAGGTGCGCGCGTTCGAGAAGCTTCAGAAGGCGCTGATGAATTTGGCCGGCGAGCGCCGCCTGCTGCCGAGCGCCGCCTGAGCCAAGATCCTAAGCCAATGCGGCTGGAGTCGGCACGTCACTTTGGTTAGTGGGTGTCCATGGCACGGGGGCGTAGGGGCAGGACGCGCGGGTGGATCCGGCGCATTTTCGGCTGGGTTGCAAGGGCGATCCTGCTGTTCGTCCTGGTCAGCCTGCTCTGGGTGCTGTTCTACCGCTTCGTGCCGCCGCCGGTCACCTTTACCCAGATCGGCGATTTCATCGGCGGCCGGCACATCGACCGCGACTGGATGAGCCTCGACAGCATCGACCGTAACATGGTTCGGGCCGCGATCGCCGCCGAAGACAGCAAATTCTGCACGCATCGCGGCTTCGACACCGATGCGATCGCCGCGGCGATGCGGCGCAACGCGCGCGGCGGAGGCGTGATCCGCGGCGGCTCGACGATCAGCCAGCAGACCGCGAAGAACGCCTTCCTCTGGCAGGGCGGCGGCTATTTCCGCAAAGGCGTCGAAGCCTGGTTCACGTTCCTCATAGAGAATCTATGGGGCAAGCGGCGGATCATGGAGGTCTACCTCAACGTCGCCGAGACCGGCATCGGCACCTATGGCGTCAACGCCGGCGCGCAGCGCTATTTCGGCCACGACGCTTCGCGCCTGAGCCGCACCGAGGCCGCGCGCATCGCCGCGATCCTGCCGCTGCCCAAGAAACGCGGCGCGGTCGCTCCGCACGGTTTCACACGCCGCTACGGCAACAGCATATCGGCACGGATGGGGGTGGTAGCCCGCCAGGCGCTCGACGCCTGCGTCTACACGCATGGACGGGCGCCGCTGCCGATCGAGGAACCGACGCCGGCGAAGCCAGCCAGCCCGCCCAAGCCTGCGGGCAAGGCGGCCGCCCGACCTGCGCCCGCGCCTTCAGCGCCGGAGCCGCTGCCCGGCGAGGATTACGAGCAGCCCGCCGCGACGCCACTTGAGAACGCCCCGAGCGAAACGGGCGAGACATCCACCAATCTCAGTAACTAGGGTCCGGACCCTAGATGGTCTAGTCCCGGCATTTGATGGATTGGATGTGGCTCGGTTGTACGAAGTTTGCATATTCCTCATCATTCCCGCGACAGCGGGAATCCAGCTTTTTCAGTCTCTTATAAAGAGAGCTGGATGCCCGCAGTTGCGGGCATGACGTTGTACGAGAACTGGGTCCCCCCTAGAAAGGCAGCTTCATTCCCGGCGGCAACGGCAGGCCGCTGGTCACCTTGCCCATTTCCTGCTGCGCGGCGATATCGGCCTTGCCGCGCGCATCGTTGATCGCCGCCGCGACCAGATCCTCGACCATCTGCTTTTCCGAGGGCGCGAGCAGGCTCGCGTCGATATCCACCGCGCGGATATGGCCCTTGGCGCTGGCGCGGATCTTGACCAGGCCGCCGCCCGACACGCCCTCCACTTCGATCGCATCCAGCGCATTTTGCGCCTTTTCGAGCTCGGCCTGGGCATTTTGGGCCATTTTCATAATGTCGTCGAGATTGGGCATGTTCGGCATCACGCGCTCCGTTGTTCGTCCAATGTGTAGCTCGTCAGCTCGGCCTCCGGGAACGCTTCGAGCACCGCCTTGACCTCCGGCGATTCGAGCACCGACTGGCGCAGCCGTTCCGCTTCGGCCTTCTCCTGATCCAGCAGCGACAAGGCCGGTTCGCCATCGGACGCCGAAACGCGCCAGGCCATGCCGGTCACGCTCTTCAGCGTCGTTGCGAGATCGCGGGCGAAGCCCGCGCCGAGTTCCTTCGAAAGGCGGATAACCAGCTCGGGCGGGTCGTAGCGCTGCACGCCCGCATAATCGTGGAGCTGCTGCGCCAGATGCGCCTTGCCATGAGCCTCCAGCATAGCGACGAGCGCCGCGAAACTGGACGGAATCTTGAGCATCTCCCCCTGGCCGGCCGCCGCCGCCGAGTCCGCCGACCGCGCCGGCGTCGCCTCACCACTCAGCAATTTGCCCATCAGCAGGCCGGGATCGGGCAGTTCGGACGCATGGATGATACGCAACAGCGCCATTTCGGCAGCCTCCAGCGGGATCGGCGCGGCCTGGACCTCGCTCAGGCCCTTGAGCAGCAGCTGCCACAGCCGATGGATGGCGGCATGGCCGAGCCCGCCCGCCCAGTCCGCATAGGCTTCGCGCTCCTCGGCCGATTGGACCGGATCGATCGTCCCGCCGACCTTGGCGCGCGTGATGCCGTGTACGCATTCGAGCAGCCCCCTGATCAATGCCGAAGGCTCGACACCCAGCGCATATTGCTCCTCGAGCGCGGCCAGCGCGGCTTGCCCATCCCCAGCCAGCAGCAGACCGAGCAAGGCGCGGATAGCGCCCCGATCGGAAAGCCCCAGCATGGCGCGGACCTGCCCGGCATCGACCTTGCCCGCACCATGCGCAATGGCCTGATCGAGGATCGAGAGCCCATCGCGCGCCGACCCTTCGGCGGCTCTGGCAATGAGCGCCAGCGCCTCGGGCTCGATCTCGACCTGTTCCTTGTCGGCGATCATTGCGAAATGGGCGGCGAGCCGATCGGCGGGAATGCGCCGCAGGTCGAAGCGCTGGCACCGCGAGAGCACCGTCACCGGCACCTTGTTCACCTCGGTCGTGGCGAACAGAAACTTAACATGCGGAGGGGGTTCTTCGAGGGTCTTGAGAAGCGCATTGAACGCATTCTTCGACAGCATATGCACTTCGTCGACGATATAGACCTTGTAGCGCGCCGATACGGCGGCGTAGCGCACCGCCTCGATGATCTCGCGGACATCGTCGACGCCGGTATGGCTGGCGGCATCCATCTCGACGACGTCGATATGCCGCCCTTCGGCGATGGCGACGCAAGGCTCGCAGACCCCGCAGGGATCGATGGTCGGGCCGCCCTTCCCGTCCGGACCGACGCAGTTCAGCGCCTTGGCGATGAGCCGCGCGGTCGAGGTCTTGCCGACGCCGCGCACGCCGGTGAGCAGGAAGGCATGGGCCAGCCGGCCGCGCTTGATAGCATTGGCGAGCGTTTGCACCATCGCATCCTGGCCGATCAGCTCGGCGAAGCTCTGCGAGCGGTATTTGCGCGCCAGCACGCGATAGGGTCCGGCCTCCGGTGCCTGCGGCGGCAGGTCGTCGCCGAAGAGATTGGCGTCAGGAGTGGATTCGGAGGCCATTCGGATCATCCTAATGGAGCGCCGTGTATCACGCCAGACGGGGACGGATTGGGATAGGGGCCAAGCGGATCAGGGTGGGAGCCGGAACGACCCGGCGCTTAAACTCGTTACGGCTGCTTCCTTCCGGACCTGACCGGGTTGGCGAGAGCGCCGTCCGCCCGACTCCCGGCGCGCATATGGGCGCTAACCTTTTCGGAGACAAGCGGTTCACCGCCGCATCATATTGTGGCTGGCGCCGGGCATCCGCACGGTGAGGCTGCCGAGCGCGGCATCGAGCCAGATCTGGCAGGCGAGGCGCGATGTTCGGGTCACATTGGCGGCCAGGTCGAGCATATCCTCTTCCTCCTCGCTGGCGCGGGCCAATTTGGCGAAATCCGCCGGATCGACGATGACGTGGCAGGTCGAACAGGCCATCTGGCCCTCGCACGTCCCTTCGAGCGGCTGGTCGGCCGCTTGCGCCACGTCGAGCAGGCGCGATCCGGGCGCCGCCTCGACTTCGCGCGCGACCCGCCCGTCCGACGTGCAGAAGCGCACCAGCGTCATGCTGCGAAACTGCGCTGGCGCGCCGCCGCATCGCCGATCGCGGTCAGCGCGCGGACCAGCTCTTCCTCGCGCGTATAGCGTCCGAAGCCGAGCCGGATGCTCGACCGCGCGTCGCGCTCGCCGAGGCCCAGCGCCGCCAGCACATGGCTCGGCCGCCCGGACCCGCTGGCACAGGCCGAACCGGCCGAAAAAGCGATGTCGCGCAGCTCGGATATCAGCCGTGCCGAATCCACGCCTTCGCACCGGATGTTGAGATTGCCGCGATAGCGGTGCTCGGCCGAGCCGTTGAGCTGCCACTCCGGGCCCAGCACCGACCAAGCCGTCCGCCACAACAGCGCGACATGGTCCCGGTCCGCGGCGCCGTATTCGCCCAACAGGCGCGCGGCCTCGCCAAAGCCCACGCACAAGGCCGGCGACAAGGTCCCGGATCGCCCGCCGCCTTCCTGGCCGCCGCCGTGCAGCAAAGGCTCGAGCACGACTCCGTCGCGACTCCACAGCGCGCCGATGCCCTTGGGGCCGTGCACCTTGTGCGCCGACACCGCGACCAGATCGCACGCCTCCAGCGGGATCGGGACCCGGCCGAGACCCTGGACGGCGTCGCAGAAGACCAGCGCCCCGTGCGCACGGGACAGTGCCGCCAGCGCCTCGACCGGCTGGATCACCCCGATCTCGTTATTGACCAGCATGGCGGCGACAAGGCCGGTCGAGGAATCGATCGTCGTTGCCGCAAGCTCCAGATCGACGAGCCCATCGTCGCCGACCGGCAGGACGTCGACGATGAATCCCTGTTCTTGGAGCCATGCAAGCGTGTCGAGCACGGCGGCATGTTCGGTCGCCAGCGTCACCAGCTTGCGCTTGTCCGACGGCAGCCGCGCGGCAGCGCCCTTGAGCGCCCAATTGGCCGCTTCGGTGGCACCCGA
This sequence comes from Allosphingosinicella sp., assembly GCA_035248285.1. GTDB lineage: Bacteria > Pseudomonadota > Alphaproteobacteria > Sphingomonadales > Sphingomonadaceae > Allosphingosinicella. Next base: position 28,805 of record DATFHP010000011.1, on the reverse strand, counting down.
GGTGAAAAAAAGCCTGCCGTCCTTCGCGCCCAATGCGCGAACGACATGGGCCCGCGCGATCTCGATCGCCGCCGCCGCCTCCCGGCCGAGCCGATGCGGCGAATGCGGATTGGCGAATTGGCGGTCGATCCACGGCCACATCGCCGCCGCCGCCTCGGGCGCAACCGGAGTCGTCGCCTGATAGTCGAGATAGATCATGCCGCGCGCCGCCGCGCCGCGATCTCCGACCAGAGCGCCGCGAAACGGTCGATCTCGCGCATGCTCGTATCGGGGCCGAAACTCACGCGCACGACCTGCTCGGCCGAGGCGCGGTCCCATCCCATCGCCGCCAGAACATGACTCGGCTTGAGGCTGCCCGACGAGCAGGCGCTGCCGGCCGAGACCGCGACACCGGCGAGGTCGAACTGGATCAGCTGCACGTTCGAGGCCACGCCGGGCATGCGATAGGCGCCGATGGTCGGAATGCGCGGACTGGCCGCCGCGACGACTTCTCCTCCCGCGGCCGCTATCGCGGCATCGAGTCGCGCGCGAAGCGCCGCCGCCCGATCGAGCCAGGCCGCGCCTGCTTCGAGCGCCGCGGCCATGCCGATTATGCCGGGCAGATTCTCCGTCCCGTAGCGATAGCCCTGCTCCTGGCCGCCGACCGGAGCGAGCAAGGCAAGGTCGCGCACCAGCAAGGCGCCGATGCCAGGCGGGCCGCCGAACTTGTGCGCCGACACGGCTATCAGGTCGGCGTCCGGCAAAGGCAATTTGCCCGCCGTCTGCGCGCAATCGGCCAGCAGCAGGCCGCCACGGCTGCGGACCTCGATCCCGATTCGATCGAGCGGCTGGATCACGCCCGTCTCGTTGTTGGCATGTTGGATCGCCACCAGCATGCCATCATCCCCGACCGCCGGCATCGCCGCGATGCCGCCGTGGTCGACGGCGACTCGCACCGCTTCCGGGGCGGCCCGGAAGACTGCGTCATGCTCGACCGCCGAGACAAATCGCGGTCCGGCCTGGGCACGCTGCAGAGCGATCGCAAGCGCTTCGCTCGCGCCCGACGTGAAAACGACCGCCCCCCGCCAGCCCAGCGACGCGGCGATGCGCGCCCGTGCTTGTTCGAGCGCGGCGCGCGCGGCTCGCCCTTCGGCATGAGGCGAGCTTGGATTGTGCCAACGGTCCAGCGCCGAGACGATCGCATCGCGCGCCTCGGGGCGCAGCGGCGTGGTGGCGGCATGATCGAGATAGATACGGGCTTGGCCCACGCCGGCTCCAATGATTGCTAAGCGGATCGGGAGCCTTATATAGGGCGCGGCGCCCGCCATGGCATCCGCCCATGTGCGTGCTCTTTCCGCCCCCAACCTCCAAGCAGGTGCGATGCCCGAAGTCATTTTCCCTGGCCCCGAAGGCCGCCTCGAAGGACGCTTCCAGCTGGGGCGTCGGCCGCGCGCGCCCGTCGCCATGATCCTCCACCCGCATCCGCACGGCGGCGGGACGATGAACAATGCGATCGTGCAGGCGCTGTACAAGACCTTCGTGCGGCGCGGCTTCGCCACGTTGCGCTTCAACTTCCGCGGCGTCGGCAAGAGCCAGGGCGTGTTCGACAACGGCATCGGGGAGCTTTCCGACGCCGCGTCGGCGCTGGACTGGGTGCAGCAGATCCATCCCGAGGCCGAGCAGACCTGGATCGCCGGCTTCAGCTTCGGCGCCTGGATCGGGATGCAATTGCTGATGCGGCGGCCCGAAGTGCGCGGCTTCATCTCGATCGCACCGCCGGCCAACATGTACGACTTCACCTTTCTCGCGCCCTGTCCTTCGTCGGGGATCATCGTCCAGGGCGAGGCGGACGAAGTGGTGACGCCCTCGGCGGTGCAAAAGCTCGTCGACAAGCTTCGTACCCAGCGGCACATCACCATTCACCACGACACAATTCCCAGCGCCAATCACTTCTTCGAGCGCGAGATGCCGCAGTTGATGAAGTCGGTCGACGACTATCTCGACTTCCGGCTCGATCCGAGCTGCCCGATCAAGTGATCCGTTCCGGGAAACGGATCGCGCCTTAGCCTCGTTCCGGTTCAGGTTGAACCGGAACGAGGCTAGAAAGTTATTTGATTGCCGTGCTTGGGTCCGAAGCTGGCCCCGCCAGCTTCGGACCCGGCGCATTCCGAGCCGCCAGAATGAGCAGGTGCCGATTGCCCCGCAATCGGCAGCCGTGCCGGGGGCACGGCGGCCAGCTCATTCCATCTGGCTCGAAATCACTCTAGCCCATAGGCGATCGGGCCGGCGCGCTGCTCACACGGTCCAGATCAGCAGGTTGAGAAGCAGGACGAGCGCCGCGGCGATCATCAGCGCGGCCTTGCGCCGCTGGCCCAAACGGATCAACCGCACGCCGCCGCCCGTCAGCAGGAAGACGGCGATCACGCCGATCGACATCGAAAGCGCTGCGAAACCGCCTTGCATGATGGCTTTCCTGCCATCCGGCCGGCCTTCGCGAAAGCGCAAAGCGGCATTTACCCGGGGTTAAGCCTGCGCACCTAGGCTCCGGCACATGGGTTACCCCGACCAGAAGGAAAGCCTCGAGCAGGCCTTGGACCGGATCGAGGAAACGATATTGCCCGGCATCTCCATGATGCTGGATGCCTTGCTCGACGCGGCAACGCTGGCACGGCGCGGCATCGACGCCGAAATCTACCCCGAGGAGCTGCGCAGGGTCGCACGGCAGCTCGAAGCGCTGACCCGACAGATCGAAGCGATCGCGCCCGCCCAATTCGATTCAAAAGGCTATCGCATAGCCTCTGCGGCCTGAGATCGGATGATCCTGGCATAAGGCATGGGTGGCGCCAATGCGGCGATTCGCCGCCGCCGGCGCGCCGTCTGCCGCGGGCCTCGCCCTGCCGGATCATCCACCGAAAACAGCAGGTCTTTACAGGGGGGTCCAACGACCATATATCGCGCACCGCTGCCCCATGGGGACTTCCAACCGCAAGGCAGCTTTGTCGTCAACTGATCTGTTGGAGGTCCCTTGAGTTGCACAAGCATCATAGCGCGCTGGGGCTAGCTGCCTCGCTTCGACCGGTTCAGCCGGTCACGCTCATCCGTCCGCACGCCGCCAGGCGCGCCGCCCGCTTCTTCACGGAGAAGTTTCCGGGGCGGTCGCTCTATGCGGTCAAGGCCAATCCGTCGCCCGACCTGCTCCATTTGCTGTGGGAAAGCGGGATCACGCATTTCGACGTCGCCTCGATCGCCGAGGTCCGCCTCGTCGCCGAGACGCTGCCCGACGCGGCGATCTGCTTCATGCATCCGGTGAAGGCCGAGGAAGCGATCGAAGAGGCCTATTTCCAGTTCGGCGTGCGCACCTTCTCGCTCGACACGATGGACGAGCTCAACAAGATCCTGCGCGCCACCAAGAATGCGGCCGACCTCAACCTGTGCGTGCGGTTGCGCGTCTCGTCCGATCACAGCAAGCTCAGCCTTGCCGCCAAATTCGGTGCGGACCCGGCCGAGGTGAAGCCTTTGCTGTTCGCCGCCCGCCAGGCCGCGGACGCGCTGGGCATCTGCTTTCACGTCGGCAGCCAGGCGATGTCCCCCGCTGCCTATGCCGAAGCCATGGCGCGGGTGCGCGACGCCATCGTCGAAGCGGCGGTGACCGTCGATATCGTCGATGTCGGCGGCGGCTTCCCATCGACCTATCCGGGCATGGAGCCGCCGCCTCTGCACGCCTATTTCGAGGTCATCCACAAATCCTTCGAGGCGTTGCCGATCAGCTATTCGGCCGAATTGTGGTGCGAGCCCGGCCGCGCGCTGTGCGCGGAATATGCGAGCGTGCTGGTACGGGTCGAGAAGCGGCGCGGCAACGAGCTGTACATCAACGACGGCGCCTATGGGGCGCTGTTCGATGCGGCGCACATTGGCTGGCGCTTCCCGGTGAAGCTGGTGCGGAACCAGGAATCGGAGGCGCGGCCGGCGGCGTTCAGCTTCTACGGGCCGACCTGCGACGATCTCGATCATATGGCCGGGCCGTTCATGCTGCCCGCGGACGTCGGCGCCGGCGACTATATCGAGATCGGGATGCTCGGCGCCTATGGCTGCGCCATGCGTACCGGCTTCAACGGTTTCGGCTCGGCCATCAAGGTGACGTGCGAGGACGAGCCGATGGCGACGCTCTACGGCGACGGCGAGGAACGCAAGGTCGCGTCGAACGTCATCCAGCTGTAACCAGCGCGACGCATGCGGGGCCGGTGGCCCCGCCCCGGTTTTTGACAAATCCAGCCGGCCGGCACAACGCGCCGGCCATGCATATTCGTGAGGAAAAGCGATGAACGACCCGGTGCCGATCAACGACACGCGCAAGGCCGAGCTGCTGTCGAAGCCGGTCGAGCATATCGACATCAAGAGCTTCGATGCGCGGCCGATCGTCGATGCGATGAAGCAAATGAGCTTTACCAGCCGCGACCTCGGCCGCGCGACCGAGATCTACAACCAGATGCTGGCCGATCCGGAATGCTCGATCATCCTCGTGATCGCCGGTTCGACCTCGGCCGGCGGCTGCATGGATCTCTACGCCGATCTGGTGAAGCACAATATGGTCGATGCGATCGTCGCCACCGGCGCCAGCATCGTCGACATGGATTTCTTCGAAGCGCTCGGCCACAAACATTATCAGGCGCTCGAGATCCCCGACGACGATACGCTGCGCTCGCTCTACATCGACCGGATCTACGACACCTATATCGATGAGGAAGCGCTCCAGGAAACCGATCACACGATCGCGCTGATCGCCAACAAGCTCGAGCCGCGCCCCTATTCCTCGCGCGCCTTCATTCGCGAGATGGGCCGCTGGCTGATCGACAACGGCCGCAAGGAGAACAGCCTGGTCAAGCTCGCCTACGAGCATGAAGTGCCGATCTTCTGCCCGGCGTTCACCGACAGCTCGGCGGGCTTCGGGCTGGTCAAGCATCAGGTCGACGCGATGAAGGCCGGCCGTCAATATATGACGATGGACTCGGTCGCCGACTTCCGCGAGCTGACCGACATCAAGATCAAGGCCGGCACCACCGGCCTGCTGATGATCGGCGGCGGCGTGCCGAAGAACTTCACCCAGGACACGGTCGTCTGCGCCGAGATCCTCGGCCATGACGTCGAGGTGCACAAATATGCGGTGCAGATCACCGTCGCCGACGTGCGCGACGGCGCCTGCTCCTCCTCGACGCTCCAGGAGGCGGCAAGCTGGGGCAAGGTATCCACCGCGCTCGAGCAGATGGTGTTCGCGGAAGCCACCAGCGTGCTGCCGCTGCTCGCTTCGGACGCCTTCCATCGCGGCCACTGGCGGAACCGGGCAAAACGCGCCTTTGCGAAGCTGTTCGATTAAGCCTGCAGGGCACGGGTCGAACCATATCTGACCAAGCGGTCGGGAGCGATTTGACCTGGTCTTCGATTGCGCGCACTCTTGCCTCGTCAGACGGGGGAGATCGCGATGCCGGACATACTCGGTCCCAAGGCGATATTGGCGCCGGTCGTGGCGCTCGCGGCCTGGACGCTCATCGTCATGCTGTGGATGTATGCGACGCGGATTCCGGCGCTCAAGCGCGCGGGAATTTCGATCGGGGGCTTGGTCGGCGGCCGGCCCGGCGGCCTCGACGATCTGCTGGAACCGCAGGTTCAATGGAAGGCGCATAATTACAATCATTTGTCTGAGCAGCCGACGCTTTTCTATGCGGTGGCGATCAGCCTCTGCCTGCTGGGGCACGGCGGCGGCCTCGCGCTATTGGCAGCCTGGCTCTACGTGTTGTTTCGGATCGGCCACAGCCTGGTGCAGGCGACCGTCAACATCGTCACCTGGCGCTTCGGCTTGTTCCTTGCAGCCTCATTTTGCTTGATCGTCCTGACCGTCGACGCTGCGGTCGTCCTGGTTCGCGCTGCCCTGTTGGGTTAGGAACGACTCAGCCTGGCCGCCAGCTCGACGTGTGTCGACCAACGGAACTGGCCGACCGGCTTGATCCAATCGATGCGATAGCCGCCCTCGATCATCAGCTTCGCGTCGCGCGCGAAAGTGACAGGATTGCACGAGACATAGGCGACCCCGGGCACGGCCGAGCGCGCAATCTCGGCGACTTGCTCCTTCGCTCCGGCGCGAGGCGGATCGAGCACGACGGCCTCGAACCGGGCCAGCTCGCGCGCATCGAGCGGACGCCGGTAAAGGTCGCGATGCTCGACCGCGACCGGACGCTGGGCGCGGTCGGCGGCGGACTTCAACGCGAGTACCGCATCGCGACTGCCCTCGGCGGCCAATATCTTTCCGTCGATCGTCAGCGCGAACGTGCCCAGACCCGCGAACAGATCGGCCACCGACGCAACGCCGCCAAGGGCAGCACGGACGGCGGCGACCAGCGCCGTCTCGCCCTCCTGCGTCGCCTGCAGAAAACAATTGTGCGGCAGGGCCACCGGCAGACCGCCGAGCGTGACGGTGAGCGGCTCGGGCTCCCAGAGGGTCTGCGGGCCGAGGCCGTCGTCGATCGCCAGCCGGCCAAGCCGATGCGTCTGGGCAAAGCATGTCAAAGCCTCGATCGAGGCAAGATCATCTGCGGCCAGCCTCTCGATCAGCACGTCCGGCCCCTGGTCGCCGAGCGTCATCCGCACCGTCGCGCCTCGCTTGCGGGGCAGCAGGTCGCCAAGCAGGACCCGAAGCGGCGCGGCGAGCGCGAACAGCTCGGGCCGCAGGATGAAGCATTCATCCATGTCGACGATGCGGTGACTGGCTCCGGCCTTGAAGCCCGCGAGCAATCGGTTGCCGCGGCGCTCGGTGCTCAACGATGCGCGGCGGCGGCTGAACGGCGGCGATATGTGCGCCGGCAGAATGTCCGGCACGACGATCGCCTGCGCCGCCAGGGCCGAGGTGATTCGTTCGGCGAGAAAGTCGGCATAGCTCGTATCGTCGATATGCTGGAGCTGGCACCCGCCGCATTCCGGGAAATGACGGCACGGAGGATCGGCGTGATGCGGGCCGCGGACGAGGCCGCCATCGGCCAACAATCGATCGCCCGGGGCGCTCATCGGCACGAAGCGGCCGCTTCCCGTCACGCCGTCGCCACGCGCCGCGACGCGCTCGATCAGTTCGCCCCCGCTCACCGGCAATCGGCGACGGTTTCGGCGAGACGTTCGACCAGATCGTCGGCGACCATGCCGGGGCCCGCCCGCACCGCCGCACGGCCGTGAACCCAAACGCCGGCGAAGGCGGCATCGAAGGCGTCCAATCCTCGCGCCCGCATCGACGCGATCACACCCGAAAGCACGTCGCCGGTCCCGGCGGTGGCGAGCCAGTGCGGCGCCGGCGGAGCGACGGCGGCGCGGCCGTCAGGGGCGGCGACGACGGTGTCGGGACCCTTGAACACGATGACCGCGCCGGCGAGGGCAGCGGCGGCGCGGGCCTGCTCGACCTTGCTGCCCGGGAAGCTTCCGAACAGACGCTGGAACTCGCCGGCGTGCGGCGTGAGGATTGCCGGACCATTGCCGCCCCGCAGCATGTCGAAGCGGCCGGTCAGCAGAGTCAGCGCGTCGGCGTCGAGCACCAGCGCGTGGCCGGTCGCGAGGACATGGTCGAACAGCCGTGCATTGTCGGGGCCGCGCCCCAAGCCGGGTCCGATCACGACCGCTCCGATCCGCGGATCCCGATCCTCCCATCGGCCGCCCTGGATGATGGCATTGGGCAGGGTTTCCAGGATCAGATTCGAAACCAGCCGCACATAGCCCGCACCGGAACGAAGCGCCGCGGCGGCGGCGAGCGCGGCAGCGCCCGGCATGTCGCCCGCCACCACCGCGACATAGCCGCGGCTATATTTGTGATCATCGGCGCGGGGCGGCCTCAGTGTCGGCCGGGCGATCTCGTGCAGCCTGCTGGCGGCGCCGATGCCGATGTCGGCCACCACGAGGCGGCCGACATGGCGCGCGCACGGCTGAAGCAGGTGCGAAGGCTTGATCGCGCCAAAAGTCACGGTGAGGTCGTAATCGGGCACCGGCGACAAGAGTCGTCCGTCGTCCGTCGCCGCGCCGCTGGGCAGATCGACCGCGACGCGGACCCTCGCCTCGCCGGCGAGCCGAAGCATGGCGCGCACGGCCATGTCGTCGAGCGGGCGCGTGAGGCCCGTGCCGAACAGCGCGTCGACGAGCACCGGCGCCGGTCGCGCCGCATCGAGCCGCTCGACGTCCCCCGGCCAGGCCGACCGCGCCCAGGCCGCGGCGGCGCTCTTCGGCTCGGACAAGGCCGCGACGCGGACATCGATGCCCTGGCGGCGCAACTGGCAAGCGATCACATAGCCGTCGCCGCCGTTGTTGCCGGGGCCGCAGATCACCAGCGAAGGGCGTGCGCCGGCGTAATTCGCCAGCGCCTCCGCTGCGGCACGGCCGGCACGGTCCATCAAGGTCTCGGTTGAGATGCCGGTGGCAATGACGGCAGCTTCGGCGGCGCGCATTTCGGCCGCGGTCACGATCGGCCGTCCCTTCATCTCACTCGACGGCCTTTGCCGGCTCCGCAACGGGCTTCATCACCACCGGCAATCGGTAGCGGTCGCGGCCCATCCTGACTTCGATGCGGCCGGGCGGCAGCATCGAGACTTCGGCCTGCTCGGCGCCGTCGGCGGAAACGACGCCGCGGCCGTCGTCGGTCCTCAGCAGTCTGTGAAAGCCGCCGTCGGGCCCGCGCAGCACCAGCCGCACGCCGTCCTCCTTGCGAATTTCCTCGATCGTGCAGACGCGCCGGAAATCCGCCGCGCCCGCGAGCGCGCATTCGACAAGATCGGCGCTGGGCCGGGGCGGCGAAGACGATCCGCCCTCATCCCGTCCGGGCGTCTCGGCGTTTCGGCAGCCGGCGACGAGGGACAAGATACATATTGCGGCGAAAATGCGCTTCATGCCGGGGTTGTGATCGATCACCGCCCATCAGGCAAGGGCCGCGCCGACCTCCGAAATCACCGGCGCGAGACGATCGGCCCAGGCCAAAGCGCCGGCCGGGTCGGCGATCAGATCCTGCCGCACCTCGATGCCGAGATAGGGCAGGCCGCGCGCCTCGGCGTGGCGGTTCATCGTCGCATTCAGCGCGAGTCCCGAATAAGGCTCGTTGTCGCCGGTGGCGATTCCCATCGCGACCAGCAGCGGAATCGCAATTCGGGCCGCGCGTTCGTCGCGATTGTACAATATCCCCACCTGCCAGGGACGTACCTCCTCGGGATAGGAATCGAGTCGCGGCGTGAAGCTGTGGACGCTGAGCAGCATCTTCGGCCGCCGCCGCTCGATCCTGGCGTCGATCAGCGCGTGATAGGGCATCCAGTACCGCTCGATCCGCTCCAGCCGCAGTTCCGCGCCCAGCGCCAGATTGCCGGGGATCGCATGGCCGTCGCTGCGCGTCGGAACCACATTCGAATCGTCGGCGTCGCGGTTGAGGTCGACCACCAGTCGGGAAAAGCGGGCCAGGACCGCCGAGCAGCCCAGCCGCTCGGCAAGTGCAAACGACAGCGCCTCGACGCCGATATCCACAGCGATATGCTGTTCGAGGAGTGCGCGCGGAATGCCGAGTTCCACATCGCCGGGAACGCGGTTTGACGCGTGATCGGCGATCAGCAGGACGTCATTGTCGCCTTCGATGGTTTCGGCGACCTCGCTCACCCCGCCGCACCTTCCGCCGGGCCGCGCAGCCGGGTGGCAAGGCACCACCAGCCCGGATGCGCGGCGGCGATCGCCGCAAGCGCCGAATCGCGGTCCCGCTCGCAGCCGTAAAGCGCGAAGCAGGTGGAGCCCGATCCCGACATGCGCACCAGCCTGGCGCCGGCGGTCGTATCCAACACCCCCAGCACTTCGCCGATCGCCGGCGCGAGCGCGCGCGCCGGCCGTTCAAGATCGTTGCGGCCGGCCCGGACAGCCTCGATGGGAGACCCTGCCGGAAGCGGCCCGCCGTCGCGCCCGTCCCAGCCCGCGAAAACGTCGCGCGTCGACAATGGAACGCCCGGGTTGACCAGCAACACCGGCGCGGCAGCCAGCACTGCGTCGGCAACGGCGCTCAACCGGTCGCCCCGTCCCTCCCCGCGCGCCATTCGGGAGCGGAGGCAGGCCGGCACGTCGGCACCGAGGTCCCGAGCGATATCCATAAGCGCCGCGTCCGAAGCGTCCAGCGACCAGAAACGCGCCAGCAGACGCAGCGCGGCCGCCGCATCGGCCGACCCGCCGCCGAGGCCGGCCGCGACCGGAAGCATCTTGCTCAGGCTCAGCGCGGCCCCGGCAACGATGTCGAAACGTCGGCGAAGCAGCCGTGCCGCCTTCAGGACCAGATTGTCCTCGCCGTGCGGCACCGCCGCGGCGAATGGGCCGCCGACCGCGAGCGCCAGCCCATCGGCGCGAGCGACGCTCAGCCGGTCGCCGTGCTCTGCGAAGGCGAACAACGTCTCGATGCGATGATATCCGTCCGCCCCGCGCTCGCGCACGTGAAGCGCGAGGTTGAGCTTGGCATAGGCAAGCTCTTCCATCAGGGCGAAGCGAGATCCGCGGTGAGGCCGGTTGCGATCTTGGCGCGGATGCGCGGCGCATCCCGGGCTTCGGCGGTGATCAACGCCGCGCTCCAGGCATATCGTGCCTCATAGCGCCGGCCGGCGCTGTAATAAGCATCGCCGAGATGCTCGTTGATCGCCGGATCGGTGGGCTCGCCCTGCACCGCGCGCTCGAGCAGCTCGATGGCGGTCTTGACGTCACCGCGCAGATAATGCGCCCAGCCGAGCGAATCGGTGATCTGCGCGCTGTCGGGCTGCAGCCGGCTCGCCTCGGCGATCAGCTTCTCGGCCTCGCCGACATTCTCGCGCCGCTCGAGCTGGGCATAGCCGAGGTAATTGAGCACGAGCGGTTCGTTGGGGGCGAGCTTGTAGGCGGTCTCCAGCGCGGCCTTGGCATCGCGCCACTGGCCGGCCTGCTCGCGTGCGCCGCCGAGCAGCAGCCACAAGGTCCATTCGGGACGCGGATTCGTCTCGCGCGGGTTTTGCAGGAGCGCCTTGGAATAGGCATCGGCGGCCTCGTCATTGCGCTCGAGACGCGCGTAAAGATCGCCCAGCCTCGTCCAGTCCGAGACCGTCGCGCTCTTGGCGGTCACGGCCTTCTGTGCTTCCTTGAGCGCTTCGGTCTGATCTCCGGCCGTCGTCAGCAGGTCGATCCTGATGTCGCTGACCAGCGCGGCGGCGGGATCGGTCGGCGCGACATTGCGCAACACCGACAGCGCTTCTCGATTCTGGTTCTGGGCCGCCAGCAAGGCGCTGGTGACCAGCCAAGATTCGGATTGGTCCGGCGCCAGGAAGGTGCTGAGCCGCGCGAAGGAGAGCGCCAGCGGCTGCACATCCTGGCGCTGAAGATCCAAGGCGACGCGAAGGAAATATTCGGCGAGCCCCTGGGCCGGCGTCGCGATCTCTCCGCTCAGACGATCGTGCTTGGCGAGCCAGGCGCGCGCCGCCGCGAGCCGGGCGCCGTCGCCGTCGAGCAAGGTCAGCGCCTGCGCGCGCTTTCCTTCACGGGCGAGATATGCGGCCCCGGCCACGAGCAGGCGCTGCGCCCGCGTGTCACGGGCCTCGACTCGATTGCGCAGCTCGATCAGCCCCTCCCTTTCGCGGCCGAGCGCGAGCAGGATGAGCGGCCGATGCTCGGCGATATAGGAGCCCGCCAGCGGATCGGCGGCACCCGCGCTCAGCAGTGCAAGCGGATCGCCCTGCTTCGATCCGACCGCGATCCAGGCGCGGATGAGCGGCGCCATGAAGGAGAAGACCTCGTCCTTTCCGACCGCGTCGGCCTGGCGTTGCGCGTCCTGCCATTGGCCGGTGCGGACCGCCTCGCCGAGCAGCACGAAGCGCACTTCCGGATTCACGCCGCCGGGCGAATCGAGGGTCCGCGCAGCCTTGACCGCGAGCGCCCTGTCCCCGGCGGCCAGCGCCTGTCGAAGCGCGCTTGCCGCAACGATCTGGTTGCCGGGTGAGGAAGCGAGCGCAGCGGCATAATGCTGCACGGCCTTGTCGGTCGCGCCAAGGCTGTCGGCAGCGCGTGCGCGGACATAAGCGCTGAGCTCGACCTGGTCCGAACGGCCGGCCGCCGCGGGCGCCGCCGCCGCCATGCTCAACGCGACAGCCAGAATCCCGGCTCCCCGAGCGAAGAGGCGGCTACATATTGGGATAATTGGGTCCTCCGCCGCCTTCGGGCACGACCCAGTTGATGTTCTGGGTCGGATCCTTGACGTCGCACGTCTTGCAATGGACGCAATTTTGGGCGTTGATCTGAAGCCGCGGCGCGCCTTCCTCCTCGCCCACGATTTCGTAGACGCCTGCGGGGCAATAACGCTGCTCCGGCGCGTCGTAGAGCGCCAGATTGACCGCGATCGGAACCTCCGCGTCCTTGAGCGTCAGGTGGACCGGCTGATCTTCCTCGTGATTGGTGTTGGACACGAACACCGAGGACAATCGGTCGAAGCTGATCACGCCATCGGGCTTGGGATATTCGATCGGCCGCACCAGATCCTTGCGCAGCAGTTGCGCATGATCGGGATGATGCTTCATCGTTAACGGCAGCCCGATCCCGAGATAGCGCATCCACATGTCGATTCCGGCCAGCGCGGTGCCGAGGAAACCGCCGAAGCGGGCAACCATCGGCTCGACGTTGCGTACCATGGCGAGTTCGCGCGCGATCCAGCTCGAACGCACCGCCGGCTCATAATCCCGCAACTCGTCCCCGCCCCGATCGGCGGCGATGGCCGCGAAGGCCGATTCGGCGGCGAGCATGGCCGATTTCATCGCCGTGTGACTGCCCTTGATGCGCGGCACATTGACGAACCCGGCCGCGCAGCCGATCAGCGCGCCGCCTGGAAAGGCCAGCTGCGGCACCGCCTGCCATCCCCCTTCGTTGATCGCGCGGGCGCCGTAGCTGACCCGCCGCCCACCCTCGAGCACCGCCCGGATCTCGGGATGCTGCTTCCAGCGCTGGAACTCCTCGAACGGCGCGAGATACGGATTGCGATAATTGAGCGCGACGACGAAGCCGAGCGCCACCTGGTTGTTTTCCTGATGATAGAGGAAGCCGCCGCCCCAGGCATCGTCGAGCGGCCAGCCCTGGGTGTGGATGACGCGCCCCGGCACATGCTTGGCCGGATCGATATCCCACAGTTCCTTGAGCCCGATACCATAGACTTGCGGCTGGTTGTTGGTATCGAGATTGAAGATTCGCTTCAGCTCTTTGGTGAGATGGCCGCGCGCGCCCTCGGCGAAGAAGGTATAGCGCCCGTGCAGCTCCATTCCGGGTTGATATTCGGGCTTGTGCGTACCGTCGCGCGCGACTCCCATGTCGCCGGTCGCGACCCCCTTCACCGCGCCATCGTCGTGGAACAATATTTCGGCGGCGGCGAAACCGGGGAAGATTTCGACGCCCAGCGCCTCGGCCTGGACGGCGAGCCAGCGGCACAGGTTTCCAAGCGACGCGGTATAGGTCCCCTTGTTACTCATGAAGGGAGGCATCATGAGATGCGGGAGCGCATATTTCCTGTTCCGGGTGAGCATCCAATGATGGTTTTCGGTGACCGGAACCGTGAGCGGGCTGTCCAGATCCGACCAGTTCGGAAGCAGCTCGTCGAGCGCACGCGGATCGATCACCGCGCCCGACAATATGTGCGCGCCGACCTCGGATCCCTTTTCGAGGACGCAGACGCTGAGCTCGCGCTTTGCTTCCTCCGCCAATTGCTTCAGCCGGATAGCGGCGGCGAGGCCGGCGGGACCCGCGCCGACGATCACCACATCGTAAGCCATGGACTCGCGTTCAGCCATGCCCGTCCCCAATCACTCCTGTCGTCGCAAACAGCCAACACTTGGCAGATAGGGGGCAATGAAACAGTTGACCACCTCCTAAAAGCTTGACTCAATATGGGATGGTGGAGCGGGGAAGCGAACCGATTTCCTCTGCAGATGCGGCAAGCATGCTGCAGTGGTGGAGCGACGCGGGGGTCGACGTGCTGGTCGGCGAATCTCCGCGCGACTGGTTGCGCGGGCCGCCCGCGGTCTCGCCCGCACCGGTCATCGCGGCGCCAGAGCCTCGGTCCTCCGCCCTGCCCGGCCAGCTCGCATTGTTTCGCGCCTATCTGGCGGACAGCGACGCGCTGCCGTTCGCCGCTTCCTCCACCCAGCGCATTTGCCCGTCCGGCGATCCGTCATCGGGACTCATGATCCTCACCGACATGCCGACCAGCGAGGATTGCGCGGCGCTCAGCCTCCTCTCGGGCGAGGCTGGAACGCTGTTCGACCGAATGCTGGCCGCGATCGGGCGCGACCGCGGCTCGGTCTATCTGGCGTCGCTCTCGTGCCTGCGCTCGGCGAGCGGCACGTTCAACGAAGACAGCGCGCTTCGCTGCGCCATGCTGGCGCGCCATCATATCGGTCTCGCCGCCCCCAAGGCGGTGCTGCTGCTCGGGGACGCCTGTGCCAAGGCCTTGCTCGGCATCAGCGCGATCCAGGCCCGCGGCCGGTGGCACGAAATCTCAACCCATGCCGGGCAAGTTGCGGCGATGGCCAGCTTCCACCCCAAATATCTGCTCGATCAGCCGGCCGCAAAGCGCCACGCCTGGGCCGATCTGCTGATGCTCGCGGAGAGACTGCGCTGATGGACAAAAGACGGACGATCCTGCTCGCTGCGGCTGCGTTGCTGCTTCCGCCGATGCCGGCGCCGGCCTTGGCGGACGGCCCGGCGTCGACCGCGCCGACCAGCCAGTTCGTTCCGGCGTTGAGCGACGCGCAGCGCACCGATTACGCCGCCATCTTCGCCTCGATCCGCGCTTCGGACTGGCAAGGCGCGTCCGCCAGGCTCGACGCGATGCCCGAGGGGCCGTTGCACGCTATCGCCCGCGCCGAGCTTTACCTCGCGAAGGGCTCGCCGAAGGTCGAGCTCGAGCCGCTGCTGGCGCTGATCGCCAGAGCGCCTGAAATCGCCGAAGCGGGCCAGCTCGCGCGCTTGGCCGAGGCGCGCGGAGCGATCGATCTGCCGCCGATCCCCCGGGAGCAGAAGTTGGTCTGGAACGAAGGCCAGCCGCGCCGTGCCCGCATCAAGAGCATCAAATCCGATGCCTTCGCCGCCGAGTTGGATTCGCTCGTCCAGCCACTGATCCGGGACAACCAGCCGGCGGCAGCCGAGAGCCTGCTGAACGAACGCGAACTTCTGCTCGCGCCGGAGGCGATGACCGAATTCCAGCAGCGGATCGGATGGTCCTATTACATCATCGGCGACGATGGCTCGGCCCGCCGGCTTGCCGACAAGGCGCGGGCGGGAGTCGGCGAGTGGACGCTGCAGGCCGAATGGCTTGCCGGCCTCGCCGCATGGCGGATGCGCGATTGCGCCGCCGCCGGCGCATCTTTCGCGGCAGTCGCGATGCGCGCCACCGATCTCGAGCTTTCCGCCGCCGGTCATTATTGGGCGGCGCGCGCGGATATGATGTGCGCACGTCCCCAAACGGTCCAGGCGCATCTGCGCACTGCTGCGCGCATGGGCGAGACTTTCTACGGTCTGCTGGCGCAAAGCGCGCTCGGGATCAGCGACAGCGGCGCGAACCGGCGCTTTGCCAAGGCCGATTGGCGCAGCATCGCGGACCGGGCCAACGTGAAGACAGCCATCGCGCTGTCCGAAATCGGCGAGGCCGATCTTGCCGACGAAGCCATCCGCCACCAGGCGATGATCAACCCCGCCGATCATGCCGCGCTGATCCGGCTTGCGGCGGACCTCAACCTGCCGGCGACCCAGATTTGGCTCGCGCACAACGTGCCGAGCGGCGCACGGATCGACATGGCCGAACGCTACCCGGCGCCGAATTGGACGCCGGCGCGCGGCTGGCGCGTCGATCCGCCGCTGGTCTTTGCCCATACGTTGCAGGAATCGGGCTTCAGGGCCGCGATCGTCAGCCCCGCCGGCGCGACCGGACTGATGCAGGTCCGGCCCGGCACGGCGAGCGATATCGCCAAGCAGCGCGGCGAAATGTTCGATTCACGCCAGCTCACGATCCCATCCGCCAATATCGAATATGGTCAGAGCTATCTCGAATATCTGCGCGACGACAGCTGCACGGGCGGCCTGCTTCCCAAGGTGATCGCGGCTTACAACGCCGGGCCGGTGCCGGTCGCCCAATGGAATTTGCGCGAATTCGACCGCGGCGACCCCCTGCTCTACATCGAGTCGATCCCTTATTGGGAAACGCGCGCTTACGTGCCGACGATCCTGCGCAACTATTGGATCTACGAGCAGGAGGCGGGCCGCCGCCAGAGCACCAGCCGCGAGGCGATGGTTCAAGGCCTGTGGCCGCGTTTCCCGGGCATGGGAGGCGCTCCCGCGGTACGAATCGGCAGCCGCGATTATGCCGCCGCGGAGAGACCGACGCCGCAGTAGAGATCGGAGGCGTCAGCGATCGACGCAGCCTGCGTCACCGCGGGCCGGCACCCGACTCGTTCATGTTCTTGATTTGTTCTGCCTTGTCCGGCATGATCGCGGGGTGAAAAGACACGAGTCTCGCCAGGGGCGCGGCGCACCGGAGAACCGCACCCCCACTCGCTTCGGCCTCGCCGAACGGCAGGCCGACGGCGACTGGCTGGATGAACGCGAGACGCTCGACGGCGGCGCGCCGCCGCTCCGCACGACGGTCACGATCGAGAAGCCCAAGACGATACTGACCCGCAACAATTCGCCCGACATCGGCTTCGAGCATTCGGTCAATCCCTATCGCGGCTGCGAGCATGGCTGCATCTATTGTTTCGCGCGCCCGACGCACGCCTTCCACGATCTCTCGCCGGGACTCGATTTCGAAACGAAGCTGTTCGCCAAGCCGGACGCGCCGGGGCTGCTTCGCAAGGAGCTCGGCCGGCCCGGCTACCGTGTCTCCCCCATTGCGATGGGCACCAACACCGATCCCTATCAGCCGATCGAGGGACGCTGGCGCATCACCCGTTCCGTCATCGAGCTGCTGGCCGAGACCCGGCATCCGCTGATGATCACGACCAAATCGGACCGCGTGCTGCGCGACATCGATCTGCTGGCCGGCATGGCGAAGCAAGGGCTGGTCGGAGTGGCACTCTCGGTCACGTCGCTGACGACGGAAATTTCACGCACGCTCGAGCCGCGCGCCCCGGCGGCCCGCAAGCGGCTCGCGGCGGTCAAGGCGCTCGCCGCGGCCGGCATACCCGCGTCGGTATCGATCGCGCCGGTCATTCCCGCAATCACCGACCACGAACTGGAACATATCGTCGAGGCCGCGGCCGAGGCCGGCGCCTCCGGCTGTTTCTGCCTGCCGGTGCGGCTTCCTTATGAGGTCGCGCCGCTGTTTCGCGCCTGGCTCGACGAACATTATCCCGATCGTGCCGAAAAGGTGCTGGGTATCATCCGCTCGATGCGCGGCGGGCGCGACAATGATCCGCGTTTCTTCGCGCGGATGAAAGGCTCGGGCCCCTGGGCGGATCTGCTGGCGGCGCGCTTCAGGAGAGCCTTGGCCAGACATGGCTTCGACGGCAGCAGACGACCTTTGCGAACCGACCTTTTCCGCCCGCCGGAAGGCCCGCAACTGCGGTTGCTCTGACCGTCAGTCGCTTGACGCGTTCCGGCAAGCCCTTCATCATCGCGGCGAGGGAGAATGGTCATGAAGCAGCTTGATTGGCGGCGACTGCTGGGTTTCGAGCAGATCGCGGATCAAAGACAGTCGTTTCAGGCCGGTCGGGTCGGCAAATTGGGCGGCAAGATCGGCGGCAAGGACGGCATCAAACCGCGCCGCGACTAGCCGCTGTTCCAAACAACGTTCGTCCTGACCCTATCGAAGCCTGTCCTGAGCGGCTGCCAAGCGAACGGAAGGCTTCGACAAGCTCAGCCCGAACGGCCGTTCCGCACCAACCTGACAGACGCTATATCCAGTTGCGGCGGCGGGCAAAGACCAGCGACATCACCGCGATCAAAGCCAGAGAGCCGGTGACGATCAGGAAGCCGCTCAGGCCGGTGCGGAAGAACGCCAGGTCGAAATTCATCCCCAGCAGGCCCGCGACCGCGGCGCAGAAGCCGATGATCGCCGTCAGGAAGGTCAGCACCTTGACCAGATCATTGGTTTGCTGGCTGCTTCGCGACGTGAACAGCTCGAAGCTTCCCGTGACCAGGTCGCGCGCCCGTTCGACCTCGTCGAGCGCGCGCTCGAAGCGCCGCGCCAACGCCTCGTAAAAGGGGGTCGCTCCGGCATCGGTGATCAGCGCGAAGTCCGGACGGGACAGGCCGTAGAAGACCTCCCTTTGCCGGACCAGCAACGCGCGCAGCCTCGACACACGCCGGCGCATCGCCACCATGCGCCCGAGCACGCCGGCCCCGGTGGCCTCGCGAAGCACCCGCTCGTCGAGCCGGTCGACCGTCGTCTCGATCCGCGACACCTCCTCGAAAAAAGCGCCGAGATGCCAGTCGAGCAGCGATGCCGCGAGCGCCTGCGGCGAAAGCAGCCCAATCATCGTCTCCGCTTTGTCCTGATCCCGAAACCGCTCCAGGAAGGATATCGGGCCGTCATGGACGGTGACCAGCCATTGGCCTCCGGTAATGAAGTCGATGCGGATGCCCGGATCCGGTCCATGGTCGGCTTCGCGCGAACCGCCGTGCCCGTTCGCATCGGGCTGGGGCGCCGCGTCGACGGCGAAGCGAAAATAGTCTCCGTAATTGTCGAGACTGGCCGCATCCCCCGCGACCGCGCGGCGAAGGCAATCGGCCGGCAATCCCATCGACGTGGCGAGCCGGGTCAGATCGCCGCCGTCGCGGCTGTCGACATCGATCCACAACAGAGTGTTCTCGTCGAGCGACGCCAGCGTGGCCTTGTCGATCTCGACCTCGCGATCGTGGCCGCCGGCATCGTAGAGAAACACGCGCACGGTCATACATCGACTCCGTTGGCGCTAAAGCGGGATGCGAAAAAGTGGGAACCGGTTTCTCGCAAAAATCCTGCGATAACAAATGTTTCTAAAGCGAGATGCGATTCGATCCAATCACATCCGGCTTTAAGCGAACGGCGAAGAAGCAAGTTCCGACATCGTAACGATCCGCGGTCAGGCATCAGCCGGCCCGCCATCGACGCCATGCGCCGCGGCGGCCGGCTACGCCTCGCGGTGGAACACGGTCTTGAGGTTCATGAATTCGTGCAGGCCCTGCAGGCCGAGCTCGCGGCCATAGCCGGAGCGCTTGATTCCGCCGAACGGCGCTTCGGGTGACGAAGCGAGCATCTGGTTGATCGCGGTCATGCCTGCTTCGATCCCGCGCACGAAACGCTCCTGCTCGTCCCGGTCGTTGGTCCAGACCGACGATCCGAGGCCGAACGGAACGTCGTTGGCCAGCGCGATCGCGGCATCGGCGTCCTCGGCGCGAAGAACGATCGCCACCGGCCCGAAAATCTCGTCGCTCAAGATCGGGCTGTGCGGCGGGACGTCGATCAATATCCCCGCCGACATATAGGCCCCCTCGCCTTCGATCCGTTTGGCGCCGCACAAAAGCCGCGCACCCTGGCTCTCGGCTTCCTCGACCTGCGCCAGGACCGTATCGCGCTGCGCGACGCTGGAAAGCGGTCCCATGTCGGTCGCCGCATCGAACGGATCGCCGGCCTTCACCTCGCCCATCAGCGCGGCGAAGCGCGCGAGGAAAGCATCATAGACATCGGTGTGCACGATGATCCTCTTGGCGCAGATGCACGACTGCCCGCTGTTCTGGATCCGCGCCTTCACCGCCTGCCGCGCCGCCGCATCGAGATCCGCCGACGGCATGATGATGAACGGATCGGATCCGCCCAGCTCAAGCACCGACTTCTTGAGCGCCCGCCCCGCCTGTTCCGCGACCGCCGCTCCCGCCCCCTCGCTGCCGGTCAGCGTCACCGCGGCGATCCGATCGTCGGCGATCAGGCCGGCAACGGCGCCCGACCGGATCGGCAGGTTCTGGAACAATCCGGGAGCCGCGCCGCCGGCGACGACCATCTCTTCGATCAGCTTGGCGACGCCCTGCACGTTGCTGGCATGTTTGAGCAGACCGACATTGCCTGCCATGAGCGTCGGCGCGACGAAGCGCACGACCTGCCAATAAGGGAAATTCCAGGGCATCACGGCGAGCACCGGACCCAGCGGCAGCCAGCGTATCTCGGCGCTGCCGCCGGAGCTGAGCGGACGTCGTTCCGGCGCGAGCATCGCCGGACCCCGGTCCGCGTAGAAACGGAAACCTGCGGCGCATTTGTCGACCTCGGCGAGCGAGGACGCATAGGTCTTGCCCATCTCCAGCGTCGCCATGCGCGCCAACCGCTCCCGGTTCGCCTCAAACCGGTCGGCGATGCGGCGCAGGAGCGCGACACGCGCCTCGGGCACGCTGGAGCGCCAATGCGCAAAGCCAGCCGCGGCGGCGGCCAGCCTCGCCTCGATCTCGGCCGCCCCAAGCTCCTCATGCGCGGCGATCTCCTCGCCGGTGGCCGGATTGATACTCTTGAGCATGGCAAATGTCCTTCGGCACTGTTCGTCGCGGATGACCGGGGAGCCCTTAGACGCGATCGAAAACAGGTTCGAGAGCCGTTCGAAATTTATCAACGCTTCAGATCCGGCCGCGCTGCGCCGGGCCGGGCGATCGCATACATGTCCCAGGTGATGCGGCGCATCAGACCCTCGGGATCGCCGTCTTCCTCGAACAGGTCGAAATGATTTCGGTTCGGGATGAATTCGAAGGTCGATCTGGCACCCAAGCCGTCGAGCACCGCCTGCAGCCGGTGCGCCGAGCCTTCGAGCCGGAAGGTATCCGCGGTGCCGACGAAGATGTGGATCTTGGCGTCGAGGTCGGGCTTGAGCGACGCCCAGTCCCGCGCCAGCCGGTCGGCGATATCATAATGCGCGCGCCAATAAGCGGCGACGGCCGGATCGATCGCGCCGCTGCGGCGGTCGAACAGCGGCATCGGCCTGCCGTCGGGGCCTTTCGGCGAGAACACCCAGTCGAACGAGGCGAACTGGCCGCCATAGGCGCCGAGCGCATTTTCCAGCCGCGCGAATTCTCCGATCCCGGCGAGCTCCGTCGCGCCGTCGCGAACCAGCGGCCGGGGCCGGCCGGCAGCGTCCACATAGGCGTTGGCGCCCGGCGCATAGATATCGATCCCGGTGAAGTCGCGGAAATCGCTCGGGTCGGGCGAGGTCGACCAGGTGCCGCCGAACAGCTTCGGGTAGCGCGTCTGCAGCCAAAGGGTCGCCCAGCCGCCCGAGGAATGGCCGGTCAGGAAGCGTCCGTTCGGCCGGGCATCCATCCGATAATGTTGCTCCAGCCAGGGGATCAGCTCCGCGGTCAGCGCCTCGCCCCAGGGCCCGTTGTTCACCGAATCGGCAAATTCATGCGTGCCGGTGGGTGAGCTTTGGTCGAGCACGACCCAGATCATCGGCGCGAAATCGCCGTCCGCCATCCGCAGCACGACATCGACGGCTTGCTGGCGCGCGGTTTCGAGCGTGCTGCCGAAGCCTCCGGCCGAATAGACGACCGGCCAGCTGGCGCGGCTCGCCGGATCATAGGCCGGCGGAAGGCCGATCCAGCCGCGAATATGGATCGGTCGCCCCCAAAAGGCGCTGAGACGCGGACTGGCGAAATCGAGCGGAACGACCTGCGCGCTCCGATCGGCGGAGGACGCCGCCGGCTGGCCGGGGATGACGTCCCGCAGGATGAGCGACGGCACGATCCCCGGCAGCGTCGCCTCGACGATCGGGGAGACGACGTCGCCTTGGCCGCGCCCCCCGTAATTATAATCATGGTTGCGGTCGAGCACGGCCTGGAAGCGATAGCGCCCCGGCGGCAGCTGCGAGAAAGCGGCCGGGAACGCATCGCTGTCGGCATCGACCCAGGTCGTGTCGCCAGGCCCAAGCGCCGGCAGCTCGCGCGCCGCCACCGCAGTGCCGTTCGGGTTGAACGCCGAGCTGTCGACCGGTGCGGCGGGGTCGTCGCCGGGCGTAACCTTGCGCGCAAAGACGATCAGCCGGCCGGAAAGCGGACCCGGCAGCGTCGGTGCCGCCGCGACGGCGACCAGCGTGGGCTCGGCATGGGCGCCCGATGCCGCCGCGGCCAGCGCCAAGGCGAGCAGCAGCTTCCCGATGGCTGTCCCCCCTCGCTTCACCGTCGTCAGGACACCAGCGCGAGCCGCGGTGCCTCGGCGACCGAAAGCCGCACCCCCGCCACGCCTTCGATCCGTTCGATCCGCGCCGCGGTCTCGGCGTCGAGAACGAAATCACGCCCGAGCACGAGCGCGGCATGGCCTCGCCCGGTCGGCACACGGAGCTTGATCTGGCCGCTGCCGCCGCGATCGGCGGCAATCGCCGCGGCGATGCCGGGCAGCGCCGCCACATCATCGACTTCGATCTCGAGCTGCAGACGCGACCGCTTCGACAAGCCCTCGAATGACTGCAGGCTGCGCACCGTCACGCGCGGCTCCTCCTCGCCCGGCCGCCGATCGAGCTCGACGTTGAGCAGCATGCAGGCCCCCGCCTTGGCTGCCTCCTCCACCTGCAGGGCGGTCCGATCGTCGAACACGGTGGCGACGAACTGGCCCGAGGCGTCGGACATCGTCGCGAACAGATAGCGGCGGCCCTTGGCGGAGGTGCGCCAGCGCGCCTCCTCGACCAGCGCCGCCATCACCGCGCCCGACCGCCCGCCTTCCGCCGGCGCGGGCAGCTCGCCCAATCGCGCGAAGCTGCTCGCGCCATGCGCCTCGGCGAGATGGCGATAGCGATCGATCGGATGCGCCGAATAATAGAAGCCGAACGCCTCCTTCTCCTGCGCCATGCGCTGCGCCAGCGTCCAGTTCGCGGCCGCAGGCATTCGGATCGGCACGACATTGGACCCGGCCTCGCCGAACATATTGCCCTGCCCGCTCGACCGCGCATCGGCGGCGCTCGAGGCATGGGCGAGGATGGTTTCGGCGGCGGCGAAAACGGCGGCGCGGTTCGCGGCGACGCTGTCGAACGCTCCCCCGCCGGCAAGGCTTTCGATCTGACGGCGGTTGAGCACCCGCGGGTCGACGCGCTCGGCGAAGTCGTCGAGCGAGCGGAACGCGCCATTGGCCTCGCGCTCTTCGACCAATTGCTCCATCGCTTTCTCGCCGACCCCCTTGAGCGCTCCCAGAGCATAGCGCACCGCCCGGTCCTCGCCGTGATCCTCGACGCTGAATTCGGCATGACTGGCGTTGATGCAGGGCGGCAGGCAGGGCACATCGAGACGGCGCATGTCTTCGATGAAAATGGCCAGCTTGTCGGTCTGCGTCATATCGAAGCACATCGAGGCAGCGTAGAATTCGACCGGATAATGCGCCTTGAGCCACGCAGTCTGATAGGCGACCAGAGCATAAGCCGCGGCATGGCTCTTGTTGAAGCCGTAGCCGGCGAACTTGTCGATCAGGTCGAACAGCTCATTGGCCTTGGGCCGATCGATGCCGTTGGCCGCGCAGCCGATCACGAAGCGTTCGCGCTGCGCATCCATCTCGCTCTTGATCTTCTTGCCCATCGCACGGCGCAGCAGATCGGCCTCGCCGAGGCTGAAGCCGGCCAGCACCTTGGCCGCCTCCATCACCTGCTCCTGATAGACGAAGACGCCATAGGTCTCCTTGAGCACATCCTCGAGCATCGGATGCGGATAGCGGATCGGTTCGCGGCCGTTCTTGCGCGCGCCGAACATCGGAATATTGTCCATCGGACCGGGCCTGTAGAGCGAGACGAGCGCGATGATGTCGCCGAAACCGGTCGGCTTCACGGCCGCGAGCGTTCGCCGCATGCCTTCGGATTCGAGCTGGAACACGCCCACGGTCTCGCCGCGCTGGAGCAGGCTGTAGACCTCCGGATCGTCCCAATCCACGCGGTCCAGATCCACCTCGATCCCGCGCTCGGCGAGCATCTGCACCGCCTTTTGCAGCACCGACAGGGTCTTGAGGCCGAGGAAATCGAATTTGACCAGGCCGGCGGCCTCGACATATTTCATGTCGAACTGGGTGACCGGCGTCTCGGAGCGCGGATCGCGGTACAGCGGCACCAGCTTCTCGAGCGGCCGATCGCCGATCACCACGCCCGCCGCGTGGGTCGAACTGTGGCGCGGCAGGCCTTCCAGCTTCATCGCCAGATCGAACAGCCGCCGGACCTCCGCATCGCCTTTATATTCGGACGCGAGCTCGGTGACTCCGTTCAGCGCCCGATCGAGCGTCCACGGATCGGTCGGATGGTTGGGAATCAGCTTGGCAAGCCTGTCGACCTGGCCATAGCTCATCTGGAGCACGCGGCCCGTGTCCTTGAGCACCGCGCGCGCCTTCAGCTTGCCGAAGGTGATGATCTGCGCGACCTTGTCGGCGCCGTAGCGCTGCTGGACATAACGGATCACCTCGCCGCGCCTGGTCTCGCAGAAATCGATGTCGAAATCGGGCATCGACACGCGGTCGGGATTGAGGAAGCGCTCGAACAGCAGGCCGAGCCGGATCGGATCGAGGCCGGTGATGGTCAGCGCCCAGGCCGCCACCGATCCGGCCCCCGACCCGCGGCCCGGTCCGACCGGTATGTCGTTCTGCTTGGCCCATTTGATGAAGTCGGCGACGATCAGGAAATAAGCCGCGAAGCCCATCGCGATGATCACCTCGACCTCGTAATCGAGCCGGTCGAAATAGGCCCGCCGCTCGGCGTCGGCGAGATCGTCATAAGCGGCGAGCCGCTGCTCCAGCCCGGCGCGGGCGTCGCGGCGCAGCTGCTCGGCCTCGGCCTCGCGATCGCCGGCGATGCTCGGCAGGATCGGCTTGCGTTGCGGCGCCCCGACCGCGCAGCGCTGCGCGATCACCGCGCTGTTGTCGATCGCCTCGGGAATGTCTTCGAACAGGCGCCGCATCTCCATCGGCGGCTTGAGCCAGGCGTCCGGCGAGGAGCGAATGCGGTCGTCGCGGTCGACCTGGGTCGATTGGGCGATGCACAGCATCGCGTCGTGCGCGAGGTGGAAGTCGGGATCGACGAAGCAGGCGGGATTGGTCGCCACCAGCGGCAGGTCGCGCGCATAAGCGAGATCGATCAGACTGTCCTCGGCCTTTTCCTCGACCTCGTCGCCGCGCCGGGCGAGCTCGATATAGAGCCGTCCCGGAAACAGCCGCTCGAGCGACGCGAGATAGTCCTGCGCCGCATCCGCCTGCTGCTCGGCGATCAGCCGCGCCAGCGCCCCCTCCCCGCCCGCGGTCAGCGCGATCAGCCCGTCGCTGCGGCCTTGCAGGGCGTCAAGGCGAACATGGGCGGGTTCCTCGACCGGGCGATCGAGATGCGCGGCCGAAACAAGCGCGCACAGATTGTCGTAGCCGGCCTCGTCCTGCGCATAGAGCGCCAGCCAGTCGAAATGCTTGGACTTGCCGGCAGGCGTTCCCGGCCTTGCGATCGCCAGCATGCTGCCGATGATCGGCTGCACGCCCTCGGCCTTACAGGCATCTGTGAAGGCCATGGCGGCGTAAAGCCCATTGCGGTCGGTGAGCGCCGCGGCGGGCATATCGAGCTTCCTCGCCTGCTTGGCGATCGCCTTCGGCTCGATCGCCCCTTCGAGCATCGTGTAGCTGGAGAAGATGCGCAGCGGGACATAAGGCAAAGGCATGAGTCGATTATGAGCGCTGGTGGCGGATAAGTGAACCGCAGCGCCAGCGGTTTTCCACAGAATAAGATCCTCCCCGGAACGGGGGGTGGCACGCGCAGCGCGACGGAGGGGCTGGCACATAGTTCGGCGCAACCCCCTCCACCGCGCCACGCGCGGTCCCCCTCCCCATGCTGGGGAGGATCCATACTTCATCACCCCCCGCGCATGCATCATGTCGACAGCGCGCCAGGGCGGCATTACCCTTCGTCCGGCGAGCGGCAGGAGGGCGGCCATGGCGGAAAAGATCGAGTTCGGCGAAGGCTATGAATTCCCGAAAGAAGTCCACAACATGCTGGTCAGCGCGCAGGCCACCCATGTCCAGTTCAGCGCGATGGCCGACAGCAAGGCCAGCATATTGATGGGCGCGACCTTCGTCGTCTTCTCGCTCACCATCGGTCAGATGAGCAGCAATTCGATCTCGCTGCCGCTGCTGCTGCTCGGCGGCTTCTCTTTCGCCGCGACGGTGCTGTCGGTGCTGGCGATCCTGCCGTCGATCGGCGGATTCAAGGCGGGCGCGCCCAATCTGCTTTTCTTCGGCGTCTTTTCGCGCATGAAGGAAGAGGAGTTCATCGACACCGTGGTCGGCGCGATGCGCTCCGAGGAGCAGGTCTATCGTATGATGGCGCGCGACGTCTATCAGAACGGCGTCGTGACGCAGCGGCACAAGTTCCGCTATCTCAACTATGCCTATCGCACCTTCCTGATCGGCCTGATCGCAACGGCGATCGGCTTCGTCGCCCAAAGCCTGTTCGGCGGATGACCGCCGGCGAGCTGCTCGTCGCGCAGATCAGCGACACGCATATCGGCGGCCTCATGGTGGACGGCGAAGACGTCAACCTGACCCGCCTCGACCGCGTGCTCGACCATCTGTGCGCGATGCAGCGCCGGCCCGACCTCCTGCTCGTGACCGGCGATCTTGCCGGACGCGACGGCCTCGCGCCCTATCGGGCGCTGCGGCAGCGGCTC
Source organism: Allosphingosinicella sp. (assembly GCA_035248285.1). GTDB lineage: Bacteria > Pseudomonadota > Alphaproteobacteria > Sphingomonadales > Sphingomonadaceae > Allosphingosinicella. The sequence goes on along the minus strand of DATFHP010000011.1, from coordinate 2,177 downwards.
GATCTTTGCACCATTCCCGCGCATGTCTGCCTCGGCAATCACGATATCCGCGGTGACGCGCGCCGGGTGTTTCAGGGCGGAGACACGGCTTTCTTCCACTCTGTCGTAGATGCCGGTCCGCTGCGGCTGATCCTGCTCGACACGCTGGAGGAGGGCCGGCACGGCGGCGCCTTCTGCGAAGCGCGCGCCGCGTGGCTGCGCGACAGGCTCGCCGAAGCGCCGGACCGGCCGACTTTGGTGGCGCTCCATCATCCGCCGATCGACACCGGCATCGACTGGCTCACCACCGCGCCCGCCGAGCCCTGGGTCGCGCGGCTGGACCAGGCCCTCGCCGGTCAACGCCAGGTGATCGCGCTCCTGGCGGGTCACATCCATCGCCCGATCGCCGCGCGCCGCAAGGACATAGCGGTGCGCGTCTGTCCCTCGGTCGCGGCGCCGCTCGCGCTCGACCTCACGCCGCTCGACCCGCAAAAGCCCGATGGACGCACGCTCGTCGCCGACGGGCCGCCCGGCTTGGCCTTGCACCTCTGGCGGGACGGCGTGCTGACCACCCATTTCGATTTCGTCCAGGCGCAGCCGGTGCTCGCGCGTTTCGATCGCCAGATGCAGCCGCATATCCAGGCGATGTTCGCCGAGCGGCCATGATCCGGACCCTGCGCCGACTCTTCGCAAACAAATGGACCGCGCTGGCGGCGGCCTTCTCCCTGCTCGTCCTGGTCGACTATTTTTCGGTCGAAATCGCCGGCACTGCCGACCGACGCGCCGGCGACCTGCTGCTCGCGCTCCATGCCCAGCGGCGCGCCCCCTCCGACCGGATCGTGATCGTCGATATCGACCAAAGGTCGCTCGAGATGATGAACGATATGGCCGGCAGCTGGCCCTGGCCGCGGTCCGTCCATGGCGAGCTGGTCGATCATCTCGCGCGCCAGCATCCCAAGGCGATCGTCTTCGACGTCCTGTTCAACGAACGCGACGTCTACCGGCCGGAACATGATGCCGCATTCGCCGACGCGGTCGCCCGCAATCCCAATGTCTGGCTGGCGATGACGATCAACGCCGACGGCAAGGGCGCGCGCGTCCGCGACATGCCGGCCGCGATCGGCGCCCGTCCGTTGACCGATCCGCCGTCCGACGCACGCGTTCCGGTGATGCTGCCACTCGTCATATTGCCGCACGTCGAGGCGATGCGGGGCGGCCTGATCAACTTCACCATGGATCGGGACCGCGTCGGCCGTCACTACGAGCTCTATCGCGACCAGGCCGGCTGGCGCTTTCCCTCGCTGGCGGCGCGGGTCGTCGAATCGCTCCGCCGTCCGCTGCCGCCGCAACAGCAGGTCCTGCTCGACTGGCGGCGCGACTGGCAGCATGTGTCCTATGCCGACATCTATCTCGACAGCCTGCGCGAGCATAAGCTGCGCAGCCCGGATGAATTCAGCGGCAAGATCGTCGTGATCGGCACCTCCGCCCCCGGGCTTCAGGACCTTCGGCTGACTCCGATGGGCACGACCTATCCGGGGGTCGAGATACTCGCCACGGCGCTCGACAACCTCGATCGCGGCGACTGGCTGCGCGAGGTGCCGCGACCCGCGACGCTACCGCTCGCCTTGCTGCTGATCGGCCTCGTCGCCGTCGCCTTCACCCGCGGCGTCAGCGCCGCCAACAGCTTCTACTTTTTGCTCGCCGTCACCGTGGCGATCGTCGCGGCGGCATGGCTGACGCTGACCCGGGGCCTCTTTCTGCCGGTCTTCGCCCCGCTCGCCTTCGGCTGGACCTTCTATCTGGCCTGCAGCGCCATCGCCTATCTCCAGGAAAGGGCACAGCGACTGCGCACGTCGACGATGTTCAAGCGCTTCCTCGATCCGCGCGTCGTCGCCGATCTGATCGAGCGCGGCGAGATCGATCACCGCGCGCATGCCGAGGCGCGCGAGCTCACCATCCTTTTCTCGGACATCCGCGGCTTCACCACCTTGTCGGAAACCGCCCCTCCGGAGGAAGTGGTCGCCTTGCTCAACCGCTATTTTTCGCGTCAGGTCGAAGTGATCTTCCGCCACGGCGGCACGCTCGACAAGTTCATCGGCGACGCCATCATGGCCTTCTGGGGATCGCCCGCGCCCTATCCGGATCACGCCGACCGGGCGGTCGCGGCGGCGATCGAAATGTCCGCCGCGCTGGAGGAG
>DATFHP010000010.1:0-14630 GCA_035248285.1 Allosphingosinicella sp. | reverse complement strand
CCCGGCCGCGCCAAAGGCAAAGCAAGCCTTCTGGCGCTTGCTGCGACGGCCGATTATCAGGCTCCATGGTCGGGCGAGGCGGATTCCTGAATCTGGACCGGCGCAAGCTGCTGATCGGCGGCGGCGCCGGCGTCGGGTTGCTCGTCGCGTGGGGCCTGTGGCCGCGCCGCTACGAGCCCAACCTTCGCGCTGCGCCCGGCGAGACTTTGTTCAACGCCTTCCTCCGGATCGCCAGTGACGGCCGCGTGATCGTCGCCGTCCCGCAGGCCGAGCTCGGCCAAGGGGTCTACACCAGCCTGCCGCAGATCCTCGCCGATGAGCTCGGCGCCGACTGGCGCACGATCGCCGTCGAGGCCGCGCCGATCAGCCCGCTTTATGCCAACGGGGCTCTCGCCCAGCAGATCGCCGGTGAGCGGTTGCCGGAATCGCTGCGCGGCGTCGAGCATTGGGCCCTGCGCGAATATGCGACCCGCACTGCGCTGATGATGACCGGCGGGTCGACCTCGATCCGCGCGTTCGAGGCGCCGATGCGCGAGGCCGGAGCGGCGGCGCGTGCCCTGCTGAGCAAGGCCGCGGCCAGGCGCTGGGAGGCGGATTGGGAAGCACTCGATACGGGCTCGGGCTTCGTCTGGAACGGCAAGCAGCGGATCGGCTTCGGCGAGTTGGCGGCCGATGCGGCCAGGCTGGACCTGCCCGACGATCTGCCTATCCGCGAGGGATCGGAAGGGCGGCTGGCCGGTGATTCGCTGCCGCGGATCGATCTTCCGTCCAAGGTCGACGGCTCGGCGGAATTTGCCGGCGACGTGCGCCTGCCCGGCATGCTCTATGCCTCGGTCCGCCAGGGTCCGGCCGGCGACGCCCGGCTGATCGCGACCGATCGCACCGCGGCGCGGAAGATCGGCGGGGTCGTCACGATCGTGGAGAAGCCGGCCTGGGTCGCGGCGGTCGCGACCAATTGGTGGGCGGCCAATCGCGCGGTCGAGGCGCTGCGTCCGCGCTTCGAGGTTCCCGAAGGGCTTGTCGCGAGCGCGGATATCGATCGCGCGCTGGGCGACGCGCTCGCCGCCGGGCACGGCAAGCGGATCGTCGGCCGCGGCGATATCGCCGCAGCGTTCGCGGGCGGTCCCGTCTACCGCGCCGCTTATTCGGTCGGCCTGGCGCCGACGGCGGCGATGGAGCCGCTGACCGCGACGGCGCGACTGAATGGCGGCCATCTGGAGATATGGGCACCGACCCAGGCCCCCGGCTTCGCGCGTGCGGCGGCGGCGCGCGGCGCGGGTGTCGGCGAATCCGAGGTCACGCTTTATCCGATGCTCGTCGGCAACGGCTATGGCCGCAAGCTGGAGACCGCGGCGATCGAGCAGGCGGCGGCGCTGGCGGCGCTGGTCAAACGTCCGGTCCAGCTCAGCTGGTCGCGGCTGGAAGAGCTGACGCACGACAGCTTCCGGGCGCCGGCGCGGGCCGAGCTCGCGGCGCGGCTCGGCAAGGACGGGGCGATCGCCGGCTGGCAGGCGCGGATCGTGGCGCCGTCGACCGAGGCCGAAGTCGCGCGGCGCCTTCGTTCGGGGCGGCGTGGGGCGGGGGGCAGGGTCGAAGCAGCCGCCGTCGCGGGCGCCGATCCACCTTATGCGATCGAGGCGATATCGATCGAGCACCTCCCGGTGCGGATCGGGATCCCGACCGGAATCTGGCGCTCGCAGGCGCATAGCTACACCGCTTTCTTCACCGAAAGCTTCGTCGACGAGCTCGCGCGCGAGGCGCGGATCGAGCCGCTGTCGTTCCGGATGCAGATGTTGGGCCGCAATCCGCGGCTGGCGCGCGCGCTCTCGACCGCGGCGATGATCGGCGGCTGGGACGGCGGCGTGCCCGGCGGCGGCATGGGGATTGCCGCGCACAGCGCCTTCGGCTCGCACGCCGCCTTGCTCGTCGAGGTAGAGATCGGCAGCGACCGACGCGTTCGCGTCCTGCGCGCGGTCTGCGCCGTCGATTGCGGCCGGCTCGTCAATCCGGAGATCGTTCGACAATTGATCGAAGGCGGCATCATGTTCGGCATCTCCGCGGCGACCGGCAATCCGATCCGCTACGAACGCGGCCTCCCGGCCGTCGTCGGTTTCGGCGACCTCGGTCTGCCGGTCCTGGCGCAAACGCCCGCGATCACCGTCGAGCTGATCGCGAGCGACGAGGCGCCCGGCGGTGTGACCGAACTCGCGGTTCCCCCGGTAGCGCCGGCGATCGCCAATGCCTTGTTCGCGTTGACCGGCACGCGGCGGCGCACGCTGCCGCTGACGACGAGCGCCTGATGGACCGGCCGGACAGTCCGCCGGCGCCGATCGGCGTCCTGATCATCAATCTGGGCACGCCTGAAGCGCCGGAGCCGGGCGCGGTACGGACCTATCTGCGCGAATTTCTGTCCGACCCGCGGGTGGTCGAGATTCCGCGGATGCTCTGGCAGCCGATCCTGCGCGCCGGTGTGCTGACCACCCGTCCGCGCAAATCGGCGCATGCCTATCGCCAGATCTGGACCGCGGACGGCTCCCCGCTCGCCGTCAACACCGCACGCCAGGCCCGCGCGCTCGCGGATGTGTGCGGCGCCGGGGTCATCGTCGACCACGCGATGCGGTACGGACGGCCTGGCATCTCGGAAAGGATAGATGCGCTGCTCGCGGCCGGCTGCGACCGGATCCTGCTTGCGCCGCTTTATCCGCAATATAGCGCGGCGACGACCGCGACCGCGCTCGATGCGGCTTTCGTCCACCTGATGCGGCTGCGCCGGCAGCCTGCGTTGCGCACGCTTCCGCCTTATTATCGCCGTCCCGAATATATCGGCGCGCTGGCGGCGTCGGTGGAAGGGGCGCTTGCCGCCTTGCCGTTCGAGCCCCAGGCGCTCATCGCCAGCTTCCACGGCCTGCCGCAGCGCGCGGTCGATCGGGGCGATCCCTATCGCGATCATTGCCTCGAGACGGCGCGGCTGCTGGAGGCGGCGTTGGGCAAGGCGCTGACGGTCGTCTTCCAGTCGCGCTTCGGCCGCGCCAAATGGCTCGGGCCGGCGACCGATCGCGTCCTGGCCGATTTGCCCCGCCGCGACGTGACCCGGGTGGCGCTGTTCGCGCCGGGCTTCGCCGTGGATTGCCTGGAAACGCTCGAGGAGCTGGCGATCCGGGGGCGCAAGACCTTCGCCGAGGCGGGGGGTACGCACTTCGCCTATCTGCCCTGTCTCAACGATTCGGGACCAGGGCTCGAAATGCTGCGATCACTCGTCGCCGGCGAGCTTGAAGGCTGGATGGCGCAATCATAAGGCCATAGCGAATCGGACAGGAGACAAGGCATGGCGCGCGTCGCAGTGGTTACCGGGGGCACTCGCGGCATCGGCGAGGCAATCAGCCTCGCGCTGAGGGATGCGGGGATGAACGTCGCGGCCAATTATGCCGGCAATGAGGAAAAGGCGCGCGATTTTACCGGCCGCACCGGCATCCCGTCGTACAAATGGGACGTGTCCGATTTTGAGTCCTGCGTCGCCGGCGTGCAGCAGGTCGAAGCGGCGCTCGGGCCTGTCGACGTGCTGGTCAACAATGCCGGCATCACCCGCGACGCGACCATGCGCAAGATGAGCCGGCGGATGTGGGAGGAGGTGATCGACGTCAACCTCGGCGGCTGCTTCAACATGGCCAAGGTGGTGTTCGAGGGGATGGCCGATCGCAAATATGGCCGCATCGTCAACATCGGTTCGATCAACGGACAGGCCGGCCAATATGGCCAGGTCAATTATGCCGCCGCCAAGTCGGGGATCCATGGCTTCACCAAGGCGCTTGCCCAGGAAGGCGCCCGGTCCGGCGTCACCGTCAACGCCATCGCGCCCGGCTATGTCGACACCGAGATGGTCGCTGCGGTGCCCGAGGACGTGCTTCAGAAGATCGTCGGCCGCATTCCCGTCGGGCGGCTCGGCAGGGCAGCCGAGATCGCGCGCGGCGTGGTTTTCCTATGCGCTGAGGATGCGGGCTTCGTCACCGGGTCGACGCTGTCGATCAACGGCGGCCAACACATGTATTGACACATGTATTGATGCGCGCCGGACTCCGCAAAAGATGAGCGATCCTTCTGCCGGGCCGGTCAAGCGATCGGTGACGATCGCGGGCCACGCCACCTCGATCAGCCTGGAGCCCTTGTTCTGGACGGCGCTGCGCGAAGCCGCGGCCGAGGACAGGCTGCCGCTCAACGCGCTGGTCGCGCGCATCGACGGCGAGCGCGTCATGCGGCGCGATCCGCCCAATCTGGCCAGCGCGATCCGCCTGTGGCTGTTCGAACGGGCACGGTCGGGCGCCGCTGCCGGCGCGATGTCCAATCCCTAGTCCCTGAGCATGGCGCGTGCCGATTGCCGTTTCTGTCGCTCGTCCGATCCGCTAAGGCGGGATGCGATTGGATTGAATCGCATCCCGCTTTAGAAATATGTGTCGCTGCAGGATTTTTTGCGAAAATCGATCAGGTGCTCGGTGCCCCGCACCGAGCAGCCATGTTCGGGGAACATGGCGATCCTGGTCAATGGACCCACGTTTTCGCATCCTGCCTTAGTCGACTGTCATCCCACAGGAGAATGCCGATGGCCCTCGATGATCCCCGTTTTGTCGCCACCCTCGCCGAATATAACCAGCGGCTCGCCGAAGAGAGAAAGATCATCGCGAGCGCTGACGTGGTGCCGGAGGCGCTCGACTACGACGCGCTGCTGGTTCCGGTCGGAGAGGATGTCGGCCGTTTGATGCACGCGATGGTGGTAGGGCTGAAAGCGCAGATCATCGTCGAGCTGGGCACCTCCTACGGCTATTCGACGATGTTTCTGGCCGATGCCGCGCGGGCGACGGGCGGACGCGTCTACAGCTATGACGTCAAGGCGAACAAGCAGGCCTATGCACGCGAGCGGCTCGAACGCCTCGGCCTTGCCGATTGCGTCGAATTCCGCCTCGGCGACGCGGGCGAGATGCTTGGGAGCCAGCCGGGGCCCGTCGATTTCGCGCTGATAGACCACGTAAAGCACCTGTACGTGCCGTCTCTCGAGCGGCTGGTGCCGATTCTCAGCCAGGGCGCGACGGTTATCGCCGACAATATGCTCTTTCCACTGCAGGCCGTGAAGGATGCGGAAATCTACCGCGCGGCGGTACGCGCCATGCCGGAGATGGAGGCGGTTCTGATGCCGATGGGGAGCGGGATCGACATCGCCGTGAAACAGGGTGGCCAGCTGAAACGATAGGCTTGGCGATCAGCGCTTGGCCAGGATGAAATGGATGAAGAAGGGCTTGAACATCGCCATCCGGTAGCCGCGGGGATCGGCGGTTTCCATCGCCGGATCGGGATAGGCTTCGACCAGCCGTTCGATGATCAGGCCGGCCGCGAAGAACGCGTCGGCGATCGCGCCGAGCGGCCGCTGCACATGCGTCACCTTCGCCTTTGCCCAGCGCCATTCGATCTCGACCGGTCCGGTCGCCCTGAAGCCGTTCTTGGTGATGAAGGCTCCATTCATCAGCGGATGCTTCATCGAGACCAGGATCCGGCCGTCCGGCTTGAGCGCGTCGGCGAGATATTTGGCCTCGGCTTCGAGGTCCCAGACATAGTGGAGGACGAGGTTGGACAGGATCAGGTCGAACCTCCGGCCGCCCAAGCGCTGCGCGAGCTCCGAGGAGGGGCAGTGGATGATCTCGCAACCGTCTCCGACACGCTTGACCGCCTGCTTGACCATCTCGCCCGAGGGATCGAAGGCGACGACGCGCGCGCCGGCCTTGATCGCATGCTCGGTATAGAAACCGCTGCCGCACCCCGCATCGAGGACGTCAAGGCGCTCCAGCGGCGGCAGCAGGGCGATCGTGGCAGGCCGCTCGTAAAGCGCGTTGCCCGGTTCGGAATCCACCGCCGCCGAAAAGGTCTCGGCTATCGCGTCATAGTCGCTCATCGCGCCATCAATAGCGGGTGCCTCGTTGCTTATCGAGCCAGCAGCACGCGCGCCTGCGCGGCGATCTGCGCCAGCATCGCCACGGTCGTCGCGGGCGACGCGCGGGCACGGTTCACCAGCTGCCGGAATTGGGCGATGCGCGCGGCCTGCGAAGCGAGCCAGCGCTCGACGGCGGCTTCGGGATCGCTGTTGCCGCGCCGGTCGAGGAAGCCGAGACGCAGCTGCTCGAAGTCGCGCGCCAGGCTCGCGGTCAGCAGCCGCTCCCACTGGTCGCTTGCGGCATGGCGCCCCGAGGCGCTTTGCGCCCAGTCGAGGCCCAGCGCTTCGCCCAGCCTGGTATAGGCGCGTGTCACCGCCAGCTCGTCCATCTTGCGGCGTTGACCGAGCGCGGCGATTCCGACCGCTCCGTTCATCTCGAACAGCCGGACGACGCGCCGTGTGACGGCCTGGGGCACGCCCTGGTCGAGCAGCTGCTTCGTTATGGCTTCGGCTTGCGCCCGCGCCTCGCTGCGCAACAGTTGGTCGACCGCGGCATCGAGCTTCGCGAGGCCAGGTTCGAGCAAGGCCGTGATGTCGCCGGGCGTGCTGTTCGGATTGGTCGAGCGGACGATATCGGCGATGTGGAATTGCAGCGCCCGTCCGACCTGGTCGAACAGCCGCAGGCGAACATCCTCGGCGACTTCGAGCTGTTCGATCTCCCGCCACAGGCGGCGCATGTCGAACAGCCGCTCGGCCGCGGCGAAGCCGGCGGCGGCCTGGGCCCAGGAGGCGCCTTCCTCCTCGCCCAGCGCGAAGGGCGCGAGCACCCCGAGCCGGTTGACGAAGCGGTTGGCGATGCGCGTGGCGATGATCTCGCGCCGCAGCCGGTGGCTGCGGATCGCGTCGGCGTGGCGTTCCTGCATGCGCTTGGGAAAATCGCCCATCAGATCGGGTTCGAGCGACGGATCGTCGGGCAGGGGGCTGGCTTCGATCGCGTCCTGGAGCGCCAGCTTCGAGGTCGACAGCAGCACCGCCAGCTCGGGGCGGGTGAGGCCGCGATGGTCGTAGGCGCGGCGCAGCAGGCCCTCGTTGCTGTCCAGGCCTTCGACGCTGCGGTTGAGCCGTCCGCTCTCCTCCAATATCTCGATCGCCCGCACCTGGGCCGGCAACGCCGCGGCTCCGCCCAGCTCGGCGATCGACAGAGCCAGCGTCTGCAGCCGGTTGTTTTCGAGCACCAGCGCGGCGACGTCTTCGGTCATATCGACGAGCAGCTGGTCCCGTGCCTTGGCGGTGAGCCTCCCCTCCGTCATTTCCCGGTTCAATGGGATCTTGATGTTGACCTCGTTGTCGGAGCAGTCGACGCCGGCGCTATTGTCGATGAAGTCGGTGTTGATCCGGCCTCCGGCTTGGGCGAATTCGATCCGGCCGGCCTGCGTCACCGCCAGATTGGCGCCTTCGCCGATCACCTTGGCGCGAAGCTGGTTGCCGTCGACGCGGACCGCGTCATTGCCCGGATCGCCGACGTCGACATCGTTCTGGTGCGACGATTTGACATAGGTGCCGATGCCGCCGAACCAGAACAGGTCGACCGGCGCCCTGAGCAGGGCGTGGATCAGCGTGGCGGGATCGGTCTCGTCGGCATCGCAGCCGAGCGTCCGCTTCATCTCCAGGGTCAGCTTCATGCTTTTCTGCGTGCGCGGGAAGATGCCGCCGCCCTTCGACAGCAGCGTCCGGTCGTAATCGTCCCAGCTCGATCGCGGCAGTTCGGCCAGCCGCTTGCGCTCGGCCCAGCTCTCGGCCGGATCGGGGTCGGGATCGATGAAGATGTGGCGATGGTCGAAAGCCGCGACCAGCCTGATCGCCTTCGACAGCAGCATGCCGTTGCCGAAAACGTCACCCGACATGTCGCCGCATCCGGCGACGGCGATCGGCTGGCTCTGCACGTCGATGCCCATTTCGGCGAAATGGCGCCGTACCGAAATCCAGGCGCCGCGCGCGGTGATTCCCATCGCCTTGTGGTCGTAGCCGTGGCTGCCGCCGCTCGCGAAGGCGTCGCCCAGCCAGAAATCGCGCGACAGCGCGATCGCGTTGGCGATGTCGGAAAAGCTCGCCGTGCCCTTGTCGGCGGCGACCACGAAATAAGGGTCGTCGTCATCCCGGATTATCACCCGCTGCGGATGCACCACCCGTTCGCCGACGATGTTGTCGGTGACCGACAGCAGGGCGCGGATGAAGATGCTGTAGGCCTCGGTGCCTTCGGCCAGCCATGCGTCGCGCTGCGTGGGCGCGGGCAGTTGCTTGGGATAGAAGCCGCCCTTTGCCCCGGTCGGCACGATCACCGCATTCTTGACCACCTGCGCCTTCATCAGCCCCAGCACTTCGGTGCGGAAATCGTCGCGCCGGTCGGACCAGCGGATGCCGCCGCGCGCGACCGGCCCGCCGCGCAGGTGGATGCCTTCGACGCGCGGCGAATAGACCCAGATTTCGCGCCAGGGCACCGGCGCGGGGAGGTCGGGGACGAGGCTGCTGTCGAGCTTGAAAGCCAGCGCCTCGGCGGCGCCTTCGGCAAAGGCGTTGGTGCGCAGCGTTGCGGTGACGACGCAGCGGAACAGGCGCAGGATGCGATCCTCGTCGATCGCCGCGACCCGCGCCAGCCCTTCGCTGATCGCGGTCTCCGCGGCCTCGGCCGCCGTCCGCCGGTTGCCTCTGTCGGCGGGATCGTGGAGGGCGTGGAACAATCCGATCAGGCCTTGCGCGACCGCAGGCGCCTTGCGCAGCGCCTCGACCGCGGTGACGAGGCTGTAGGACAGGCCGATCTGCCGCAGATAGCGGAACCAGGCGCGATAGAGGACGATCGCATCCGGCTCCAGCGCGGCCGCGACCAGCAGCTGATTGAAGGCATCGTTCTCGGCGCGATTTTCGAGGACCGCCGCGATCGCTTGCTCGATCACTCCGGCGCGCCGGAGCACCGCCGGCGCCTCGACCGCGCATTCGAGCAGGAATTCGTGCAGGTGGCCGAGCGCTCCGTCGTCGAGCGCGGTCGGATGTTCCTCCAGCACCCGGAAGCCGAAGTTCTCGAACACCGGAACTGCCTCTGACAGCACGATCGTGCCGCCGCGGCGGTAGGTCTTGAGCCGCAACTGGCCGGGAGCGCCCGGCGGACCGGGCAGCAGGCGCGCGCGCCGGCTCGCGGCATCGCCGAGCGCGGCGAAACGCACCACGTCCTCGGCCGCTTCGGCAGCGCCGGTCCGGCTGCGATAGCTTTCCGGAAAGGCGCCCACCAGGCTGATGCCGAGGCGGGTCGCACGCGCGGTTCCCACCAATGACGCGAGCGCCTCCTCGACGCTCGGCGCCCAGCCGCGCAGCATCGTATTGAGTTGCGCGTCGAGCACTGCGGCATCCGGCGTCGCGCGATCCCAGGCGACGTCCAGCGTGAAGCGGATCAGCGACAGATCGCCCTCGCCAAGCGCGACCGTCCAGTTCGAGACGATGCCGCCGGAGGCGCTTTCGAGCAATGCCGCGATGGCCATGCGCCGGTCGGTCTCCAGTTCTTCGCGCGGCAGCCATACGAAGGCGAACAGATGGCCTTTGAGCACGCTCTGCGCGAGCTCGATCGTCGCCCGGGGCCGATCGGCCAGCGACATCGCGGTCGCCACGAGACGTTTGACCGCGTCGGGCGGGAGGCTGACCAGAAGGTCGCGCGGCAGCGACGTGACCGCGTGACGCAGGCCCTTGCCGGCGTGCCCGCGTGGATCGAACCCGAAGCTCTTCTCCAGCGCGGCGAGACGGCGGCGCAGCACCGGCACTTGCTCGGCCGGGGCTTCCAGCGCCTGGCTGGTCCACAGGCCGGCGTGGACATGGATGCCCGTGATCCGCCCCTTGTTCCGCTCGGGCAGGACGATGAGGTCGAACGGAACGCGGCGATGGACGGTCGAGCGCCGGTCGGCCTTGGCGATCAGCGGCGCCGCGCCGCCGTGTCGGAAATAGGCGACCGCCGCCGCGCAGCTGGCGGCGTCCCATACCGGCTCGCCCTGCCGCGCGAGCAGCCCGAGCGCCCCGCTCGTCTTGGCATCCGGCCGTTCGACCTGATAGCCGAGCAGCGTCATCGCGCCGTCCGCGAACCAGCGCAGCAGCGCGGCGGCCTCGGCGTCGTCCAGCGCTTCGGCATGGGCGCGCAGCGTCGCCTGCAGCCGCGGCCAGTCTTCGACCGCGGCGCGGACGTCGGCCAGCACGTCCTCGAGATGTTCGGCCAGCGCATGGCGGACGTTCGCCGGCGCGCGGTCGATCTCCAGATAGAGGAACGATTCCGGGCGGGCGTCGTCGACGCCGCGTGCGGTGACCGCGGCCAGCGCGCCCTTGCCCGTGCGGCGCACGCCGAGCACCGGATGAAGCAGGCGGTGCACGACAAGGCCGCGCGCCGCCACGGCGGCGGCGACCGAATCCACCAGGAACGGCATATCGTCGTTGACGATGGCGAGCCGCATCCGGCGGCGGCCTACCGCTCCGCCGATCGATTCGAGCCGGATCGCCGGCTTTCCCGCCGGGCGCTTCTGCGCGACCGCCGCCATGAAGCCCGCCGCTTCGATGCTCTCGGCCTTGTCGAAGCCGGCGATCTCGCCGGGAAGCGCCTCGGCGATCAGGGCTTGGGCCAGCAACGTGCGAAGCCCCGCGTCCGGTCCAGGCCGTCCGGCGTCTTTCGCCGCTGCCGGTTTTGCCCGTTTCATATGATCCGCTCCAGGTGCCGGGGCCGGTCACATTGCATAGAACCACCGTTCGTACGTCGAACGGAGTTTGATTCGGTCTGGCCAGGACTGACTTCGGCTCTGGCGCGGCTATATGGCCGGACCGTTACACCAGCAAGGATGCTCGGTCAGACGCTCTTTCGGATCGCGCGGTCGAGCAGTGCCGCATCGGCGCGCACGGGCGCGACGACGGCGAGCGTCCCGTCCTGTTCGCGGCGCGCGACCAGCAGCACGAACTCGCCCGCTTCGGCCGCAATCTCGACCCGTGCCAATACGGGCGCGGCGCGCAGTGCGTCGCGCGCCGCCTTGCCGGCATCGGGACGCGGCGCGGGGCGGCGCTCGCGCCGCTCGGCCCGGACGATGCCTTTGAGGCCGCCTTCGAAGCTTTCGAGACAATCCTGCATCCGGCCGGCCGGCAGCTGCCGACGGCGGCCATAGGAAAGCGCCGCAGCGAATTCGGTCAGCCTGCTCTTGTCATAGTCGATGCCGAAGATCAGCTTCACGACCGGAGTCATCGGCGCCCGATCCTGCGCGGTGACGCCGGCGTCCTCGAGCAGCTCGGCATAATCGTCGGGGTGCTGCTCGGCGGCGAGCGCGAAATCATAGGCTTGGCCGAGTGCGCGATAGAGCGCGGCGCGGCTTCGGTTGTCTGCGTTCCTGACCGCATCCGCGGTCTCGCGCGCCGCCGACAGCCGATCGGTCAGCGCGACGTGGGTGTCCACTTCGGGGGCGAGCCGGGCGAGCAGATCGTCACCCTGATCGTCGGCGACATGGTGGACGCCCAGCTCGAGCGTCTCGTCGGGATCGGCGAACGCTGGGCCCAAGGCAAGGCCATCGATCGGCGCCGCAGCATCGGCGCTGGGTCCGTCCGCCCATACGGGGCCGGCCTCGATCGCTGGTGCGGCTGCGGCGACGCGGCTTGCCTGCTGGCCGATCTGCGCGGTGGTGGCGCTGTCCGCCAGCTCCTTCCAATTGATCACGCCATAGATGAAGTCGATCGTCTGTCCGTCCGAGGAGAGCGGCATCAATATGCCGCGGTACATGGTGTTGCAGCCGTTCTGGGCGACGAACTCGGCCTCGAAGCCGATCGGCGCGCAATTGGCGATGATCTGGAGATAATGATCGGTCAGGCGCGACAGCAAGGATCGGCTCGGCACCTCGCGGATCGACTTGATGTCGGCCTGAAGGCCGCATTGCCGGCGCAGCGATCCGCCGAGAAAGGCGATGGCGGGATTGTCGCTGCCGGCCGTGAAGTCCAGCAGCACGCTGTGCGGGCCGAAGTCGTCCAGATTCTGCGGTTCGAGATCTTCGATCGAGGGATAGGCGCGCCCGGCGAGCAGCGAGACCCAATAATTATAGGCGCGGACGTGCATGCGGCGCTCGTCGAAGCCGATCTCGGGCGGCGTCTCCATGCGCGGCTCTCCATCGGTGTCGACATCCGCCTCCACGCCCGGTTCGGCATTCTCTTCGAATGGCCGCAGATTATCCATCATCGCTGTCCTTGCAGCACCCCATCATGGCGCGACCCTGCACCGGACGTGGTTGAGAAAGCGTTAAGCTTCCTGAACGGCGAGCGCGGTCCGGCCGGTCTTCGTGCTCCGCGCCTTGTCTTCGCCCAAGCGCGCTGATAAGGCCCCCGCCGTTCCGGAAAGCCGCTTTAGCTCAGCTGGTAGAGCACATCATTCGTAATGATGGGGTCGTGGGTTCGAGTCCCCCAAGCGGCACCGTTACAAGTCAAAACGCTTATGGTCAGTCTGCCTACGTCAAGAGGGAGCCTGTTCCGCGCCACGTAGTTGAGCGAGCAGATTTTGGCGTCCAAGGATCATTGACATAGGTACGGCATTGCCGTACATAAGCAGCGTGGCCAAGGGCAAGCCTTTACACGGTGTCGTAGAGACGCACGCCTACCTCCGTGATGCCGACGATGCCGGTATGGACGAGGAGGAGCGCGCCGCTTTTGCGACGTTCATTGCACAGAACCCCACGGCTGGCGACGTGGTTTCGGGAACCGGCAGCTGTCGAAAGGTTAGATGGAAAAAGCCGGGAAACGGAAAGTCCCGAGGCTATCGGGTAGTGACGTTCTACGGCGGCGAGAGGGTTCCCATTTTCCTTCTCACTGTCTTTGGGAAGAACGACAAAGCGAACCTGACACAAGGAGAGCGCAACGCTCTCGCAAAGTTGACCGCGACTCTGGTGGGTAGTTTGAAAGGGACGAAGAAATGACGAAGCGCGCTTTTGATAAGATCGCCGCAGGGCTGAATGACGCCATCGCCTTTGCTGGTGGCGATCGGAGTCGCGCGAAGCTCGTGCGCCCGGTGAACGTCAAAGCGATCCGTCAAGCTACGCGCATGACGCAGGCTCAATTCGCGGAAGCGTTCCGGCTTTCCATCGGCACGTTGCGCGATTGGGAGCAACATCGCCGGGAGCCCGATGCAACCGCCAAGGCCTATCTCTCGATCATTGAGCAGGACCCTTCGACGGTGAGAGAGCTGGCCGCCCGCGTCGGCTAATTCGGTGCCAATGGCGCGCCAAAAGACCGGCCGGCCTCGTTCGTGCTATCCACTGCCCTCGGATCGCTTGGGCTATCCTCGGGAAAATGGCGCTTCCGGTGTCACTCAGGATAGAATGTTGACGGCCCGTGCGGCGACCAGGGCAATCGTCAGCAATGAAATGGCGGATTCCGCCATCATCAGCAGCTTCGTCCTTGATGTAAGCGGCATGGTGTCGGTGGGAGAAAAGGCTGTAGCGTTGGTAAAGGACAGATAGAGATAATCTACGAAGCCCGGCGACCAGCCTGTGTAGCTGTCGAGCATCATTTGCGGGAACAGAAAGTCGTTTTTCTGGGAAGGAAGCAAGCCGCGGGTCGCCGGTCCCCCGCGATCGATGCTCCAGAACCACAATGCGAAGATGATCACATTGGTGGCCCAAATATTGAGCGCATCGAGCAGCAATGTCTCACCGCTCTCACCCAAATGCCCCTTGAGCAGCACGCGCACCAGATTCAGCAGCGCGGCTGTGTTCAGCAGCGTAATGACGGCGGTCAGGACCACCGCGAGCTTGCGGATCATGCGGCGATGCCGGGCGACCCGGAACCAATGGTCGTCGGTTTCGGCCTTGCGCGTCATGGCCTGAACCCATGCCGTCACGGTCGAAAGCGGAATCAGCAGGGCAAGTTCGATCACGGGTGCAAGTAGCTGCGGACCCGCGTGCAGGTCATTGATCATCAGCAGCTGCAGGGCGACGATTACCACAACGGAGCCGCGGGCCAACCAGAAGTCCGCGGCATGATGGTGGATCGCTTTCAGATGCTCGCGCAAATTCTCACCATGGTGGCTCCAGCAAGATCGGTTCGCGAACAGCTCGCCACGCGCGGTCGTCTCGGTGACCGGGCCGGCTCCGGGGTGCCATATTTCGCGAACTGTCCCCCTCGGTCTTCTTGCACTTTACGACGCCGGAGTCGACCTCGACCACCGGCGCCGCCACCGCCACGCGCAGGCCGGTTCATGGTGGCGATGGCGACAGCTCCAAATGATCGGGACGTGGGTTCGAGTCCCCCAAGCGGGCTCCGTTTTTCATCTTTGGGCCGCCCTCTCGGCGGGTCTCCACGCGTCTGGATCGGCCTCGGACGCCGGTCCGGCCGGTCTTCGAACGGCCGCGATAATGTCGTGGCTTGCGCGCAACAGGCTGAGCCGCTTCGTCATTTTGAGCGCGTCGCAACGGAAAATTGACGCTTTGCAAGCGATTTTTTTGTCAGAGGAGGCTTGATTCTTGCGCTAGGATGAACCAAACCGACCTCAAGAAACCATGCCGCGGGGCGTGGCCATACCTATAAGTGTTGCCGATAAAGGGGAAAATCAAATGGTTCGATCGAAGGCTCGGGTCCTCGCCGGAGGCGTGTCTCTGATTGCTCTTGGCGTTATGTCGCCAAGTCTGGCTTACGCGGATGACACGTTCGTGCAGCTTCCCGGCAGCTA
>DATFHP010000009.1:0-2690 GCA_035248285.1 Allosphingosinicella sp. | reverse complement strand
ACCCAGCATCCGTTTCCACGAAGCGATGGGCTTCGCGCGCGCGGGCGTGTTCCGCCAGGTCGGCTACAAGCTCGGCGCCTGGCACGACGTCGGCTATTGGCAGCGGCCGCTCGCGCCCGCGACGGTTCCGGCGCCCGAGCCGAAGCTGGTCGCGGATGTCGTGGGATAGAGTCGGACGCAGCTGGCATGAATCAGACGTTCGCTTCATCTTCTTCGTCATTCCCGCGCAAGCGGGAATCCAGCTTTTTCAGCGCCTTACCTTCTCAATAGAAGCTGGATGCCCGCCTTCGCGGGCATGACGCGATATCATGAATTCAAATGCACCACGTCAAATATGGATCGGCTTGCCGGTCACCGCCATCGCCGCTTCCTTGATCGCCTCCGAATGGGTCGGATGGGCGTGGCAGGTGTAGGCGATGTCCTCGGACGTCGCGCCGAACTCCATCGCCTGCGCCGCCTGGGCGATCATCGTGCCGGCGAGCGAGGAGATGATGTGGACGCCGAGCACGCGGTCGCTGCGCGCATCGGCGACGATCTTGACGAAGCCGTCGGTGTCGCGGTTGGTCTTGGCGCGGCTGTTGGCGAGGAACGGGAATTTGCCGACCTTGATCGCGCCGCGCTCCTTGGCCTGCTCCTCGGTGAGGCCCACCGAGGCGATCTCCGGATAGGTGTAGACCACCGAAGGAATGACGTCGTGGTTCACGATCCCGGTCTGGCCGGCGATATTCTCGGCCACGGCGATGCCCTCGTCCTCGGCCTTGTGGGCGAGCATCGGCCCGGGAATGACGTCGCCGATCGCCCAGACGCCCTCGACGCCGGTGGCGAAACGGCGGTCGGTCTCGATCTGGCCCTGCCTGTTGGTTGCGATGCCGATCGCCTCGAGCCCCAGGCCCTCGGTGTTGGGACGGCGGCCGATCGACACCAGGACGCGATCGGCCTCGATCGTCTCGGCCGCGCCGCCCGCCGCCGGCTCGACGGTGAGCGTCACGCCTTTGCCTTTCGCCGCGGCGGCGGTGACCTTGGTCGACAGCCGGAATTCCATGCCCTGCTTGGCGAACAGCTTGCGCGCCTCCTTGCGCACCTCGCCGTCCATGCCGGGCAATATTTCGTCGAGGAACTCGACCACCGTCACCTTCGCGCCGAGCCGGCGCCAGACCGAGCCGAGTTCGAGCCCGATCACGCCGCCGCCGATCACCACGAGTTGCCTGGGCACTTCGGGAAAGGCGAGCGCGCCGGTCGAATCGACGATCCGGTCGCCGTCCAGTTCGACGCCGCGCAGCGGAGTCACCGACGAGCCGGTGGCGATGACGATATGTTTCGCGGTCACCGCCTTGCCGCCGACCTCGACCGCATGGGCACCGGTGAAGCGCGCGGCGCCCTTCAGCCAATCGACCTTGT
This sequence comes from Allosphingosinicella sp., assembly GCA_035248285.1. Taxonomy (GTDB): domain Bacteria; phylum Pseudomonadota; class Alphaproteobacteria; order Sphingomonadales; family Sphingomonadaceae; genus Allosphingosinicella. The sequence continues at coordinate 1,292 of DATFHP010000009.1, read as the reverse complement.
TCTTCTTGAACAGGAATTCGATGCCGCCGGTAAGCTCGGACACCGCCTTCGCCTTCTCGCCCTGCATCGCGTCGAGATCGAGCGCGACCTTGCCGAGCTTGACGCCGAACTTGGCGAGCGTGCCCCGGCTCGCCTCCTCGAACAGCTCGGAGGCGTGAAGCAACGCCTTGGAGGGAATGCAGCCGACGTTGAGACAGGTTCCGCCCAGCGTCGCCCGGCTTTCCGCGCAGGCGATGCGCAGCCCGAGCTGCGCGGCGCGGATCGCGGCGACATAGCCGCCGGGGCCGGCGCCGATCACCAGGACGTCATAATCATAATCGGGCATTCGCTTCTTTCCCGTTCGGCCTGAGCTTGTCGAAGGCCTCTATTTGTTTGTCCACCGCATCCGAGAGGAAGGAAAGGGCTTCGACGATGATGGGGCCCCCATCGCATTTTCCGGGGGAAAGTGCAGCCCCATCATCAGCCCGAACGGTGCGTCGTCTAGAGATCGATCAGCAATCGCGTCGGATCCTCGATGGCTTCCTTCATGCGGACGAGGAAGGTGACGGCCTCGCGCCCGTCGATCAGGCGATGATCGTAGGACAGCGCGAGATACATCATCGGCCGGACGACGACCGCGCCGTCCCGCACCACCGGCCGTTCCTCGATCCGATGCATGCCGAGCACCGCGGACTGCGGCGGATTGATGATCGGCGTGGACAGCAGCGAACCGAACACGCCGCCGTTGGAAAGGGTGAAGGTTCCGCCCTTCATGTCCTCCAGCGTCAAGCTGCCGTCCCTCGCGCGCCGGCCGAATTCGGCGATCCTGGTCTCGATCTCGGCGAAGCCGAGCCGATCGGCGTCGCGAACGACCGGGACCACCAGGCCGCTGGGCGCCGAGACGGCGACCGAGACGTCGACATAATGATGGTAGACGATCTCGTCGCCTTCGATCGAGGCGTTGACCGCGGGAACGTCGCGCGCGGCGAGACAGGCGGCTTTCACGAAAAAGGCCATGAAGCCGAGCTTGATGCCGTGCTTCCTTTCGAACAGATCCTTGTAGCGCGCCCGCGCCGCGATGACCGCGCTCATGTCGACGTCGTTGAAGGTGGTGAGGATGGCGGCGCTGTTCTGCGCCTCCTTGAGCCGGGCCGCGACGGTCTGCCGCAGGCGGGTCATGCGCACCCGTTCCTCGCGCCGCTCGGAAGCCGGCGCAGCGGTCGGCGCCGGCGCCGCATCGGCCCGGGGCGGCGCGGACACGGCCGGCTCCGCCTTCGCCGTGTCGGCCGCGGCGAGCACATCGTCCTTGGTCA
>DATFHP010000008.1:0-27616 GCA_035248285.1 Allosphingosinicella sp. | reverse complement strand
CCCGCTCTCGCCGGAATGCATCCGACTAACCACCTCGAGCTTGAACGCCCGGCCAAATCTTCGTCGAACCACCTTGGACATATAACCCTCCTGAAAGGGCTGTCCCCAATTTTACTGTCTCAATCTAGGGGGGCACTCCAGCTCTGGACCGCACCCATCGGCGAGGCGCGGCAATTAGGTACTGTGTCCCCGCATTGCCCGCGGAGATCAGATGTGCACCCCTCCATCGACGTCCATCACGGTTCCGGTGATGAAACCGCCCAATCGATCCGATAGAAGCATGAGCGCGGGCGGTACCAGCTCCTCGGGCGCGCACATCCGGTGGATGTGTTGAAGCTGGATGGCATGTTCGCGAGAGCCCTCGATCGTTGCGGCGACCTTGCGAAACTGGGGTGTTTCGGTCGAGGCCGGGCAAATCGCGTTCACGCGGATCCCCCGCTCGGCAAGCTCGGCCGCCCACATTTCGGTCAGCATGTTGATCGCGACCTTGGTCGCGCTGTACAATCCATTGCCGGGAAACACCTTGCGCCCGGCCGCCGAGGAGATGTTCAGGATCGCGGCACCGGGCCGCCTGGCCAGATGCGGAACCGCCGCTTGGGTCACCATGGCGGTCCCGATCAGGTTGAGATCGAGCATCCGGCGGAAGTCTGCGGAACTATACGCACCGATCGCACCGGGGATGTTGAGACCGGCATTGTTGACGAGATAATCCAGTCCGCCGAAGCGATCGACCGCAGCGGCGACGATCTGCTCGGCGGCGCCGTCCCTGCTCATGTCGATCGCGATCCACCCGGCCTTACCGCCCATCGCCTGCGCGGCCTCCTGCAGGAGATCTTCACGCCGCGCGACGAGAAGGACCTCGGCGCCGGCGTCGATCAGGCCCTGCGCAATCGCCCGGCCGATGCCCTCGCTCGAACCGGTAACGATCGCCTTTCGGCCCGAAAAGTCCACATCCATGACATACCTCTATTGTTTGGCACACCGGTGTCTTATTCTACAGCTTCATCCGCACTATCAGCATATACTATCCGTCACTTTCAGGATCCGGACCTTGTCTCAGGTTAAAGGGAAGGGTCCTTTGTTCATCCATCGGCCATGCGAAGAAAGCGCTTGCCGGCGCCGGAATCCGCGGCTCCAAAGGCTTCCCGATAGTCGCTTATCGGATGTATGCCGCCGATCGGGACGTACAGACGACCATTCGTCGCTTCGTCGCAAACGCGGCGAACAAGCGCGATATCTTCGGCCGTGCTCGGCGGCTGAAACGTGAAGCGATAGCCGTAGGAGATGATCTGAAGACCGCGGTACAGAATGTCCTGTCCCGTGACGTGCATGTCCCGGCCGTCGAGGCTTCCATAGATTTGCATCTTCGAAAATGGCGCGCAGACGCGGATGAGATCGCCGGCAGACGGCCCCGCCACGCAGTCTATGATACCGCCGACGGCCTGTCCGCCCGTCGCCTCGAGCACGGCCGCGCCCAGGTTGCCGGCATCGGCGATCACCGCCTCGGCCCCCAATCCGATCAGGTCCGGATCGTCGCGCCTGCGGCGGACGATGGACAGAACGCGGATGCCGCGGCGCGCCGCGAATTGGAGCGCGAGAACCGCCACCGTCGAATAGCCGGCGGTCAATGCCAGCCAGCCGCCCGGTTGGACGCCGCTATTTTCGACCAGATCCCAGGCGGTGATCAGGTTGGGAAGCTGCGACGCCAGCTCGAGCGGCATGTCCGGCGGCAACGGGATCAGCGCCGCGGCCGGGATCGCCAGCCGGTCGGCCCAGCAGCCCAGGACGTTGAACGAGACGAGCGTGCCCGCAGGCGGGCCGCCTTCGGCCGGCGTTTCGACAAAGCCCGCCCCGTTCAGGCCGCCAACCTGCCCTGGAGTCGCGCGGACCGGCCCCGGAAACGCTCCGGCGATGAAAAGAAAATCGGAAGGATTGATCGGCGCGAGCGCGACCCGCACGATCGCTTCGCCTTTCCCTGCCTTGGGCTCCGCGACCTCGCGAAGCGACAGCAGGTCGGGCTCGCGGAGGGGATCCCCCAATCGGTCGAACGTCAAGGCTCGCATCATGCCGCGCCCGCAAGCACCGGCCGGCTGCTCTGGTCCAGCATTCGAGCGAGCGGGCGCAAATCGACGAATTCCTGCACTTTCGCGACCTTTCCGTCGACGATGAAGAAGAATGACGCCAGCTTGGCGTCGACGCGGCCGCCGCCGACGACATCGGCGCTTTCGGCTATCTGGGTGATCACCAAAGACCTGGCGACATCCTCAAACATGTCGAGGATCTCGATCTTCGCCGTTCCGGGGACATAATGCGCGTCGATGACGGCGAACAGATTGTCGCGCAAGGCCCGTTTTCCGACATGTGGGCCGCAGAACGCCAAGTCGCCGGCAACCTCCCAATGTATCTCGTCGCTCAGAAAATCCAACGCGTCGTCCAGACGGCCCTCCGCCATTGCGCCGAGCAGTTCCCGAACGAAAGGAATGTTAGACATATGACCTCCTGGATTGGCGTTTGTCCTAGGACTTAGCCGACGTTTTGAGCAACGTGATAGCTGTCGAAGAACTCGGTAATGCGGACTATCTTGTTTCCCTCAAAGTCCCATATCGTGCAGTAATCATTCTTATATTCATTCCCGCTAGGCATCTTTCCCGTGCCTTGATAGGTACTTACTACGGTGTTTCCGGATACGATGATGCGATCGACGGTGTAACGCAAACTGTCGTCGGCAAAAAAGCCGCGTACTTGTCCGATCATGCCGAGGAGCGCCTCCTTTCCTTCCACCTTCCCGGAGAAAGGATGACTTCCGGTGAGATGGTAGGTCAGATTGTCGGCCAGCACGGGCTGGTAGCGAGCCCTGTCCCCCACCGACAGAGCCTCGATAAGCTCGCGGACGATGTTGCCCAAATCCTGACTGGAAACCGGCGCTGCCGTCATGGCTGTAACTCCTCCTGAAGACCGTGATGAATAGGCCGAACGAACGGTCGTCCGGTCGCATCCGGGCCAAGCAATTCTCTATCCCGGCGGTGCGATCGAAAGGCGCAAAGGCCCCCGCGCCACGCGCCTCGGCAACCCTCCGTTCAACCGGCCCGCGGCTGATCCCATGGCATCGGCATATGGCCGCCACCGGGCGCCTCGACGATGACCGGGCCCATCGTGAAAAAGCCGTAGCCCGTCAGCGGCGTATCGCCGATATTGATGATCTGGTGCGCCACGTTGGCCTTCAGCGTCAGGATCGAGTCGGGACCGAACTCGATCCGCTCCTCGCCGCAAACGCAGGCGCCCCGGCCGGACAGCGTTATGACGACCTCCTCGCAGTCATGCTGATGCATGGGGGTCGACATGCCGGGCGCGATGGTTTGCAGCCAGACCTCTCCCTGCGTCATGCCGTTCGACACGCCCGCCAGCGTGCGATGATGAAGGCCCGGAAGATTGAGCTCGAATGTATCTTCAATATTGACAACCTGCATCTGTCTTCTCCGTCAGGTTAGTTTATCACGACAGCGTTTCAACGCTCGGCCTGTTGCTTCTTTCGGCCGCGGCAATATCGGCTTGGCTTGATTCGTCCGGCGCCCGGACCGCATTCGTCATCTGCTCCTTTGCAATCAATAGCGGTAGCTCAACGTGATGCCGTAGGTGGCCGGAGCACCCGCGAAACGCGAAACCGAATCGACGAGGTGCGACACGTTGACCCAATAATATTTGTTGGTGATGTTGCGGCCCCAGATCTGCGCCCGCCACTTCTCCCATTCCACACCGGCGCGAAGATCGACCAGCGTGTAGCTCGGAAGCTTGAACTCCGGACGATCGCCGAATGCTGCGTTGCTTTCGCCGCGATAGCTGAGCGATCCGCCGATAAAGGCATGCGCGGCTTGCGAGAGCGGGACGTCATATTCGGCGTCGCCCACGACCTGCCATTTCGGTGTGTTGGGGAACGCCTCGCCGACGAACGAGACGACGTTGCCATAGGGATCGAGCGGAACAGAGGGGGCGATCGGATCCCTCCGGACGCGCGAATTGACATAGCTCAGTCCGCCCTTCAGCCGCAGCGGCTCGACGGGTCGAGCCGTAAGCTCCAGCTCGGCGCCCCACACCCGCGACTTGGGAATGTTGACCAGCTTCGGCAGGTTTCCGAAAAAGGGGTTGTGGACATAGCCGACGAGCTGCTTGTTCTTATAATCGTAATGAAAAATCGCGCTGGAGATTTGCACCCGGCGGCCGCCGTATTTGAAGCCCCCCTCCAAGGACAGGACCGATTCCTGACTTATCGGGTCGAATTCGGAAGCGAAAAGTCCAGGCACGTTCGAAAAAGCGCCCGATTTCCAGCCTTTGACCGCGCTGACGTAGAGCAAGCTCTTATCGGTCGGCTTCCAATTCAGGCTCGCGCGCCACGACACATTATCCTCTTTCAACGAAAGGAACGCGCGCTCGGGCTTGAACGTCACGTCGTTGAGCGTGAGGCAGCCGTCCGGCCCGATCGTTGACGGCGTGCCGGAAAGCGCTCCCGACAGGCCCAGGAACGCCGTCGCAAGGCTGACGCCGCGCGTCCCCGGTCCGGCGTCGGTAAGGCAGCCGTCGAAGTCGCGGTTCTGCTTGGTATAGCGTGCCGACAGATGCGCCGTTACCTGTTGTGTTAGTTCGTAGTCGGCGCTTGCGAATGCGGCCCAGGTCGTCGGCTGCTGATTTTGGCTGTAGGCGGACGTGTTCACATAGACCAGCCCGGACGGCGTCGGCACCACTCCGTTCGTGGCATCGCCGACCAGGACGTTGAATTCGTCGGCCACGTCGCGTTGATAATTGCCGCCGACCAGCCACTTCAATCGGTCCGCTTGGCCGGCAAGCCGCAGTTCGAGCGAGACGGACTCCAGAAGGACGTCGCGCTGCTTTATGTAAAAGCCCTCGAAAGCGCTGCCGTCGGTATCGACGGGCATATGCGCATCCAGTTTCGAATAGGCCGCGATCGACGTAAGATCGACCTGGTCCGACATGCGCCAGTCGCCGCGCAGCGAGACCAGGTAGAAGCTGTTGTTCTTGTGCGCGGTTCCCGGCGTCCAGTCGGCCCAGCGCGCGCCGTCCAGGCGGATCGGCGAGACGGACATGGCGTCGTAAACGAACTGATTCAACGGATTTGCGGGCTGCGACGGCGCGAATGCCTGGAGCTGCGACGCCGCTATCTCCGAATTGTCCTGCCAGCCGCTGACGTTCAGTTCGAAATTGAGTGTATCGGTCGGCGCCCAGTCGAGCAGCAGACGACCGTTGTAGAATTCCTTCTTGCCGAAGCGATCGTTCGGCCGCGTGATGCTCTTTTGCCAACCGTCGGCGAATTCTCCGCGCAAGGCCACCCGGGCGCGCAGCTTGTCCGTCAGCGGCCCGCTCAAATAGCCTTCCGCATCCACCGCGTTGAAGCGTCCGTAGCTCACGGTCGCGCCGGCGGCGAGATCGGGCGTCGGCTTGGCGGCGATATAGTTGATCGCGCCGCCGGTCGAATTCTGCCCGAACAATGTGCCCTGCGGCCCTTTCAGCACCTCGACCCGTTCGAGGTCGAGCGTCGCGCCGCGCGCCAGCATCGAATAGGGCAGCGGCACCTGATCGACATAGGTCGTGACCGTCGGCCCGGCACCCGCTGCGCCATCGAAGAAGCCGACGCCGCGGATCGTGAATATCGGCGTGCCGTAGTTCGATTCCTGATAGGTGAAGCCCGGAACCAGCTTGGTCAGCTGCGACGTCTCGGTAATCCCCTGTTTCGCGAGCTGGTCGCCGGTGGCGGCGGTGATCGATACCGGCACGTCCAGCAGCCGCTCGGAACGCTTCTGCGCAGTCACGATGATTTCGTCGGTCTCGCGGGACGGCGTTGCAGCGGTTTCCTGCGCCGATGCCTGAGCGGCCATGCATGACAGCGCCGAACCTGCGAATAGAATATGCACAGCAACTCTTTTGTTCCGCGACATGATCTTCTCCCCTCCTTGCCCCGGTTCGCGGCCGCTGTTTGTCTGCGCCTGCGAACGATGACCCGATGCCGCCCGGCCTCACCTGATCGGCGGGGAGCGCGCTACCGCGCACGCCGCACGCAATTTATGGGAACCGCACCGATCGCGTTCGGCCGGCCGGCGGACGATCGCCGGCGTTCCCCGGCGGGATACGGTCGCAAGGCTTTGGTCTTTCATGGAATTCGATCCGGCGTGCGGCGGAGCGTAGACCGGATGCAGCGCGCCACGACCGTCAATTTGACGGGGACGAAGATCGTGACATCCGATTCGCCAGGCAAAGTTGGCTATAAAGCTGGCGCTTAAAAGAAAGTCGTTGCGGGCCACATATAGTTCTCGCGATATCTAGGCGCTATTGGAGCTGCGATGGTATTTCGCCGGCAAGGCTCAAGACACGAGGCTGTGAGACGCGCCGGCTGGGATCCGTGAGTGGAAATCCTGACGATGAATGCATCGCGCCGCGATGCGCGTTGACGGTTTACGGGCCCGACGGTGACTGTAACCGGCTCCAGCGACGGGATTGGCTTCGACGCGGAATCCCCGCAAGCGGACGATGTCGGCAAGCTTTACTTGGCGACGACGACAGGGGGGCGGTCACGAAATGATGTCAAAATGGGTCGACCGGCGGCTGGCGCCATTCGCAAGGAACCATCGGCCTCCATACCGGCCGCAGGCAGTTTCGTAATCGGGTCGCTCATCACGATTGATGGTGGATATCGCGCGACCGAGCTGCTCTCAGCTTGACGCCGATAGAAATACGCCAGCAACTCCCGCGATTCTTGGAAGACCGGATAGTAGAAAAACAATATAATACCTAGGAAAGGAAGTTTAAGCCTCATGTCAGCACTATCAGATAATGGCTATAGTCTCGGCAACACAAAGACATTGCTGCTCGGCCTGGACGATGAAGCTTTGAAGCTGGTCGGTGCGGCCGATGGGCTGGTGCCGACTTTGGCGGAGCATGCCGATGAGGTCGATCGCGACGGTCACGTATCGGCGGATGTGTTCCGGAAGCTCGTCGCGGCCGGTTTCATGCGTATCTTCATTCCGAAGCGGATGGGCGGCTTCGGGCAGGGGATGCAGACGATGCTCGCGGTCGCTGCGGCATTGGGACGAGGATGCGGGTCGACGGCGTGGGTCACGATGATCGTGGCCGGATCCAACATGATGTTGAATATGTTCAGCGGGCGCGCTCAGATCGATGCCTGGGGAAAGAACGTCGATGTCGGTGCGTGCACTGCCCAGGGCAAAGAGGTGACGGTGGAGCCCGTCGACGGCGGATATCGCGTCTCGGGGCAATGGCCCTACCTTTCCGGCGTCGAGCACGCCACCTGGGCATTGGTACAGATGCTCGACACCAGCATCGATCCTCCGAACCTCTTGTTCGGCCTTGTTCCCGTCGCCGCCGGAACGATCGAGCAGACCTGGAACGTGGCCGGCATGCGCGGGACCGCAAGCGACACCTTGGTGCTGAAGGACTATTTTGTTCCCAGTCACCACACATGTTCGTTTCTCGACGCATTGGCGGGCAATCCGGCCAGCGAGTTTCGCGACGAGCCGATAACCCGCATCCCGCTCGGTCCGGCGATCGAGCTTGGCCTGCTGGGGCCGCCGATCGGCGTGGTTCAGGCTGCGCTCGAACATGTGCTGAAACTCGCCCCGAACCGCAAAATCACCTTGAGCTCATATGCGTCGCAAAGCGCCTCCACCATGTTCCAGGTTCAGGTCGCCGAAGCGGCGGCCAAGCTCGAAGCGGCACGGGCATTGACGGTGCTCATGACCAAAGAGGTCGACAGCGCAGCCGTCGAAAATAGGAAGCTGGAATATGTCGACCACGCCCGTATCAGGGCCACGATCGGATCTGCCGGGGCGATGCTGCGCGAAGCGATGCAAATTCTGACGCAGGCCCACGGAACGTCGACGTTCGCCCAAGCCAACCCGCTGCAGCGAATGTGGCGCGACGTCAACGTCGCCACCAGCCACAGCATGGTTACCGAGGGGCTGGGCTACGAGGTTTATGGGAAGGCATTGGTCGGCAGCGACGAAAGGATCGTCAAGATCGTTTAGCAACTGCGCGGCGATGCCGATTGTGATCCGGGTCTGCTTCGGCGGCAGCATATCAAGCTAAAATACCCTTTGTTTACCTTGCATCCGGCTCCAACCGCATATTCCAGAGCCATCGGCTGCCGCCGGCCGACTTGAAAATATTCCAGAGTGAGATGCGAAAAGGTAAGTATCATTGAACGGGTCGCCATGCTTCCCGAGCGCCTGATCGATTTTCGCGAAAAATCCTGCGACAGCAAATATTTCTTGAACAGGATGCGTTTGCACCTACCCTTTCGATAGTCAGTCATCACGATGATTTTCTTTTTAAGGGTCAGTCGTTTGATTTGGATAGTTTGACAAGAGATGGATATAGGGCTTGCAGGACGACTTGCGCTCGTTACCGGAGCATCCCAAGGAATTGGTGCGGCCACGGCTTGGGCCTTGGCCCGCGAAGGATGCGATGTCATCCTGGTATCCCGCACGGCGGAAAAGCTGAATCGTCTGGCCCGTGAGATCAGTGCCAAGACCGGTCGGAACGCGACAGCCTTCGCTGCCGATCTCGCCCGAAGCGAAGAAATCGAGCGTTTGGCGCAATCCCACGGGAATGTGGATATCCTGGTCAACAATGCGGGCGCCATTCCCGGCGGACGGCTGGAAGAGGTCGACGAGGCACATTGGCGCGCAGCCTGGGATCTCAAAATATTCGGATACATCAACCTCACGCGCCTGATTTTCACGTCGATGAAAGCGCGTGGCGCCGGTGTTATCGTGAACATGCTCGGCGCAGCCAGTTACATACGCGACCCGGCCTATATCTGCGGGGTGACTGGCAATGCCGCGCTGACCGCCTTCACCATGTCGCTCGGCAGCGATAGCCACAAGCACGGCGTACGTGTTCTGGGGGTCAGCCCCGGTCCAGTGGCCACCGAGCGACTTGTTACCCTTCAACGAACGTTCAAGAAAAGCAGCGCGGAACTGCCGTTCGAACGCGCTGCAACAGTGGACGAGATCGCCGCCGCGGTCGCCTTCCTCGCCTCACCGCTGTCTGCCTACACATCAGGGACGACCCTGGTGATAGACGGCGGTCTGTCGGCACGAGCCGCGACGTGAGCGGAAGTCGCCGGCGGACGGAAGCCCGAGCAAGCTTGATGTCTGATGGCTGCCCGGCGCAAGCTGGCATCGGGTCAGTCGCACCATGCTGAACAAGCCGATCAACCCTTGGTGCACCGTCGTTGCAGGGGCGTTCGGATGCATATTCGGCGCTGGTAGCCTGATGTCCTACGGCTTCGGCATTCTTGCGAGGAATATGATCGCGGAGTTCGGCTGGTCTCGCGATGTTGCCGCAAACCTGTTCGGAATGTTCATGGTGGGAAGCGCGCTGGGGTTGCTCATCCTGGGCTGGCTGATCGCCCGCTACGGCATTCGCGTTCCGTCGCTCATTTTTGTGCTGGCGTTCGGAGCCTGTTTCGCCGCCGTTGCTATCAGCCCCCCTATACCCGCAATATTTCTGTTGCTGTTCCTGGTCGTCGGCATCGGCGGTGCGGCGGCAAGCGTGTTGCCCTATGCCGTCGCCATCAGCGGCTTTTTTGACGTTCGGCGAGGCCTCGCGCTGGGCATCGTGGTCGCCGGCGGCGGCCTGGGCTCTATCGTTATTCCCCAACTTGCGGAGCGGCTCGTGGAGGGGTTCGGCTGGCGGGTCGCATTTGCAACGATCGGGCTGGCTGCCGGGCTGATCCCGGGATTCGGCCTGGCGGTCCTCGTTCGTACCCCGCCGGGCGCTGTCGCCGCTCGGGCAACGGGCGTCGAGGAAGAGCCTTCAATCGTGCGGATGTGCCTGTTGTCGCCCGCCTTCTGGCTTATCGCATTGCCGATCTTGAGTGTCTCGATCGCGACGATCGGCGCTCTCAGCAGCTACGTTTTTCTGTTTGCCGATCGCGGCATTCCCACCGCCACCGTAACGACGATCTTGTCCGTTGCCGGACTGGTGGCCTGGTTCGGCCGCCCGTTGGTCGGCTATCTAATGGATCGTATCTTCGCACCCCATGTTTCGGCGAGCATTTTCGCGCTCGCGGCGACGGGGTCGTTGATCATGGCGCTCGACTCCAGGACAGGTTCGCAGTTTGTCGCGGCAACGCTGATCGGATTGGCGCTGGGTACGGAAGCCGACATTCTGACCTTTCTGGTCAGTCGTTACTTCTCGTTGCGCGCATACAGCCGAGTGCTCAGCACGATCTGGGTCACCTGGGCCTTGGGCGGCGCGACAGGAACGGCAATCGTTGCAAGAAGCTATGCCCTGACGGGGTCATATACCGCTGCATTGCTGATCTTTGCGGCCCTTCTCGCCTTGGCCGCCATATGCGTCTGTTTCCTCGGTCCATACCGCTATCCGGTTCATGGACGCCCGGACGGAACTGGCCGCAACCGCCCTGAAGCACGAACGACAGCGTCGTCAGAAATCATATTGTAGACCATTTCCGACCATTACAAACAGGTGAAGGCCATGAAACTGTTATCGGAGAGCAAGCTGGCGATCGAAGGAAAGCTGATCGCTTCCAAGACAGCTTTGGTCTGCATCCACTGGCAGAATGAGATTACGAACCCGAAGTACGTGTTCGGGTCGATGTTCGCGGGCCAGGTGGAGAAATTGGAACTGGTTCCCAGGATGATCGGTCTGCTCGCGTTCGCACGACAGCGCGGGCTAACCATAATATTCGTGAACGTTGTGTTCGATAAACCTCCGACCCAGGATTCGTCCAATCCGGCCGCAAGACTGGCGGCGGAACACGGTTCCTGCCTCCGCGGATCGGTCAGCGCGGCGATCGTACCGGAACTCGGGCCGAAGCCGGGAGATATCGTCTGCGAGCACGCCAACGGCAGCGCGTTCTACAATACGAGTCTGAAGGCATATCTGGACGAACGTGGCATCGACACCATCGCGATAAACGGCATTGCGACCAACGTGGCCGTCGATCACACCGTCCGGGACGCGCTCACGCTCGGATACCGTACTCTTCTCATCGAAGACTGCTGTTGCTCGAGCAGCGCAGAGTTCCATGATGCGGCTCTGGTCACATTGCGGGTTTTGGCGGCCGATGTGGTCTCAGCCGATGGATTCAAGAGTTATTTCTGACACCGCAATTCGCGCCGAATTCGAATCCTTGCGATCGGCCGTGAGCCGGCCGCGCCGGCCGACTTGAAAATGCTTCAAGAGATTGCGGACGTATCCTCCGCGACAGGGTTCTGAGGCCCGAGGAGCCCGCGACGGAGCGTCTTGGAGGGCGGCTCGCCGAAGCGGGCCTTGTAATCGCTGGAAAAACGGCTGAGATGCCAATAACCCACGGACATCGCTATGTCGGTCACGGACGTGCCGGTCTTCGCACCCGCCCGCAAAGCCTCCCTGGCGCGGGTCAGCCTCACCTTCTTCAGATAGGCCATAGGCGTGGTGTTTCGCCAGCGCCGGAACCCATAGAATAAAGAACGCGTGCTGACGCCGGTCGAGCGGGCGAGATCTTCGAGCGTCACATCCGATTGGCAATGGGCGCGCAAATATTCTTCCGCATTCCGAACGTAGAAGGGCGCCATCGTCGAGGTCCCGTGGCGGAGCATCTCCGAGTAGTTATTGGGAAAGCATTGCAGCGCTCCAAGATGCACGAGCCGCTCCATCTGGCGGCCGAACCGCCGTGTTCCGAAGGCATCGGGGGTGTCGGAATGGCGCAAGAGCATGTCTATGAGCGCCATTACCGGCCGACATTCGTGCGCCGAGATCGTGATGGGAGCAAAATGGATCGGCTCCGAAATATCGATGTCGAGCTCCTCGGCCAACGTCTGCTCGAGCGCGCTGCGGTTAAGACGGACGAGCACGTGATCGCATAACCCATCCCACCGTGCCGCGAGCGAACCGAAGGGGTTGATGCCCGCGCACCGCCCGCTCTCCACCAGAACCAATTGGCGATTCATCAAGAACTCGCACCGGCCCGAAGTAACCAGTTGGAGATAATAATAACGGTCGAATTCATCCGGCTGATCGATCAGGAAGTCGCTCCCGCAGATAAGCTGGATGAAATCCACCTGGCTGTCGCCGACACGGATATAGCGGTGATGGAGCTGGACGTCGTTTGTGCGCGTGCCGGTGAGCAGATAGCCCCCTTTCACCGACTTGCTCACATAGTCGCTGCATGCGTCGTAGCCGATGATCGTGCGTACTGCGCCATCGTGAGCCCAGACATCTCTGCCAAGTTCGGCAATCATGCTCATCGTTGGGTTCCGAAGCTCCACGACACGAGTCGAGGAGGAGTTATGGGGGCGACATGACCGAGTGTCACGATGAATCCTGGCGGCTTTGAGCCGGCCTCATATAGTCGAAATCCATCACGCCCCGCCGTTCCCCGCTGCCATGAGCCTTCTCCGCGCTAGAGGCGCCGATATCGAAAGTACCACACCTCATGCCCCTTGCCGCGTGCCTTGGCCTCGTAGCGGGTCTCCGGCCAGTCGTCCGGCCGGGTAAGAAAATCCGCCGGGCTCTCGGCGAGCCATTCGAAATCGCGGCGCGCGTTCATCACCATCATCGACCAGCGGCAATAGACCGGATCGTCGGTGCCGAGCCGGAACTCGCCGCCCGGCGCGAGCTTGGCCGCGATCAGGTCGAGCGGGCCGTGGTTGATCATTCGCCGCTTGGCGTGACGCGCCTTGGGCCAGGGATCGGGATGGAGAAGGTAGAGCCGGGAAAGCGCGCCGTCGGGGAGCCGTTCGAGCACATCGAGCGCATCGCCCATGTGCAGGCGGACGTTGGCGGCGGCGGTGTCGGCGATCTTGGCAAGCGCCGCCACCATTCCGTTCAAAAACGGCTCGCAGCCGATGAAGCCGTGCGCAGGCCGGGCTGCCGCCTGCCACAGCAGATGCTCGCCGCTGCCGAAGCCGATCTCGAACTCCAGCGGACGATCGGCGCCGAAAAGGACCTGGGAGGTCAAGGCGCCTTCGGGGACCGCCACGCGCGGCAGGAGATCTTCCAGCAGCGCCGCCTGCGCCTTGCGGAGCTTGTGCCCCGACCGGCGGCCGTAGAGGCGGCGAAGCGTCGTCGGGTCCGACATCCAGGACGCCCCTTCCTTCTCTCCCTCTAAAGGGAGGGGCGATTCATAGCGCCTGCTTCAATTGATCGACCAGGTCGGTCTTTTCCCAGCTGAACAGGGCGCCCTCCGGCTTGCGTCCGAAATGGCCGTAGGAAGCGGTCGGCTCGTAGATCGCCCGATTGAGGCCCAGATGGGTGCGGATGCCCTTGGGGGTGAGGCGGACAAGCTGGGGCAGCACCGCCTCGAGCCGCGGCGCGGTGACTCCATTGGCCTCGGTGCCGTGCAGGTCGACGTAGAGCGACAGCGGCTCGGCGACGCCGATCGCATAGGAAAGCTGGATCGTGCAGCGTTTCGCGAAGCCGCCGGCGACGATGTTCTTGGCGAGATAACGGGTGACATAGGCGGCCGACCGGTCGACCTTGGTCGGATCCTTGCCGCTGAAGGCGCCGCCGCCGTGCGGGCTCGCGCCGCCATAGGTATCGACGATGATCTTGCGCCCGGTGAGGCCGGTGTCGCCGTCGGGGCCGCCGATCTCGAAAATGCCGGTCGGATTGACGAAAATATCCTCGTCGCCCGGCATCCAGCCCTGAGGAAGAACATCGGCGAACACGCCCTTCACATAGTCGCGAAGCCTGCCCTGGTCGCAGCCGGCGGCATGCTGGGTCGACACGACCAGCTTGACGGCGCGCACCGGTCGCCCCTCCTCGAACGCGAGCGTGACCTGGCTCTTGCTGTCGGGTTCGAGGAAGTCGGCCGCGCCGCCGTGGCGGTCGGCGGCGAGCCGCTCGAGAACGCGATGCGCATAATAAAGCGTCGCGGGCATATAATCGGGCGTTTCGTCACAGGCGAAGCCGAACATGATGCCCTGGTCGCCGGCCCCCTCGTCCTTGTTGCCGCTTTCATCGACGCCCTGCGCGATGTCGCCCGACTGGCCGTGCAGATAATATTCGAATTCGGCGTTCTTCCAGTGGAAACCCTCCTGCTCGTAGCCGATCCGGCGGACGGTTTCGCGGGCGGCGTTCTCCACCTCTTCCTGGGTGAAGGGGACGGCGCAGCGTATTTCTCCCGACAGCACGATCCGGTTGGTCGTGACGAGGGTCTCGCAAGCGACACGCGCCTCCGGGTCCTTGCCGATCAGCAGATCGACGACGGCATCGGAAATCTGGTCCGCGACCTTGTCGGGATGCCCTTCTGACACCGATTCGGACGTGAACATGTAATTGCTGCGCATCGAGGATCCTGCTTCGCTTGGTGAAAATGAGGATATGCAGATATCTTTATATCCGCCACCTAGCGGTTCTTGCGGCGCGCCGCAATCGCTGCGATTGCCAACAGAAGGGCAAATGTCAGCGGCATGACGTTGCCGAAGCGCGCGAACGGCGTCACCGGCTTCGCCGCAGGCAGCTGCGCGTCGATGATCCCGGCCTTGCGCCAGGGCAGGCTCCGGACCAGCCGCCCGTCGGCATCGATCACTGCCGAGATGCCGGTCGGGGTCGAGCGCAGCACCGGCAGCCCTTCCTCGATCGCCCGCAGCCGCGCCTGGGCGAGATGCTGCGGCGGACCCCAGGCGCCGAACCAGGCGTCGTTGGACGGATTGAACAGGAAGTCGGGACGCCGCTGACGGTCGACGACGCGCCCCGAAAAGATGATCTCGTAGCACAGCTGAAAGCCGACCCGGCCGACGCCGGGAAGATCGAAGCTCTGCGGCCCGGGCCCGGGCGCGAAATCGAGGTCGCCGGGCGCGAGCCGCGACAGGCCCAGCCATGCCAGCAACGGCCGCATCGGCAGATATTCGCCATAAGGCACCAGATGGTTCTTGTCGTAGCGGGCCAGGATCCGTCCGCCCGAATCCAATGCGAAAATGCTGTTGGTCGCGCTGGTGGCGTCGATGCCGTTGACCGATCCGATCGTGATGCCGCCGGTGAGCAGGAGATCCTTCGGGCCAAGCATCGCCGTAGCGGCCTTGCGTTGCGCGGCGGCGCGGTCGCGATAATAAGCATCCCCGCGTCGATCCTGCATGGGCAGGGTGACCGCCGCCTCGGGCCAGAGCAGGAGCAGGGGCCGGCGGAAATCATGGCGCGAAAGCCGCGCCAGCAGCGCGAGGTGGCGCTGCTCGCTCCCCTCCTGCCATTTGACGTCCTGGCCGATATTGGGCTGGACGATGCGCAGCGCCAAAGGGGTGAAGGCGACGGGCGACCGGCCGGTCGAAATCTGAGGTATCGTCGCGGCGGCGATCAGGAGCGCCAGCCCGGCCGCGCGCCGCCACTGCCGCCGCACGGCAACGCAAAGCAGGCCCGCCATCGCCACCACCAGCGCGGCAAGACCATAGGTACCGAAGACGGTGGCCCACCAGGCCCAGGGCGTCGAGACCAGCACGACGCCGAGCGGGTTCCAGGCGAAGCCGGTGAACAATGTGGCGCGCAGCCATTCGGCGACGATCCAGGCGGCCGCGAACGCGGCCGTCAGCCTGATCGGCCCGCCCCGGCCGCATTTCCAGGCAAACCCGGCCGTCACCGCCGGATAGACGGCGAGATAGCAGGCGAGCAGGAGGACCGCGACCCACCCCAGCCAGGCGGGCATGTTGGCCTGATAGGTGAACGAGGTGGCGATCCAGTTCAGCCCGATCGCAAATTGTCCGGCGCCGAACCACCAGCCGCGGGCAAGCGCGCTGCGCAGATGGGGCGCGCATCCGATGAGCCACAGCAACACAGCGATCGAGAGCGGCGCCAGCGGCCACGCGCCGATCGGCTGGAACCCGCAAGCGCCGATCATGCCGGCCGAAAGGGAGAGAAGAAGCGGCTTCACGAGCCCGCTATCGCGTGATCCGCCTCGATAGAATCGGATCACGCTGCCAATTCCTTTGATTGCGCATTTCCCGAGCCGTCAGCTGTCGCCAGCTGCCTTGAAAATGCTCTATGTGGACCAGGCGCCGGATTTTCAATCTGTCATCGCCGGCGGCAAAGCGGCTACACGCATCACATGGCTACGCTCCCGCCCTTTCATCTCGCCTTTCCGGTCCACGATCTCGACGCCGCGCGCGCCTTCTACGGCGGGTTGCTCGGCTGTCCCGAAGGGCGCAGCGACAGCGCCTGGATCGACTTCGATTTCTTCGGCCACCAGATCGTCGCGCATCTCGATCCGGACGCGCGACCGCGCCGTCTCAGCAACCGGGTGGACGGCGACGACGTGCCGGTACCGCATTTCGGCGCCGTGCTGCCGCTCGCGCGCTGGCGCGCCCTTGCGGAGCGGATCACCGGTGCCGGGATCGCTTTCGTCGTCGCGCCGACGATCCGTTTCGAGGGCCTGCCGGGCGAGCAGGCGACCATGTTCTTCCTCGATCCGTCAGGCAATGCGATCGAGATCAAGGCGATGCGCGATCTGGAAAATCTGTTCGCCAAGAATTGATCCGGCCTCAGCCGGGCCCAGGCTCCGGACGTCAGTCGCGAGCGGTTCGGAAGTTCCCGTCCAGATAGACGAGCGGGTCGATGTCGTCGCGAAGGACGACATCCTCCACCACGCCGATGAAGATGCTGTGCGTGCCGAACACATGATGGTCGGTACGGCGGCACAGGATCGACGCCTGCGCGTGCGGAAGGCGCGGCGGGGCCTTCGCGTCCATATGCCAGCCGCTGGCGAACCTCAGCTCGCGCATGCTGCTGTCGGCGAACAATTTGGCCAGCTGCTGCTGGTCCTGATGAAGGACGTTGACCCCGAAATGCGAGACGTCGGTCATCGAGCCGTGCAGCGATGCGCTGCGGTTGATGCACACCAGGAGGCTCGGCGGGTCCATGGCGAGCGACGACATGGCGGTCGCGGTGATCCCCATCGGATGGCCGTCGACGCAAATCGTTATGATATTCACCGTCGATGCGACCCGCCGCATCGCCGACCGGAAATCGTCGTCCAACCGGGCCTTCGTGTCGATCGCCGTCATTTCCTAACCACTATCAAGCCACACGCACCGAGGCTAAGGCAATGCCTCGGTGCAATGCAGAAAGCAATGGAGACGCGCGGTGAACGAGACGATCATCCGCTTCGGCTATCCCGCCACCCTGGTCGCCGATTATGGCCATTGGGTGGTGCTGCTGCGTCCGGCACAGCCGACGCTGGGAAGCCTGGTGCTGGCAGCCAAAGGCGAAGCACGTGCTTTTTCTGCGCTCGATCCCGCGGCCTTCGCGCAGCTCGGCCGGGTCGTCGCGGACATCGAAACGACGCTCGGCGAGCGAGTCGCTTATGACAGGATCAACTACCTCATGCTGATGATGGTCGATCCGCACGTCCATTACCACGTCATTCCGCGCTACGATGGCGAACGGACTGCCGAGGGCCTGACCATCGCCGACACCGGCTGGCCGAAGCTGCCGGTGCTGGGCGATGCGGTCGAGCTCGGCGCGGACCGGATCGAGGCGCTGGTCGGCTGGTTGAAGCAGGGCTGGCCCGCAGGATCATAGGCCGGCATCGCGGCTGCGGCCGACGGCTCAGAAATCCCACCCCGCGGTCAGTATTTTGGCTTTTTCGACATCCTCGGGAAAGTCGACCTCCTGCCATTGCTCGCCCTTGATCGACACCGTCGTGACCTCGACCTCCTGCGCCAGCGCGTCGATGGCACGCAGATACCAGCGCCGCGTGCCTTCGCTGGTGTGCATCATGCGGTCGACCTGGGCGATGAACTGGTGCGGGCCGGGTCCGCGAAAGGCCAGCAGACCGATCGATTCGGCATTATATTCGCCGGGTTCCAGCGCCTTGCCGATGCGCAATAGCCGGCTGCCGTCGCGAAGGACCTTCATGTCGTCGGCGTCATAATCCTCCTTTTCGTCGACGGTGACGGAGATCGCGCCCTGTTCGGCGCCGAGCACCGTCGCGACCAGCGCCGGCGAAACGAGCGTGTCGCCGTTCAGCAGCAGCACGTCGGAATCGAATTCCCCGCGCGCCAGCCAGACCGAGCCCAGATTGTCGGCGACGTGGTAGAAGGGGTTGAACAGGGTTCGCACGCCCCGCCGGCGTTCCGCCACCGCATCGACCAGATCGTCGCGGAAACCGGTCACGATGACCATTTCCTCGATGCCGTTCGCCGCCAGCGCGTCGAGCTGCCATTCCAGCAGGCTCCGTCCCGAAAGCGCGATCAGGCATTTGGGCCGATCCTCGGTCAACGGCAGCAGCCGAGACCCCTTGCCCGCGCTCAATATAATCGCTTTGGTGATCGGCATGGATCGGCGCCCGTGCTGGAATGATGGAGAGGCGTTGCGCCCGGGGCCGGCGATTAGCCTCTCCGGCCGTTTGCGTCACCCGTTTCGTGCGCGGACGCCAGCCGCGCCGCGCCGCACGGCACAGCCGTGACCGAGGCCGCCTGGACCGCGATCCTGCTGGCCGGAGAGCGGCCGGGAGAAAATCAATTCGCCGCAGCGCACGGCGTCAGGTTCAAGGCCCTTGTCCCGGTCGGCGGAGAAGCGATGCTGAGCCGGACGCTGCGCACGCTGATCACGAGCGACGGGATCGCCCGCATCGTCGTTCTCGCCCAGCAGCCCGACGCGGTGATGGCCGCCGCAAGCGCCGAGCTGCGCGCGGATTCCAGGATCGCGACGGCGTCGGGCGGCGATGGGATCTCCAGCAGCATCGCGGCGATCGCCGGCGGTCCGGCGGCGCCCTTTCCGTTGCTGGTGACCACCGCCGACCATGCGCTGCTGACGCCGGCGATGGTCGAAAGCTTCCTCGCCCGCACCGAAGGCGTCGATGCCGCCTTTGCGCTTGTCGAGCGGTCGGTGGTGGAGGCTCGCTTCCCGACGACACAGCGTACTTGGCTCCGCTTCAGCGATGGCGACTACAGCGGCGCCAATCTGTTCGCGCTTCGCACGCCGGCATCGCGCAAGGCTCTGGACTTGTGGTCTTCGGTCGAGAAGGACCGCAAGAAAGCGGCACGGCTGATGATGTCCTTCGGCCCGCTGCTTGCGCTTCGCGCATTGACCCGCACCATCTCGCTCGATGCCGCTTTGAAGCGCTTGGGACGGCGCGTGGGGCTGACGGTGCGCGCAATACGCATGCCCTTCGCCGAAGCAGCCGTCGATGTCGACAAGGAGGCGGATCTGGCGCTTGCCGAGACGGTGCTGGCGGAGCGAAGCTTCACCCGCTCACAAGGCTGAGTCGTATTTGGGGAGGGAGAAATGGGCATGACGAAGGAGGAGCTGAAGGCCTTGTTCGAATACGACGGGGACAGTCCCGCGCTCGCTCCCATCGAGATCCATATCGACGCGCTCGCGAAGGAGGATGAACCGCCAGGGCTCGCGATCGGCGTTTGCATTCTCAGGATCGACGAATGCGCGCCGGCATTTATCGCGATGCTCGAAAAGGCGCGGGCCGGCGAATTCGTGGATGATGAGGATTGGAGATTATTCTTTCGAGGTCTCTATATCCTCGGCGGATCGCGCCACGAGGCAGCTTTCGGCCCATTGCTGCAAATGCTGCGGCTCCCGCCCGAGAAGGTCGACAGCCTCCTTGGAGATGTCATCACCGAGGATCTGTCGAAGATCGTCGCCGGAGCCTTCGACGGAGACTCCGAAGCGCTCTTCGACTTGATCGCAGATCCGTCGCTGGACGAATTCGTTCGCAATGCGCTGTTCGGCGCGGCGACCTTCTTGACATGGGCCGATCGGATCGACCGCAGCAGAATGAAGGCGTTCATCGAGGATTTTCATGACGGGGAACGGGCTCCCGATTGGGATCATGCCTGGGTCGGATGGCTCCAGGCGATCGCGATGCTGGGCATGGACGAATATGTGCCCAGAGTCCGGACCGCCTGGGAGGAAGACCGCATCGATCCCCAGAGTCTTTCCTATCGTCATTTCGAGGAAGATCTCGCCGACGCCAAACGCAGGCCCTCCGAGGAAGCACGATTCACGAAAGCAGGTCTCGGTTACATCGAAGACGTGCTGGATGCATTGGCTTGGACCGACCCTCGAGACGGCAAAGACGCGCTTTGGGAATATGAACCCGACGATCCAGGCTGGGCCGCGATCGACAAGACGAACGAGCCTGCCCTCAATCCCTGGCGCCATGTCGGACGCAACGATCCCTGCCCTTGCGGAAGCGGCAAGAAGGCCAAGAAGTGCTGCATGGCAAGCGGCGCCGGCCTCGCGAGCGCGCAGGCCGATCTCGAATGAAGGTCGCCACCTTCAACGTCAACGGCATCGCCAGCCGGCTGCCGCGGCTGCTCGAATGGCTTGGCGAGGCCGAGCGCGCAACGCGGGCCTTCGGATCGACCATTTGCTGCTCAGTCCCGAAGCCAGGCCACGCCTCGTCGCAGCCAGGGTCGACGCCTATGTTCGCGGCCGGGAGGGCGCCAGCGACCATGCGCCGGCCTGGATCCGGCTGATGGACGCGCCCTCACGCCCGAAAGGAAAGCCGCGATCCCGGACCCGCTCGATGCCAGCCTGATCATCTGCACGCGCAATCGCGCGGACAGGCTGCGGCGCGCGCTCGATTCGGCGTGCGCGATGGAGCCTCCCCGTGCCGCCCGCTGGGAGCTGGTCGTCGTCGACAACGGCAGCGCGGATGCGACCGCCGCGACGGTGGCGGCCTTTGCCGGAAGACTGCCGATCCGATATGTCGCCGAACCCGAACCGGGGCTTTCGATCGCCCGCAATCGCGGCATCAAGGAAGCGCGGGGCCGCTACATCTGCTGGACCGACGACGACGTGCGTCTGGATCGCGGCTGGCTTGCCGCCTATCTCGACGCCTTTCGGCGCCACCCCGACGCCGCCTTGTTCGGCGGCCCGATCATCCCCGAGCTCGAGCCGCCGGCGCGTCCGCTGTTCCAGCGCTGCAAGGATCACCCGCCGCTGTCGGGCGTGTTTGCGAAACGCGATTTCGGCAGTCGGATCCTGCCGCTGGGCTTCGAAGGCGGCGTGCTGCCATGGGGCGCCAATTTCGCGGTCCGCAGCGAGGAGCAGCGGCATCATCCCTACAATCCAGCGCTCGGCACGGCGCCCGGGCGGGACCGGTTGGGCGAGGAGATCGACATGATCTACCGGCTGCTGAAGGCGGGCGCATCGGGATGGTGGGTGCCGGACGCCCGGGCAATGCATATGATCGGATGCGAGCGGCAAAGGCTTGCCTATGTCTTCGCTTATTATCGGCGTTGGGGCGAAACGCTCGGCTACCTCCAGCACCGGCTTCCCGGCGACAATGCGGTCGATGCCGTCGACCCGCCCCGTATCGCCAGAATGGGCGCATTGGCGCTGGGCGCGCGGCTGCTGTGGGGCGCGGCCGGAGCGGCGGCCGCGCTGATCACTGCCAGGCCTTGCGAGTGCCTGCTTCACCTCGCCGATTTCGCGACCACACTCGGAATGATCCATTATCGGCGCGCAGTCCGGCACGAGGGCTGAACGGCCAATTCCCTGGCAAGCCGCCGTCGCTTTGCGTGGCAAGCGTGACAGCGTCCTGGCTTTTGATATGCGTTCGTCCCAGAGTCCCGATTCCAGAACGCACTGCAGGGACGCGATGTGACACGGCCGCGGGTGATGATGATCGGGCTCGACGGCTTCGAGCTGTCGCTCGCCGAAAGACTGATCGCCGAGGGGAGATTGCCCCATTTTGCGCGCATCAAGGAGACCAGCGCGCGCTTCCTGCTCGACCACGGGCCTGCCAAGCGCAGCGGCCTCGCCTGGGAGCATATCAGCAGCGGCCTCGGCCCCGACAGCGCGCGGCGCTGGTCGGTGGTCGATTTCGATGCCGATCGGTATGAAGTGATCCAGAAGCCGGCGCGGACGAAGCCGTTCCCGGCGTCTCTCGATTGCCGCACCGTCATATTCGACGTTCCCTATTTCGATCTTGCGCAGGCGCCTTCGGTGCGCGGCCTGGCGATCTGGGGCGCGCACGATCCCGGCGTCGTCCAGGCCGCGCGGCCGGCGGGGCTGGCCGAAGAGATCGAGGCGCGCTTCGGCGCCTATCCCGCGCAGAAATGGATCTACGGCTTCACCTGGCCGTCGGCGGACCGCGCGGCGCAGATGGCGCAAGCCATCGAGCAGGGGATCAAGACCCGCTTTGCGATCGCCGAATGGTTGTATGGCGATCGGATCACCGACTGGGACCTCGGCTTCTTCGTGGTCAGCGAGTTCCATTCGGCGGTCGAGGCGCAATGGCACGGCGTTGACGCTCGGCATCCGCTGCATCAGGCGCCTTCCGCCGAAGCCGCGCGGCGCTGCATAGAGAAAGTCTATGAGGCCGCCGACGCCGCGCTCGGCCGGATGATCGAGCGCTTCGCGGACGTGCAGTTCGCCATCTTCGCGGTGCACGGCATGGGCGCCAACGATTCGGACGTGCCCAGCATGGCGCTGCTCCCCGAGCTCCTCTACCGCGACAGCTTCGGCAAGCCCTGCATGCGCCAGAGCCGTTGGCCGACGAACGCGGCGGGCGCGCCTTTGATGGGCGCGAGGGGCAGCTGGGAAATCGAGATCAACCAGGTCCTGCCGCGCGCGCTTCACTTTCGTCCGCTGGCGATGCGGATCGCCGCCTCGCTTCGTGCCCGCCTCGGCGCTGTCGATCCACCGGGCGAGATACGGCTCGATTGGATGCCGGCGGCCCGCTACCGGCGGAAGTGGCCGCGCATGCGCGCCTTCGCGTTGCCGTCCTTCTACGATGGCCAGATCCGCATCAATCTCAAGGGGCGGGAACGTCGCGGAATCGTCGCGCCGGACGATCACGCGCGCGTGTGCGACGAGATCGAGGCGCTGCTCCGCGCATGCCGCGATCCGATTTCGGGCAAGCCGGTGGTCGCCGCCGTCGAGCGCGCTTCGGCCGGCACGGCGATCGGTCCATCGCAGGCCGACATGGTCGTCGTCTGGCAAGGCGCGCCGCTCGGCCTCGTCCATCCGGCGCTCGGCACGATCGGCCCGCTTCCCTATCGCCGCACCGGCGGGCACAGCGGCAAGAGCGGGATCGCCTATTTCCTCGGCGATCGATCGGTCCCGGGCGATCATGGCCGGCGGAGCGCCTTCGACGTGGTGCCGACGATCGTCGACATGCTCGGCGCAGAGCCGCTCCAACACCTCGACGGGCAGAGCCTGTGGAGCGAAATACAAACCGGCTGGCAGGCGCGCGGCGCGGTCGAGTCCGGCCGCTGACACCGCGCTCCGGCTCGCCATCCTGCCTGTGCCGCAAGGCCCGCGGTGGGTTGGCGCGCTATGGAGCGGCCTGTAAGGATGGAATTGCCGGCCGCTCCAGCCGGCTGAAACCGCAACGAGAGACTCGAGCCAGATGAGTGGACCGCCGCTGAGCGTCGTCATGCCGGTCCACAACGGCATGCCCTATGTCGAGGACAGCGTTCGCAGCGTGCTGGCGCAAAGCTTCACCGATTTCGAATTCGTGATCGGCGACGATGGATCGACCGACGGCACCGGCGAAACGCTCGAGCGCTGGGAGGCGCGCGACGCCCGGATTCGATTGCTTCGTCGCGACCGCAAGTCAGGGCTTGCCGCCAGCGCCAACTGGGTCGCCGGCGCGGCCTCGGCTCCGCTCGTCGCCATCGTCCATGCCGACGATCTGTCGCATCCGGACCGCTTCGCGCGCCAGGTGGCGCTGTTCCGTTCGCAAGCGGATCTGGCGCTGGTCGGCACGCTCTGGGAAGGCATTGACGAGGCCGGCCGGCGCGTGCGTCCGGGCGACTATTGGAAGCTGCTGCGCCGGAGCCCGTTCGTCCCTTTTTCGCACTCGTCGGTGATGTTCCGGCGCGCTGCCTTCGACACGGTCCGCGGCTATCGGCCCGAGGCGGAATATTGGGAGGATCTGGACCTTTATATCCGCATGTCGGGGGTCGGCCGCGTGGCGGTCATTCCGGAAGTGCTGGCCGCGGTGCGGCACTCGCGGATCAGCGCGCGCTTCCACGACGATCCGGCGCGCGTCGAAAATGCCGTCGACCTCATGTACCGGGCCACCGAATGTTTCCGGCGTTCGATCGACTATGGTCCGCTGCTGCACGACGATCGGACGCTCCATCGCAAGCTGCATCCGCTGACCTTCGTTTCGTGCGGTTCGACGATGCTCTGGTCGGGCCGATCGCCTCGGACGATGGCGCGGATGGTGGCCCGTGCGCGTCTGCGCCTCGATTCCTTGTCGCTGCACGCGCTGGCCTGGGTGACATGGGGAACGATCAGTCCGAAAAGCCTCCGGTTCGTGCTGCGTACCCTGATGCAAATCCGCAATGCCGTGGCGCGCATCGCGCTGCGCGGCAGAAAAATCGTCGATTGGCCGGTTCCAGGCGCCGTGAAGGCGCCCAGGACGGCCGACCGGCCGGCTCCCGTGCAACGCTTCGGCGATCTCGCCCGCCTGGCCGAACAGCGCGATACGGGCATCGAGCAGCCTGTCCCGACCACATTGGCCGGATGAATGCGCGGTCAGCGGCCTGTGCCCGATTGGCGGTCCGGCCGTTCGCACCATTTTGGATCGGTTCGATCGAGACCCCGAACCCGACAGATGCTATGATCGGTCACGGATCTGGGGGAGGGCGTCATGGAATGCCGATTTCTCGACGATGCCGTCATCAACGACCGCAAGGTCAAGTCGCTCAAGATGGTGTGCGAGGCACGTCTCGATGTCACCTGGTACAGGATTCCGGACACCGAATGGACGAACGCGACCGCCCGCGCCCGGATCGACGAGGCGGTCGCCTGGTACAACGCTTATTGCATCCATCTGAATTTCGAGGAATTCGCGCTCGATCCGACCAAGGCGGCCGACCAGAAGATCCAAACGGAGCTCGACGCGCTCAACGCCGAATATAAGGCACGGGTGGCACGCGTCCTCAGGGCCAGGGGCGCCCCTCAGAATCAGATGAACGACATCCAGAGCACCTTGCTCTCCATCTACGATCAGCTCGCCAGGAAGGTCGGGCGCAGCAGGCTGATCGTGATCTTCCTCGACGAGTGGTTCGTTCTCGTCGGGGTGACCAACAACCCGGCGCGCTGGCGCACGTTCAGGATCAGCGCCAACGACGGCCTGCGCCTGCTGGTCGGGATCGATCGCTACGATACCGGAAGCCGGCACATCCTCACCCATGAGCTGGTGCACGCCTTGAGGAAGGCGGGCACCCACAACAACAAGGCGGAATTCGATGCGTTCGTCGCGGCGAACCATGTGACCGACAAGACCGCTCGGGTCTGGCAGGAACATTATGGCGGCGCAAACCAGGACGACGCGATGAGCTTCACCAACCGCCAGCTTGCGTTTCGCCCGTTCGCCAAGGACACCACCGACGTGCTCACCGTCCGCGAATATCTGACGATTCTGCACGCCGGCCTCGTGAAAGCCGCCCCGGGCTGCCGCTGCGACAAGCGCGGCGGCAGGGACGAGAAGCGCCGATGAAGACCTGATCAGGGAGGAAGACGGCTATGCCCGCCCCCGCTGGATATGTCGGTTACACCGTCCTGCAGATGCCGGTTCTGCAGAATTGCGTGAATACTTATGTCCCCGCCGCCGCGCCGGGCCAGCCGGCGCCGCCCGCGCAGCCGCCATCGGTCAAGGGGCTGTTCGACAAGGCGGCAGGCTGGGTTCAGCAGTCGCAGCCGGGCGGGCCGGCGCCTCCGCCCGGACAACCGGGACCGCCTCCGGGATTCGGCGGCGGCTTCTCCTTTTTCGAATGCATCATCCAGGTCAACAATCTCAATGGCGCCAAACCCGTTCCGGCCAACCATGTGATTATGGCCCGCGTTCATACCGCGACATCCAAGGTCGTGCCCTGCAACACCCCGCCCAAGGCCAGGGAATGGACATATTATGAGAAATTCGACGGCACCGGGATCGATTTCCAGTCGGCGATCACCGGCTGTGCGACCATCTACTGCTTCAGCCGCACTATGGAATATGCGATCTTGCCGGATCCGGCGCCGGCGGTGGCCATGCCTGCCGGCGAACATGCCGCGGTGATCCAGCCGACCCCAGCCCAGATTGCCGCCTTCGACGCTGCGATAACGCTGCGGCTCACCTTCCATTGGGACTATGACGGCTGCAATCCGCCGACGTCGAGCGTGCTTCAATTCGATGCCGAGACCCTGGATCCGGCGCAAGGCGGTCGAGTGACCTGGACGGTGCCCGGCGGGCCGCTGGTCTACTCGAACCCATAGGAGGAACCCATGGCAAGGAAACGGACAAGGGTCGTCGGACATCCGGTGGTCGGACCGGTGAAGCTGCTCGAGCAGGGCACATTCACAATTGCCGGTCTCTCCGCCCACGTGTCGGTCATGCGGCTCGAGCCGCGGTGCCCGGCGCCCAAGCAAAGGCGCGGGGAAAGACGTGGCGGTCACCCGAAACATGTCTCGATCGAGATCGAGTCGGCTGCCGCCCGCCTGCAGATAGCGACGAGCAGGCAGCCCAAGATCACGGCATCGGACAGCTGTCTTTCGATTGGCGCGCTCAAGCTCGATTTCGCCGAGAATTGGAAATCGGTCACGGTGGCGGGACGGCGCTACGATCTGGCAAAGACGGGGCCTCGGGTTTCGCATGAATTTGCGGAGGACGGACGCCTCGCCGGACTGGTTGCCTGACGTAGACAAAAAAGTTGCGGGAGCAGGATTTTCCGCGCCTTCGGCGCGTAGTCTCCCCGCCGCCTGCCGGCGGCTCCGGCTGAACGAGCTTCCAATCCAGACGCCCCCACAGCCAACAAAAAAGCCCCGCGCAAGGCGGGGCTTTCTTGTTGGTTGCGGGAGCAGGATTTGAACCTGCGACCTTCAGGTTATGAGCCTGACGAGCTACCGGGCTGCTCCATCCCGCGTCAAACCTTTGCGCCCCTTACAAAGGGGGCGACATGTGAATGGGTTCCGTGCCTGCATGCGCCGGCTTCAAAGCCTGGCGACGACCTACTCTTCCATCGCTTAAGCGATAGTACCATTGGCGCTGTCTGGTTTCACGGCCGAGTTCGGGATGGGATCGGGTGGGTCACAGACGCTATGGCCACCAAGCTATGGGGCCGGCGCATGGCAGAAATCAGAAGTCGAAACCGGAAACCAGGTTCCCGTTCCGACATCCGAAGAAATCGATGCTTATCTAGTTGATACATCAACCATGGAATGCAGCCGCCTGAATCGGATGCCTTCCGGCTTC
This sequence comes from Allosphingosinicella sp., assembly GCA_035248285.1. Classification (GTDB taxonomy): domain Bacteria; phylum Pseudomonadota; class Alphaproteobacteria; order Sphingomonadales; family Sphingomonadaceae; genus Allosphingosinicella. The sequence continues at coordinate 438 of DATFHP010000008.1, read as the reverse complement.
TGATTCTGGCTTCTGGTTTCCAAGATTCTCGTTGATGGTGGGATTCATCAAGCGCGAATAGAGCAATTAGGACCGGTTAGCTCCACAGGTTACCCTGCTTCCACATCCGGCCTATCAACGTCGTGGTCTCCGACGGCTCTATGATATCTTATCTTGAGGGAGGCTTCCCGCTTAGATGCTTTCAGCGGTTATCCCGTCCATGCATAGCTACCCTGCTGCACCGCTGGCGCGATGACAGGTCCACCAGAGGCATGTTCACCCCGGTCCTCTCGTACTAGGGGCAACTCCTCTCAAATATCGACGCCCACGGCAGATAGGGACCAAACTGTCTCGCGACGTTCTGAACCCAGCTCACGTACCACTTTAATTGGCGAACAGCCAAACCCTTGGGACCTGCTCCAGCCCCAGGATGTGATGAGCCGACATCGAGGTGCCAAA
>DATFHP010000007.1:0-13004 GCA_035248285.1 Allosphingosinicella sp. | reverse complement strand
TGGCTGTCGGTTAGCTTGTAGGCCTTGCCCCGCGGCTTTGCCGCGCGGATTTTCGCATCGTTGAGCATTTTCACCTCTGGGTCCACGTTTTCGACGTGCCAGGACCACGTTTTGGGACCACGCCAGAGACGGAGGCCTACGAACGGGTCCGAACGAGTCGGCCCGCTAATCGTCAGAATTCAGAGAGAAAAGTCGATCCGTGTGGACTTCTGCGAACCCCTGCGGAAGAGGTCTTGGCGGAGACGGAGGGATTCGAACCCTCGGTAGGGTTAAACACCCTACGGCGGTTTAGCAAACCGCTGGTTTCAGCCACTCACCCACGTCTCCGAAGCGGCAGGCCGCGGCTATAGCCGGGGGGCTCGACGGAAATCAACCGGACCGGCGAGGCAGGCAGCGCATGCGACCGATGCCTGAAGCGGCTGCGGCCGCCCGTCGGGCATCCGGCTCGCCGGCGGCAAGGCGCTTCGAATCTCGGCACAGCGGCCATCGGGGGCCGACCAGGGCCCAAATCCCGGCAACCGCTGGGCTTCAGATGCAAGATCGCCCCGCGCCGCAGCCTCGACGATGGAACCTCCGGGCCTGATCGGCTATTGGCCCCGTTTCGGCTTTACCCGCGGAGGATGCGAGGATGATCGTACGCAAGGCACTGATCGGCGCAACGGCGCTGCTGCTCACAGGCGCGGCGATCGCGGCCGTGCAGCCCAAGGCGGGCGATTTCGCCGCGGCGATCGCCGATCCGGCCCGCCCCGAAGCCGACCGCCTGCGCGACGCGGACCGCAAGCCCGCCGAGATGCTTGCCTTCGCCGGCGTGCAGCCCGGCCAAAAGGTCGCCGAGCTCGCGCCTGGCGGGGGTTATTTCACGCGGCTGCTCGGCGACGCGGTCGGCGCCGCGGGCAAGGTCTATGCGGTCTCGCCCAGACCCAGTCCGTCGGTCGACGAATGGGCCAAGACGCACCCCAACGTCGTCTTCCGGATGATCACGCCCGGCAGCCCGCTTGCGCCGGAACCGGTGGACCTGGTCTGGACGACGCAGAACTACCATGACTTCAAAGGCCTCAAGATCGGCGACGGCGACGCGGCGGCGGTGTTCAACGCCGCTGCCTTCCAGGCGCTCAAGCCCGGCGGCACCTATCTGGTCGGCGACCATGAGGCGGCGACGGGCGCCGGCGCAAGCCAGGCCTCGACGCTGCATCGGATCGAATCGGCGGCGGTGATTCGCGAGGTGGAAAGCGCCGGGTTCAAGCTCAGCGCGCGAAGCGACATATTGCGCAACCCCGCCGACGATCATAGCCTCGCCGCGCACGACCCGGCGATCAGAGGCAAGACCGACCAGTTCGTGCTGCGCTTCCGCAAGCCTTGAGAGGCGCCTTCTCGTACATTGCCGCGCCTACGTTCATCGGGCGGACACTTCGCGGCGCCTAGACGCCTTTGGGAGATGGTTCGGCCCTATCCATGGCTTGCCGTTGCGGCTCTCCTGTTCGCTTCGCTTCCGGCGGCCGCCGAAAGCGGCGCGCCACCGCCGCCGCGGGCGACGAACATCATCGTTTACGGCAACGATCCCTGCCCCAAAGGCTCGAACGACGAAATCGTGGTATGCGCGCGGCGGCCGGAGGAGGATCGCTACCGCATCCCCAAGGAATTGCGCGACAAAAAGGAGCCGGGGCGATTCGCCGAACGCTCCTGGGCCGACCGCGTAGCAGCCCTCGACGATGCGTCGCGCTACGCGCTGCCCGGCTATTGCTCACCGGTCGGCGCCGATAGCCAGATCGGCTGCTGGGAAACGATGATCCGCCAATGGCAAGCGGCGCGCGACGCGATCAAAGCGGAACAAGCGGGCGAACATTAAGATCGGTTCGACGCTTCAAGCGCCGCTCAAAAGGCGGACGTCTCGATCGTCACGTCGGCCTGCTTCCATGCATCGGCAAAGTGCGCGCGGACCGTCGCCGCCTCGTCGCGCTTCTGCTGCGCCTCGAGCGCCCGCGCGAGACCAAGCAAGGCCCAGCCGTTCGCCGGGTTGCGGTTCAGATCCTCGCGATAGACCAGCTCGGCCTCGACCGGCCTGCCCGCGCCCAGCAGCGCGGCGCCGAGCAGATGGCGGACCGGGAAGAATTCGTCGGACGGCTCGTTATAGGCAAGCCGATCCTCCCCGGCGACCGCCTCGCGCAGCAGCAGGATCGCATCGTCGGGGCGCCGCTCGGCCTGCGCGATCCGTGCTTTGGCCTTCAAGGCGGCGATGGCGAACAGATCCTTGGCCGGGTTCATGCCGGCACCCGAATCGGCCGGTGCCGCCGCGATCATCGCATCGAGCGATTGCGACGCGGCCTTGGCTTCGGCGACGCGTCCGATCGCCGCGAGCGCCGTCGCGCGGGCCGACGCATAGCCGATGGCAAGCGCCCGGAAGGCCGGGTTGGGCGCCGGCTCGGCGATCAGCGCGTCCCACATGCCGAAGCGCACCATCGCTTCATAAAGATAGGCGATCGTCCAATCCTGTCCCGGCATCTGCGCCAGCATATCGTCGGAGACGAGCTTGCGCGCCTTGCGGAGCGCCGCGATCGTCTCCGCCCGTCGGCCCTCCATCGCCGCCGCGGCGGCAAGAAACTGATAATTGTGCGCCGAATACATCGGATAATAATCGACCGGCGCCGTCTTGCCGTAATAAGCGAGGTCCGCCGCGGCCGCGGCGCGATTGGCCGCCGCCGATTCGCCGTAGCGGCCGACACGCTCCAGGATATGGGCGGGCATGTGGACCATATGGCCGGCCGCGGGCATCAGGGTCTTGAGCCGCTCGGCCGACCGCAGCGCCTTGTCGGGATGCGGCGAAGCCTCGACCGCATGGACATAGTAATGATTGGCGCCGGGGTGGGCCGGATCGGCGGCCAGCACGGCTTCCAACGTCGCGACGATCGCGCCGGTGCCGGGGGCCGGGCTGCCGTCGGCATTCCACAATTTCCACGGGTTGGCATTCATCAGCGCCTCCGCATAGAGCGTCTGCACGTCGAGATCCGCCGGGAAACGCGCCGCGACATCCTTCATCGCCGCGGCATAAGCGGTGATCAGCGGTGCGCTGTTGGCGGGATCGAGCGGCTGCGCGCCCAGGTAGCGCCGGGCCACGGCATCGATCAGCGCCCGTTCGACCGGGCTCGCGCGCCGGGCATATTGCTGGGCCTTGGCGAGCGCGTCCCAACCCACTTTGGCGCGCGGCCCCGGCATCACCGGCATATTGTAATTGGGGCCCAAGGTGAGGGCTGCGCCCCAATAGCAGGAGGCACATCGCGGATCGAGCTGCGCGGCGCGCGCAAAGGACCGCGTCGCCTCGTCGTGGTTGAAAGCCCACAAGAATCGCATGCCCTGATCGAAGAAAAGCTGCGCCCGTTTCGAACCGGTGGTGATGCGGCGGTGGAAGGGGCCGAGCCCTTCGAACAGCTGCGCGCCCCTTGCCCATTCGTCCAGCGTGGCCGGTAGCGCATGGCTATGCGCACCCGCATGATCCGCGCCGCTGCCCGCTTGCGCGCCGGCGGCCGAGGCGGAAGCGATGACGGCCAGCAGCGCGCCGATGAACCGCTTGGTCCGCGTCATGGAGCCTCCCCTGTCGCCGCTTTCCGACGCAACGCTAGCCAAGATCAGCTTGACGATCAATCGAGCGGGCGTGCAGCAAGCGCCGAACAGCGAAGCACAAGGGCTTATGACGTCTTCACCCGATCCCGTCCCGGCCGCCGTCCTCCCCGGGATGGACAGGATCCGGGCCATCAGCAAGGTGCCCGCGACCCGCCCCGACCATGCGCTGTTCTGCCGGATCCGCAACGAGGATTATTTCCTGCCGCATTTCCTTGCCCATTACCGGCGGCTCGGCATCGACCATTTCTTCTTCGCCGACGACAGATCGGATGACGGCACGCGCGAGGTGTTGCTTGCCCAGCCCGATTGCACAGTGATCGAGGCGGACTTCGCCTTCGCCGAAAAGTTCGGCGAGCTGCAGGGCAAGAATATCGTCGCGCGCGCGGTTCCCGAGCATGTCATCGGGCCGGGCTGGACCCTCACCGTCGACGCGGACGAGTTCATGGTGCTGCCCCAGCCATTCTCCACCATCCGCGATTTGACCCGCCATCTCGATGCCAAGGGCGAGATCTCGTGCATCGCGTCGATGATCGATTTCTATCCGCAGACGCTTGCCGGCCGGTTCGTCGAGCGGGGCGTCGATCCCTTCACCGCATTCCCCTTCTTCGACACCGGCCCGTATTTCATCTGGGAAGCGGGCAAGACCATCCCGTTCATGCTGTACGCGGGCGTCCGCCATCGCATCAACGAATGGATGGTGGAGGCCGATCGCGGCAATGTGTGGCAGGTCTATCGCCCGACGATCCTGCAGAAGGTGCCGCTGATCAAATGGGGTCACGGCCTGTTTCCGGAAAAGAACGGCCACGTCACCAACCTCCCGCCCTATACCGGCACGCAGGTCGGCCTTGCCCATTTCAAATTCTATCCGGACCTCGACATCAAGATCGAGCATGCGATCAAGACCGGCCACTATCAGGGCGATTCCTATTATTACCGGCTGCTGAAGCGCTTTCTTCCTGCATTCGAGCACCGGTCGCTGGTCGCGCTGGTGTCGCGGCGCTTCAAGGGCGCGGAAAGCCTGCACAACAACCGGCTGATCTTCGCCGACGGAAGGCCATTTCCCTGACCGGCTGTCAGCGCCGGCGCGCCATCAATGCGCGGCACCCATATAAGCGCGCGCGGCGTCCATCGCTTCCACGCCCACCCGGGTCAGCCGCGCGGACTGGCGGATGACGGCGTCGCCCGATTCGAACGCGCGGCGGTGCAGGGCGATGTCCGCGGCGGCCGCCTCGGCCTGTCCCGCATCGAGGCAGCCTGCGGCGAGCAGGCGCGCGACCGTCTGGTGCATGCGCGCGACGACATAGGTGGCGTGGACGACGCCGTCCATCGGCCGCAGGTCGGTGCGCAAAGGCGACGCGAACAGCTCCTCGTCCGGATTGTCGACCAGCGGGCCGGACGCGCAGAGTCCGAACAGAAGATTGTGGCCGCTCTCATGCGCCAGCGCCTGCGCCGTATCGAGCACATTGGTCTGGCCGCGCGCGTTGAGCAGCACCGCGCCCCACAACATATAGCAGGACGCGCCGTCGAAGGTGACGGCCTTGGGATCTTCGGGTCCGGCCGCGACGATTATCTCGCGCAGCAGGGCGCGTATCTCGCCGGCCATGTCCGGAAAGCCCACGTCGAGCAATGCAAGCCCGGCCTCGACGCGCGCGCGGCAACCGGCGAACAGCACCGGATCGGGCGCCCCCACCAAGTCGGGTTCGGACATGAACAGCCGCCGGCAGCGTTCGCTTTCCGAAGGTGGCCGCTCGTCGATCGGGGCGATCCGCATCGGCTTGGGAAAGCGAGCGCCGGTCAGGCCGCGGGCCAGAGCGCGGGCGTCGTCGATGTCGCCGCGCTCCAGCGCGATGACCAGGTCGTAATAGGCTCCGAAGGTCTGCGGCGACTGCGGGTAGGCGCGGATGTCCGCGGTCAGCCGCCCTGCCGCCTGCCGATCGATGCCGAGTTGGTCGCCCGCTTCGTCGAAGACATAGTCGAGGCTGTCGGCGAGGCGCGACCGCATACTCCGGTCAAGCGCCAGCCCCCGTTCCTCGCTCGGTTCGAATGTCATGGCCGCAATTCGGTTCGCCGCCCGTCGCGGCCGGCAAAGGTCGCGCTGCGGCTAGGCCAGAATGCTTCCGATGGACTTGCGGCCGACCTTGCCGAATTTGTCGCCGATCTTGCCAAGCCGGCCGGTCTGGGCGGCGTCGCGAAGCTCGACGACCTGCTCGAACCCAAGCAATTTCGACCAATCAAGCTTGCCCGGTCCGACATTGTTGTTCTTCATCATCGCCTCCATTGCTCTGGTCCAGGGGTTGCCAAGCCTCGCGACGCCATGTCAAGGCATTTTGCCTTCCGGAGCCCCTTGTTGATCCTTTTCGTCACGACCGTCGGCTATCGCGACACGCATCAGAGCCTCCAGTCGGACCAGAAGGAGGTCGAGGTCCGGGTTGCGAGCTACGAGGAGGTCGTCGGCAAGAAGCCGCAGCACGCCACTTACGTCTTCACCGATTTCGATCGCCTGCCGGGATGGCGGGTTCGCGAAGCGGCGATCTATTACCGACTCCTCAGGAAGGCGGGCCGGAGGGTGCTCAACGATCCGGCGCGCGCGGCCGAACGCTACGGCCTGCTCCGCAGGCTCCACCGCGCCGGCATCAACGGCTTCAACGCCTATCGCGCCGACGAGCTGGTGCAGCCGCGCCGATGGCCGGTGTTCGTGCGGATGGAAGGCACCCATGCCGACCCGCTGACCGATCTTCTCCACGACGCCGATGCGCTGCGGCAGGCGCTTCAGAAATGCATCCGCGCCGGCTATCCGCGCACCACCCTGCTGATCATCGAATATGCCGCCGAGCCGGTGCGGCCCGGACTGTTCCGGCGGCTCTCGGTGTTCCGGCTCGGCGAGACCTATCTCGGCTACACCTGCGCCCACGACGACAATTGGATCGTCAAATATGGCAAGCCGGCGATCGCGCCGCTGGAACTTTACGAAGAGGAATATGGCTTCGTCCGCGACAACCCCTTTGGCGACGCGCTGAGGCCGGCGTTCGAGTTCGGCGGCATCGACTATGGCCGGGCCGACTTCGGATTCGTCGACGGCAAGCCGCAAATCTATGAGATCAACACCAATCCCGACATTCGCCTGTTTCCCAAGCCGAGCGCCGTCCCGAGGCGCAACGACAGCTACGCGCTGTTCCGCGCCAATTACCTTGCGGCCCTGAAGGCGATCGACACGCCGCTTTGAGCTCAAGGGATATTGGGCGACACCGCAGCGCGGTCGAAGGCGACATGGAAGAGTATCGCTTCATCGCCCAAGGCGCCGCCGACGAGGATGTCGCGAGCATCGCTTGCATCTATCGAGGATAGGAAAACGTCGGATCCGGCATCGAGAGGCAATGACGCTTCGATGGCGTGCGGCGCACCCAAAGCCACGATCTCCCCTGCCACGTAGCTGTCCATCTGCACGGTTCGATCGAGCATAGCGCCTGCAGGTGCCGGTGTGGCAATTGTGCGGTCCATGTCGACCACGATATCGTGATGAATTCCGAGCAGCACCGTGCCGGCGGCGGTCTCAGCCATCGAGCGGACGAGCGATGTGCCGACCGAGACGTCTTCATACCATGCGTTCAAGGCGAGCTGATCATCCACTTCATAGGCTGCAGCATGCGCATCGGTCGAGCAGTCCCCAGCCCTTCCGCCCAGAAGGATCTTGCCTTCATGCGTCCTCATCGCGGTCTCCAAGGCAAATCCGCTCAGCTCCCGGGATTGCTGCAGGACGCCGTTCCGATCCCTGCTTTCAAGCCAGGTCATCGGCTGTGTCGTGCAGACGCTCATATCATAGTCGTCGAAGTTGCCGGTGATGACCGGAGGCGAAGCGCGCCACGGATTCGAATAAACGAGCAGGTAGCCGCCATGGCGCGCGAAGATGCGCAGCCTGAGCGGATCGGTTCTTCCGATCGACTTAAAGCGCAATACTTCCTGGGGGGCGGTCCCACGGCCAACGTCCAGAAACGATAGGACCGATCCGTCCCGGTTCGACACTGCTTCATCGATCCCGACGAGCGGCAGCAACGTCCGGCCGGATTCGGCTTCGAACGGTGCAGCCAAGGAGGATTGGCCCGGCATGAGCCCGCTCGCCTCCCATTCGCGCAGCTTCCGACCGGTCCGTGCATCGATATATTCGAGCACTGCCCGCATCCCCTTTCCCGCCTCGTAGCGATAGCCGCCGACCGCGAGCAAAGGCCCCGCGCGAACCATCGGCGAAGCGGCACCGACATCCGCCGCACCATGCCGCCACATCTCTCTCGGTCCATCCGTCGCTCGGACAGCGGACGAATATTTCCCGCCCGTCCGCTCCGCAATGAGGCGAGCATAGCTGCCCTGTCCTTCGCGCCTGACGGCGAGCACTTCGCCGCCGCCCCGAGTGAGGAAATCGGCCGACGTCAGGCGAAGCGCTGAAGCTGCGGGCGGATGTAAGAGAATCCCCGTCTGTCCGCCATCGCCCATGATGACGAACGGCGCCCAGAATCGGGGATGGAATTTGGCGCGCGATGGATTGGTATCGAGAAAGTTGCGCTGCGCCTCCGCAAGCGCACCTGCCGGTCCAACGCCTTCGCGCGCAAGCCTTGCGAACGTGTCGCTGACGATCTCCTGACTGGTACGCGAATCGACCGGCCAAAGCGTGGCCAGCGTCGATGGCACACCGGCGATTGCGAACGCCGAGGCGAGTGCCGGCAACTGATCCACAAATTCCTTGATATCGTAATTGGCGGTGTTGCAGGCGGACAAGGCGACGAAGCGTGCGCGAAGCGTGAGATCGGCGATCTCGTTCGCCCTGAGCAGTCCGTCATCCAAGCTGCCCCCCGTCCCCGCGGTAAGAACGAGGGCAGGCTCCTTCAGGCCGCTGATATCGCCCCTGACGAGCCCGTGGGTGGCAAAGGAAAGATAACGGTAGGAACCGAGCAGCTGTCGCCGGACCGCCGCCTCGGTGGCATTTCCGCCGAACAGCACGGTTGGAGCGCGGAAATTGGCGCCCGAGCTGATGAGTTCCGGACGCGTCTCAGGCAGCAAGGCCAGTCGAGCCAGATCCGCGCGCTGTTCGCCGGCAGCATCTCTCGTGGGCGCCTCGATCAAGGCATTGGACGGCACGTCGGGATCGCCGACACCCAGGAAATCGAACGGAAGGTCCGCGCGGTCCACATTTGCAGCCCGACTTGCCGCCATCGATGCGGCCGAGCCCGGATAGGAAAAGCTATAGTGTCGAACCGACCAATCCGCCTCCTGCAGGTCATAGCCGCGGTCCAGGCGCGGTGGCGGTCGCGCGAGCAATGCGCTCAACGGAAGATCGAGCGCATGGAGTCCGGGCAGCCAAGCCACATCGTCGCCTTCCTTGACGCACCCTTCGAAGGGACGGAGCAGCGCGTCGTAGAGCCGCACCGCTTGCGCGGCGGGAAATTGGGAGTCGAGAAGGTCGGAGGCCGGATAGGTCGCGGTCAGGGCCGGCTGAACCAGTTTCGCGTCCGCCGCCAATTGGCCGATATCCACGGCGCGGACGAAATAATGAGCCTGATCGTTGCGGATGCACATATAGGCAAGTCGCGCGCCGAATGTCGGCGCGACGAGAAGCGCCACCTCGTTGGCGCGCAAGGCGCTCTGAAAACGGCGCAGATCGATCAGGCCCGCCGGGTCCGATCGCGCGCTCAATTTGGTCTCCGCGACGGACATCCGGTTCGCCATGTCGCGAAACCGAAAGCGCTTGCCGAAATCGATCTTGGCGTTCTCGATCAGCGGCGGCGTGGTCGCAGCCCTGGTGACGATCGCGCCGATTTCGGCCCGTTCCTTCTGGTCGCGCCGCGCGCGTATGCGAAGCGCTTCGTGGATGTTGCTCCTCTCCGCCTCGTCGGACGCATTGCCTAGGGCGGCGAGGGCGTCGGCATAAAAGGATGCCGAATTCCGGCTCATCATTTGCATGGCGAGAAACAGGGTATCGAGATCGGCGCCTGCAGGCTCGCCGGCGTCCGGAAGAAGCGCGAGCATCATGAATATCCGGTCGATGGAACCGGGCCGGTACCAGGCGCCGAAGGATGCGGAGGGCCTTTGACGGACGGCGAGGATCAGCTGCCGCGCGGCCTCGCGAAGCAGCGCCGGCCGTTCCTCGCCGGTTCGGCCGGACAGGGCCAAGGCGGCGGCGCGATAAGCCGCCAATTCGTTGTCGGACACGCCCGGCGTCCCGAACGAAAGCGGCGGCGTCAACGCCTTGGCGATCTCCGGATCCCGCGCGTCTCCCAAAGCGCCGGCGACGAAGGCCGCCGCAGCCAAATAGGCCAGTTCCAAGGCGTTGCGAGGAGGTCGGGGGCGCGCGCGGAATTCGGCGTGGAACGGATGCGCCTGGATCGAAGCCCGGGCGCAGGTCGGATCGCCGCCAAGCACGCACGTCACCGCCCGGGTAGCGTAAATTCGCGCCGCCAATTCGGAGCGCGTAGCGGCATCGATCTCCAAATCGTCCAGCATGACGACGGCCTGGTCAAGCGCGCCGCGCGCAGCAACCAGATTGCCCGTTTTCTCGAACAGGTCGATTTGCACCAACTGCCAGCGCAGCCGATCCATATCACGGGGCCGTATCAAGCGGTCGAGGTCGCGGGCCGACACCAGCAGGCCGTTGGCCCGCTCGATCTCGCCCATGTCGAGCAACGTGCCGATCGCAGCGACGAGGCTGCTGGAAAGATCGAATTTGGCCGCCTCGGGATTGGTCAATGACGCGAGCAGCGAAAGCGCCTTGTCCATGCATCGTTGCGCATCGCTGAAGCGGCGCAGCTCGACGTAGATCTTGGCGCATAGCAACTGACGCTTGAGATACATCGATGTCTCGGCCGGCATCTCGTAGGGAGTGTCGATCAGCTTGCCCATCATCGACGGAGCAAGCGGCTCCAGATCCTCGGTCAGAAAAGAGGTGTAGGCCGAATAATAAGCGGCATGCCTGGCGATAAACGCCTTGGTGAAATCGTTCTGCGTGACCAGGATCGCCTCGGCCGCAGAATTGTAATTGGAAATATTGCGTTTCAGGCACGCCGCATCGTCGGCATGGACACAGATAACAAGGAGCGCCTCCAGAATCGCGACGCGTGTCAAAGGATCCTTTTCGATTTTCAGCGCCCGCGAAAGCTTCGATTGGGCGCTGAGATACTTGCCGTTGAGAGCATCGATCTGTGCCGACGCAATGCTGTTCTGAAAGTTGGCCGATGTGCTTGGCCGCGCCTCGGCAACGCTTGCAAGACCCAACAGTATCGCTAGCATCGCCAGCCACGATCGCGTCCGGGGGGTTCTCATGTCGCGCCGACTCTGTCTTGCTCTTGCCCTTGCGATTTCATCTTATCCGGCTACCGCGCAGGTCAAAGACCTTTTCGGGACGCCTGTGGCTGTGCCCGCTTCGGGCGGGAGGCCGAAGAGCGTCCATCATTCCACGGCGGCCGGCGCCGCGGCCGTGGAGGCGCTCGCGAGCCGCGCCCAATCCGCCCGTTTTTCGAAGAGCCTGCGCGCGCTCGCTGCGGACCAGGCAGGATCGCTCAGGGGCGCGAAGGAAACGCTCGTCTATAAGCAGGCCGCGCCCGCGGTGGTGCTGATCCTGAGGGGTGCGGGACTCGGATCAGGCGTGCTGGTTGGTGCCGACGGAAAGATCGTCACCAACGCCCATGTCGTGGGATCGAGCGACGAGGTCGGCGTGATATTCAAACCGGTGACGGAAGGCGTGGAGATCAAGGAAGCGGATGTCCGCGTCGGACGAGTCGTACGGCGCGACGAGGTCGCCGATCTTGCCCTGATCCAGGTCGACAGCGTCCCGCCGTCGGCCAAGCCGCTTGCCGTCGGCAGCGTCAGCTCGATTCCGGTCGGCTCGGATGTCCATGCGATCGGGCATCCGACCGGCGAGGTCTGGACCTACACCCGCGGGGTCGTGAGCCAGATACGCCGCAAATATCAATGGAGCATCGAGGACCGGCTCGAGCACGAGGCTATGGTGGTGCAGACCCAAACGCCGATCAATCCCGGCAATTCGGGCGGCCCGCTGCTCAACGACCAGCTCCAGGTGGTTGGCATCAACAGCTTTTCGGACGAAGGCGAGGGGCTCAATTTCGCCATATCGGGTGACGACGTGAACGCCTTCCTTGCCAGGAAGACGGATCGGCTCGCGGCCAAGGTCTCCGAACCGGCACCGGCCGCCGAGTGTAAGGCGAAGGTCTTGGAAACCAGCCGGTCGAAGGACGACAAGTCCGACGAGGCGACCATCGATGCGAATTGCGACGGCAAGGGGGACGGGATCGCCATCTATCCCGACGATCCCAAGCAACCGATCAAGCTTGGCGTCGATACCAATGGCGATGACCAGATCGATACCGTATATTTCGACGAAGACCAGGACGGAAATTTCGAACAGGTGCTCTACGATACCGATGAGGACGGCAAGCCTGACTTGGTCGGCTATTTCAAGCCCGGCGACGACGAGCCGTCGCAATGGGAGAAGATCTAACGGGATTGCGCGGCCGTCGCTGAATCGACTCACCTGTGTAACCAAGTGATTGGTATGGAACGTGATTCCGCGCGAAGCATTTGCCTCTCCGCCGCGACGAGCAGGGCCGCTTCGGCAAGAGCGACGACGTCGGCCGTTCGCTTTCGCAGGACAGGCGCAAGGATGCGAAGACCAAGGTGAAGTCGGGACTGGGCGATCGCGGCGATCGCTGAGCCGGCTTGGCGCGGAGCGATCGGGACGGTCCATGACGCGCCCCGCCGCAGCCTGGACTCGGCTCGTCGCCCGTTCATTGCAGCGCAAGGTGCTTGGCGATTAACCTTGTCGGCCAAGTATCTTGGGGGAATTGCGTATGTTTCGTTCCAACTGGATCAGGCTCGCCGCCGCCGCGGGCCTGTTGCTCGCCGCCCCGCTGTCCGGCCAGGTCACCAAGATCGATCCCAACGAAGCCGACCGCTATCAGCCGGCCTACGAAAGTGCGACCCCTCCCCCGTCCGCCTCGGAGCCGGTCGATCCCGGCAGCCAGGACCCCTATGCGCCCGGTCCAGCGCCCGCGCCCGCCCAAGCCCCAGCTACGACTCCCGCGCAGGGCGACCCCGCGTTGAGTGCGCCCAGCGACACGATTCCGCGCAAGGATATCTTTTCCGCGGCCGAGGGCGTGTTCGGCAAGGGCGCCAAGGGTCTGGCCGGTCTGCTCGAAAAGATCCTCAAGGATCAGGGCGAGCCGACCGCTTATATCGCCGGGCAGGAGGCGGGCGGCGCCTTGGTGGTCGGCCTGCGCTACGGATCGGGGACGATGCGGCACAAGATCGAAGGCGACCGTCCGGTCTATTGGACCGGTCCCTCGATCGGCTTCGACGCCGGCGGCGATGCCAACAAGGTGTTCGTGCTG
>DATFHP010000006.1:0-2540 GCA_035248285.1 Allosphingosinicella sp. | reverse complement strand
GGCGATGGCACATGACGGCTATTGGAATGGCCCGCACGGCTATCCGCCGGCCGCGGGCGTCGTTGCCGGCGCTGCCGCTGGCACGACCGTCGCTCTCGGCGCCTATAATGGCTGGTGGGCCGGTGCGGCCTTGCCGGCAACCACGGCCGGTTCGATCGCGGTCGGCGGCGTTGCCGGTGTCGGCGCGCTCGCCACGGTCGACGCCGTGTTCAATCCGTGCGCCGGCTTCCACGCGCTGTTCGATGAGAGCCACGGCGAATGCGTCAACGGCAAGTATGTCGGCCCGCGCGGCCAGCGCGTTGCCTATGAGACCGGGCCGGCCGTCGCGCCGCCCGTCGTCGAGTACCGGCACGTGCGCCGGCACCACCGCCGGCACTACGATCGCCGCTGATCGGTGATGAACTGAGAGAGCAAGGCCGGGGTTCGCCCCGGCCTTTTTTTGTGTCGGAGGGTTGCGCCGTCCGCTTATGACCGATTGTGTTGAAAAAGTCTCCAGTTGCGACGCAGGAAGATGGGTGATTCAGTCGTGTTGATCTGCAGGACTGACGCTCATGATGGGACATCGGCAAGTCGAGCAGGCTGCGTTGTTCTATGAGTTCTCGCTGGAGAAGCACGTTCCACCCGATCATCTGCTGCGCTCGATCGACAGGTTTGTCGAGCTGGACGAGGTGAGGCGCGAACTGGCGGGCTTCTATAGCCATCTCGGGCGGCCTTCGATCGATCCCGAGCTGATGATCCGGATGCTGATCGTCGGCTACTGCTTCGGCATCCGTTCGGAACGGCGGCTGTGCGAGGATGTCCACCTCAACCTCGCCTATCGCTGGTTCTGTCGGCTTGGCCTCGACGGCCAGGTGCCCGACCACTCGACCTTCTCCAAGAACAGGCATGGCCGCTTCCGTGAGAGCGATCTCTTCCGCCGGGTGTTCGAGACGGTTCTGCGCCGCTGTATCCGGGAGCGGCTGGTCGGCGGCGAGGGCTTTGCGGTCGATGCCAGCCTGATCAAGGCGGATGCCAACCGGCAGAAGGGCGTCGAGGGCGACAAGGGCCTGCCGCCGGAAGCCACCAGCCGGGCGATCGACGAGTATCTGGCGGTGCTGGACGACGCGGCGTTCGGGGCAGCGACCGAGGTCACGCCCAAGTTCGTGTCGCCGGCCGATCCGGCGGCGCGCTGGACCGGCGCCCATGGCGGACAGGCCTTCTTCGCCTACTCGACCAACTACCTGATCGACGTCGAGCATGCGGTCATTGTCGATGTGGAGGCGACCACCGCGATCAGGCAGGCGGAGGTTCTGGCCGCCAGGCGCATGATCGAGCGCTCGATGGATCGCTTCGGCCTCTATCCCGCTCGGCTCATGGGCGACAGCGCCGATGGTTCTGCCGAGATGCTCGGCTGGATGGTCTACGAGCACGGCATCGAGCCCCATGTGACGGTGTTCGACAAGTCGGCCCGCACGGACGGCACCTTCTCGCGCGACGATTTCACCTACGATCACCAGCACGACGTCTACCGGTGCCCCGGCGGCACAGCGCTGCGCACGACCGGAACGCTCGTCAACGACGGAGCGACGATGCTCTACCGGGCGCTTCAACACGAATGCGCTGGATGCGCTCTCAAGTCGAGGTGCTGCCCGAACACGCCGGTGCGCAAGATCCCGCGCTCGATCCACGAAGGTGCGCGCGACATGGCCCGGCAGATCAGCAGGTCATGGGAGGGCGCCACCTCGCGAAGGCTGCGCAAGAAGGTTGAGATGCTCTTCGCTCACCTCAAACGCATCCTCAAGCTCGATCGACTGCGACTGAGGGGACCGACCGGCGCTCACGACGAGTTCCTGCTCGCAGCCACCGCACAGAACCTCAGGAAACTGGCGAAGCTGGTCCCGATGCCGAGCCTCAGTCCAGCATGAGATCAAGGCGGAGCGATCGCGCCAACGCCGCGGCGCGACCAGCGCCCGATCTACTGCGCTTTATTGACGGACTTCTTCAACAGAATCGGCCAGGACCGGACCTAAGCAGCCGAGTCCGTTTAAGTGCGCTTCGGCCGACGGTCCGCTAGAACGCTCCCTAGCCATGGAGCGGCGAAGACTCCGCCGGACACATTCGAGGCACGATAAGGCCTCTATTAGACTGCATCGCCACATTCTAGGGCGAATCCGTGAAACCCTGCTCGTGTCACGTCTACTGGACCGATCTTGAGGATATCGTTGTCGGGCCGGTAATCGTTCTTGTCATCGCGCTAATAATTGAGATCACCAGTCTTGCGCCTCCAATATCTCAATGAGACGGGGCACAGCACTTCTTGCACGGAGTGAATATCTCGCGCACAGGGCCTCCACGTTGGAAATCGCAGACGGCGCCGCATCCAACGCGGCCGAGGCCAACCAGCGTTCGGCCAACTCGAATAGTGCCGCCTGCTCCGCGCGCTCTGCCTCGAGCTCCAGCGCCTTTACTCGCTCGCGAAGCGAATCCGCCGACGTAAGCACTTTGAGCGATCGACGGACTCCCCGCAACGGCCCGACAATGTTTCGATCCTATTCGGACAC
>DATFHP010000005.1:0-31714 GCA_035248285.1 Allosphingosinicella sp. | reverse complement strand
GGCAGCGCCTTGCTGTCGTCGATGCCGCGCGGAAACCGGCTTCGATCGAGCACCACCGCCGCGGCCACGACCGGACCGGCGAGTGGCGCGCAACCCGCCTCGTCGACACCGGCCAGCGGCTCCGGATAATTCTTCTCGATCTTGAAGCAGGGCGCCATCGGCCGAGATTATGAGCGGCGAGTCCGGCTTTCCAGAAAAAGCGGCGCGCCGCCGAAATTTCCTGTGGAAAAGCGGCCGTCGCGAGCACCGCTCCTACAAACCTTCCGTTCGGCCTCATCGAAGGCCTTTCCTTCCTTGGATTTCCGAAGAAGTGGGCTTCGACTTGTCCCCCGCGCCGACGTTAAGCGTACCGACCCTCGTAAAAGCAGATCGGGCACAGCAGCGGGAGGATCACTCCTTACTCCTGACGCTGCCTTCAGCGCCCTGCGCCTTCGGGTGCGCGGCGCTGCTGTGCAGCGTTTGAACGGACTGCTGCCGAGATTGCGGTGGCTGACACCCTGATGGTCTGTGAGCGGGATGGGATAAGATTGTAACCGGGAGCAAAAAGCCGAAGGCATAAGTCGCGCTTCGCAGTTCGAATATCATAACGTGGCCGTTCCATGGCCGTGGTACTGTATTCAACCCCCGGCATCGGATGCGCGACAACCACGAAGATTCGGTAGTGATACCGTCCGTCGGGGTCTGATCGCTGCTGCGGCGCTGAAGACGGAAGTCCCAAATCCTCGCCGCCCAGACCAACCGGACGAAAGGCAATCAAGCGATGAGAATCGCGAAGCGGGCAAAAGTCCGCATGCACATAGACGCCATCAACCTTATCGCTGATCGCAGTTAAGCTTGTAGTCGAAGAAATGTTGACCTGAAGGTACTGTCCGTAGGGGGTGATCTCGCGTCCGAACGGAAGAGGCAGCTCAGGCACGATCCTTACACCCTCGACTGCATAGTCACCGAGGTATTGCCCACATCCTGACAAGAGGACTGCGGCAGCACCTGCTGCAAAAAATCGGATACGTTGCGCCACTGGAACGTCCATAACGGACCAGAACGCGCTTGCCACCGGATTTGCTGTGCCAGATCGCTAGATGCCACGCACCCACAACGCGGTGTAGTCGGACGGGCTTGGCCCGAACGGATTAGAGGACCTGAAATAATCCTCTCGGCTGTTCGAGACGGGGCTGATCGGCCCTCATCCCGCCGCGAATCTAGCCTTCGACGCCCGCCCAATGCGCCATTGGCCCGTGGCCTTCGCCGAACCCCGGCGCGGCCAGAATCGCCCGACGCACGAAGCCGCGCGCGGCCTCGACGGCGTCGTCCAGCGCCACGCCGCGCGCGAGGCCGGTCGCGATCGCGCTGGCGAGCGTGCAGCCGGTGCCGTGCGTGTTGCGGCTGTCGATCCGCTCATCCTCCCAGCGCGTGTCGCGCCCGTCCGGCATCACCAGAAAGTCGATGATGCTCTCGCCGGCGAGATGGCCGCCCTTGGCGAGGACGGCGACACCGGTACGATCGGCCAGGGCGCGCGCCGCCGTCTCCATTTCGGCCGCATTGTACAGCGCCCGTCCGGTCAGCAGCGCCAGCTCGGAAAGATTCGGCGTGACCAGGCTCGACACCGCGATCAATCGGTCGAACATGGCGACGGCTTCAGGATCGGCCAGCGTATCGCCGCTGGTCGCCACCATCACCGGATCGAACACGATCGGGATCGACGCCAGCGAGTCCAGCGCGGCCGCGACCGCTTCGGCGACCTCGGCCGATCCGATCATGCCGATCTTCACCGCATCGACGCCGATGTCGGCGACGACCGCGTCGATCTGCTTGACGACCATCTCGGCGGGGACCGGCATCACCGCCTCGACGCCCAACGTATTCTGCGCGGTCAGCGCGGTGATCGCCGTCATCGCGTGACCGGCCATCATCGTCACCGTCTTGATATCCGCCTGGATGCCGGCACCGCCCCCCGAATCCGAACCGGCGATGATCAGGATCCGCGGCGTCACAGGCCCTTCCTGACCGTCGAGGACGAATGGTCCTCCAACAATTGTTCAGTGCGCATGTCGGGCATCGTCTCGTCAGGCCGCTTTGACCGCCTCGCAGATCTGATCGACGACCTCCTCGACCAAGGCCTGGTCCTCCGCTTCGGCCATCACGCGAATCAGCGGCTCGGTGCCGGATTTGCGGATCACCAGGCGCCCGGTTCCCGAAAGGCGCGCTTCGGCGTCGGCGATCGCCGCCTTGACGCTGCCGCTTTCGAGCGGCTGTCCGCCGTCGAAGCGGACGTTCTTGAGCAGCTGCGGCAGGGGATCGAACTGGTGCAGCAGCGCGCTCGCCGGCATGTCCCGCTCCACCAGCGCCGCGAGCACCTGAAGCGCGGCGACGAGGCCGTCGCCGGTGGTGGCATGGTCGCTCAGGATGATATGGCCCGATTGCTCGCCGCCGACATTATAGCCGCCGCCGCGCATCGCCTCGAGCACGTAGCGGTCGCCGACGCTGGTGCGGACGAGACCGATGTCCTGCGCGCCGAGGCAGCGTTCGAGGCCGAGATTCGACATCACCGTCGCGACGACGGCGCCGCCCTGAAGCAGCCCGCGCCCTGCCCATGAAAGGCCGATCAGCGCCATCAGCTGGTCGCCGTCCACGACCTTCCCCTTCTCGTCGACCACGATCAGCCGGTCGGCGTCGCCGTCCAGTGCGATGCCGATATCCGCGCCTTCCTCGACCACTTTCTCCTGCAGCGCCTGCGGCGCAGTCGAGCCGAAGCCGTCGTTGATGTTGAGGCCGTTGGGCGTGACTCCGATCGGCACCACTTCGGCACCCAGCTCCCACAAGGCCGCGGGGGCGACCTGGTAGGCGGCGCCATGCGCGCAATCGACGACGATCTTGATTCCGTCGAGCCGGCAATCCTCCGGAAAGGTCGACTTGGCGAAATGGATGTAGCGCCCGCGCGCGTCCTCGATCTTGCGCGCGCGGCCGATCTCCGGCGCCGGCACGAGCCGCGGCGGCGCCTCGATCAGCGCCTCGATCGCCAGCTCGTCGGCGTCGGACAATTTATAGCCGTCGGGGCCGAACAATTTGATGCCGTTGTCGACATAGGGATTGTGGCTCGCCGAAATCATCACGCCCAGGTCGGCGCGCATCGATCGCGCCAGCATCGCCACCGCGGGCGTCGGCATCGGGCCCACCATCACCACGTCCATGCCGACGCTGGTGAAGCCTGAGATCAGCGCCGATTCCATCATATAGCCGGACAGGCGCGTATCCTTGCCGATCACCACCCGGTGACGATGATCGCCGCGCCGGAAATGCGCGCCCGCGGCCTGGCCGACCCGCTGCGCCATCGCCGCCGTCATCGGCGCTTCATTGGTGCGGCCCCTGATGCCGTCGGTACCGAAGAACTTGCGCGTCATGTGCCGAAGCCGTCTCTCATCGCCGGTCCATAGCGCGATCGGCTGAAGTCCGGAACCCCGGCTACCGGAGTCGACCGCCAATTCCGAGTCAGTCACCTGATCGACGCGATTTGATAACAGTTATTGAATCATGCTATGCGGGCGGGGGAAAGGAGGAGTTTCGTGGCCAGCAGTGTCGATCTCGGCAGTCGGCTTGAAGCCGTCGTTTCCAAGCTCGTGAAGACGGGCCGATACAACTCGCGCAGCGAAATTCTGCGCGAGGGCGTCCGGCTTGTCCACGAGCGAGAAACGCGCCTTGCCGCCTTGGACGCGTCTATTGCTCGCGGCCTAGCCGATGCTGACGGCGGCCGCGTTTACGAACTCGATGAAGCGGCAGCTCAGCTGAACGCCAAATATGCGACCGCCAGCGAAAGCCGCGATGGGCAATGAAGGTCGTCCTGACCGCGGAAGCGCTCGGAGACCTTGAACGCATCGGCG
The DNA here is from genome assembly GCA_035248285.1 of Allosphingosinicella sp. Taxonomy (GTDB): domain Bacteria; phylum Pseudomonadota; class Alphaproteobacteria; order Sphingomonadales; family Sphingomonadaceae; genus Allosphingosinicella. The sequence goes on along the minus strand of DATFHP010000005.1, from coordinate 27,839 downwards.
ACAATATCGCCCAGGACAACCCGGCACGCGCTCGCAGTTTTGTTGAGGAACTGCTTGAAAAGACCCGTGGTCTTGGCGATCTGCCCGAACGTTATCCGCTCGTTCCACGCTACGAGCATTTTGGGATTCGCCGACGTGTTCATGGCAGCTACCTGATCTTTTACCGTATCGAGGCAAAGCGGATCAGCGTCGTTCATATTCTCCACGGCGCGCGTGATTGACGCGTTGCTCTTCCCGGAAGAGTGAGCCTTCACTTTCGATACGCCGGCGGCAATCCTGAAGGTCCCAGATCGCGATAGCGATCGCGCAGCTTGCCCTGGCGCGTTTCGAGCGGCTGCCGGGCGCCGTCGATCAGCATCAGCACCGGGGCCGACGACAGCTCCAGCGGATCGCCGTCCCAGATCACCACGTCGGCGCGCCGGCCGGGCTTCAGCGAACCGAAGTCGCCGCCCATGCCCATGGCTTCGGCCGGACCCGAAGTAACCGCGGCGAGCGCATGGTCCCAATCGACGCCGGTCGCGCCCGGCACCGTCTGCAGCGCGACCAGATTGCCGGCCGACTGTTTCGCATTGCGCGGCTGCCAGGCGGGTTCGGCCAGCGCGACCGCGACCCCGGCGCGTTCGAGGCGGCCGAAGTTGGATTCGGTCGAGCCCAGCATCTCGAACGCCTCGGGAAGATCGGTCAGCGCCGAAGCGAGCACCGGGACGTGCGCCGCGGCGATCCGGTCCGCCACCAGCCAGCCCTCGGCGGCGCCGAGGAGGACCAGCTTGAGCGCCGGGAACTCCTTCCTCAGATCGAGCACCTGCAAAATGTCGCCGGCGCGCTCGACATGCACGACCAGCTTCACGGTGCCGTTGAGGACCGGGACCAGCGCCGCGGCATCGAGCCGCATCAGCAGCGCGTCGTTGTCGCGGCCGCCGTAGGTCGAGGGGCTGCGCGCATAGTCGCGCGCCTCGAGCATCGCGTTGCGGAAGAAGGCGAAGGCCGCGCCGCGGCTGCCGCCGGCCTTTGCCGCGCCCGTCTCGCCGAGCTCGACGAGCTGAAAGGCGCGCGGCACGAACACGGCCTGGCGATCGTCGCCGGTGTCGATCAACGCCCCCTGCCCGGCGAAGATGGTGCGGGCGGCGGCCGGAACGACGATCGCACGCGTGACGCCGCGCGCGCGGCTGATCGCGAAGGCGGTGCTCGCGGCATTGATGGCCGGTGCGATGTCGATGCCGGCCGAAAAAGGCGAACCGCCCGCCGATATGTCGTTGCTCTGGTCGACGCCTTCGACCTCGACCAGGCCCAAGGTGCTGAAACCGGCGACGATCCCCGGCGTCACCCATTTGCCGCCCGCGTCGATGCGCTCGGCACCGGTGGGAATTGCGATGCCGGCGCCGGCCGCGACGATTCGCCCGTCGCGGATCAGCACCACGCCATTCTCGATCGGCGGCGATCCGTCGCCGATCGCGACCCGGCCGTTGACGACGGCGGTCGTCTGGGCAGCCGCGGGCGCCGGCGCCAGCAAGGCGAGCAGGAGCAGGAGACGCCTCATTTGACGTCGCCCTCGCCGGGCTGGCCAAGCTCGAAATCGGATACCGGCCGCCGCTTGGGATCATTGCCGTCGAACAGCAGCGCGCCGTCGATCCAGATCCGCTCGGGCCGCGTATAGACGCTGAACGGATTGCCGTTCCACAGCACGACATCGGCCATCTTGCCGGGCTTGAGGCTGCCGGTTTTGTCGGCGATCCCGAGTGCCTTGGCCGGATTGTAGCTCAGCCATTCCCACGCTTCCTCGGGCGGGATGACGATGCCGATCCGCCGCGCGTCGCCGAGCACCTTGGCCGCCTCCTGGTTCAGGCGCTGGATGCCGTTGGGATCGTCCGAATGCACGATCGCGCAAGCGCCGGCCTTGTGGACCAGGGCGATATTCTCGTTGATCGAATCATAGGCTTCCATCTTGAAGCCCCACCAATCGGCCCACATCGCCGCGCATATGTCGTTTGCGCGCAGCAGGTCGGCGATCTTGTAGGCTTCGACGGCATGGTGGAAAGCGGTGATCCGAAAGCCGAACTCCTTCGCCATGTCGATCATCTGCGCCATTTCGTCGGCGCGATAGCAATGGTTGTGGACGAGGATGTCGCCCTTGAGGACGCCGGCGAGCGTCTCCAGCGCGAGGTCGCGCGGCGTGTTCGGATCCTTGTCGCGCTTGCGGATATATTCCTGCGCCCGGATCCAGGTCTGGCGGTCGAGCGCGATATTGCCCATGCGCGTCTGCGGCATCTGGTTGCGGCCGCCATAGACCCTTTTCGGATTTTCGCCGCAGGCCATCTTGAGCCCGTAAGGCGCGCCGGGAAACTTCATGCCCTGCACGGTGCGCGACGGCACGTTCTTCAACACCACCGTTCGGCCGCCGAACAGATCGGCGGAGCCCGGCAATATCTGGAGGGTGGTGATCCCGCCGTTGACCAGCGCACGCGTGAAGCCGGGATCCTGCGGCCAGACGCTATGCTCGGCCCAAACCTCGGCCCGCACCGGCGCGGTGGCTTCGTTGCCGTCATCCTGGCCGGCGACGAAGGGGGTGGGATAGACGCCGAGATGGCTGTGGACGTCGATCACGCCCGGCGTGACCCATTTGCCGCGCGCGTCGTAGCGCGTCGCGCCGTCCGGCACCGGCGTATCGGCGCCGCCGACCGCGCGCACGATCCCATCGGCCATCACGATCGTGCCGTTGTCGATCCGCTGGCCTTCGCCGGTGAAGATCGTCGCGCCGGTGATGGCGGTCGGCACGCCCGGCAGCGGCCGGTAGGTCGACGGATATGGCGCTTCGTCCGCTTTCGCGGCAGCGGCCACCGGCTCCGGCGCGGCCTTGGGCGGCGGCGCGTTCGAGCAGGCCGAGACCATGGATGCCGCAACCAGGACGGCCATAAGCGGCAGGCGCATCAATCCACTCGCGACGATCAGGCCGGCTGCACGCCGGGGTCGCGCTCGCCCAGCGGACCGGGCGCGGGCGCATCTTCGTCCTTGAGGCTGTCGAGGTGCATCAGCCGCTTGACCAGCGGCGCGACGAGCATCACCCCGACGCCGACCGCAATGGTGATCCATCCGATCGTCGCATAGACGTCGAGGACCAGCGCCTTGGCCGCCGCACCGCCGGCCTTGCCGACATGTTCGGCGCCGGTGGCCTCGCCGATCTTGCCGGCGACGAAATTGCCGCCGGCGGTGGCGAAGAACCACGCCCCCATGATCAGCCCGGCCATCTGACGCGGCGCCAGCCGGTTCATCGCGCTGAGGCCGACCGGCGACAGGCACAATTCGCCGGTGGTCTGGAAAAGATAGATGAGGAAAATGAAGATGACGGGCGTGGCATTTCCGATTCCGAATGCGTGCGCGCCCCAGACCAGCACCAGGAAAGAGAAACCGACCTGCAGCAGCGCGAGACCGAACTTGGCCGGCGTCGAGGGCTCGAGCCCGCGCCGGCCCAGGCTGGTCCACAACCATGCGAACAGCGGGCCCAGCAGCACGATGTAGATCGGGTTGATCGACTGGAACAGCGAGGCCGGCACGCCCGACCGATCGACATAGCGGTCGGTGAACAGGTTCAGCGATCCGCCGGCCTGCTCGAACAGGCCCCAGAAGACCGGCTGCAGGGCGATCAGGAAGATGATCGCGAAGATCCGATCGCGATCCTCGCTCGGAAACTTCCACGCGACGGCGAGGATGTAGATCAGCATCACGACGCCCGACAGCAGCAGCAGCCAGCCGACGACATTCTGATATTGGATGAGCATCCACATGACGACGATGCCGCCGATCCCGACCAGATAGAGCAGCCATTCGAGCCTGATGCCGGCGACCGGCCTGGCCAGCGCTTGCGGATCCGGCGCTTCGCCCCGGCCAAGCAGCAGCGGCCGGCCCCGCACGAACACCGCGAGGCCGAGCAGCATGCCGAAGCCGGCGAGCCCGAAGCCGTAGCTCCAATCGTAAGTCTCGCCGAGATAGCCGACCAGGATGGTGCCGATCGCGGCACCCACGTTGATGCCCATGTAGAAGATCGTATAGGCGCCGTCGCGGCGCACGTCGGTGCGCGGATAGAGCTGGCCGACGATCACCGAGATGCTGGCCTTGAGGAAGCCGGTGCCGACGATGATGAAGCTCAAGGCGAGCCAGAAGATGTTGATGGTCGGATCGCTCTGACCGCCCGTCCCTTCGAACACCATCAGGAAATGGCCGCAGGCGATCAGCAGGCCCCCGAACAGAACGGCCTTGCGCTGGCCCAGATAGCGGTCGGCGATATAGCCGCCGAGCAGCGGCGTGATGTAGACCAGAGAGGTGTAGGCGCCGTAGATCAGATTGGCCGGCCCGTCCGCGAACAGCCAATGCTTGGTGAGATAGAAGATCAGCAGGGCGCGCATCCCGTAGTAGGAGAAGCGCTCCCACATCTCGGCGAAGAACAGGACATAGAGTCCCCTGGGATGGCCGGCGAATTCGGCGTCCCGGCTGGAACCGACGATTGCGCCGCCGGCGAGGAGAAAAGCGAGGAAGCCGGTTGCAAGGAGAGCGATGACGGTATCGGTGGCCACAGGACTCTCCGCAATGGGTACGGCCGCAGCGGGCGGAAGATGGCGGCAGACTAGCGCAGGCCGCGCGCTTGTGAAGCAGATTGTTGTCGCCGCCGGAGGATGTTAGCCGCGCGGACATGTTCAACGATCAAACCTCCTTGCTGACCTTCCTCGCCACGCGCCGCTCGTGCCGTCCGCGCGACCTCGTCGCCCCGGGTCCGACGGCCGAGGAGCTTCGCCGCATCATCGCCGTCGCCGCGCGCACGCCGGATCACGGCAAGCTCCACCCCTGGCGGTTCGTGCACGTGCCGCGCGCGGCCCGTGCCGATTTCGCCGCGTTGCTCCAGCGCGCCTACGCCAGCGACAACCCGTCCCCCGGCCGGCTCGAGCTCGAAGCCGCCGAGCGCTTCGCGCATCAGGCGCCCGAGCTCGTGGTCCTGCTCTTCTCGCCCAAGGGCGAGGCCAGGATCCCGCTCTGGGAGCAGCAGCTGAGCTGCGGCGCCGCCTGCATGAACCTGCTCTCCGCCGCCGCCGCGCTCGGCTATTGCGCCGGCTGGGTGACCGGCTGGGCAACCTATTCGGCCGCGGTGACCGCCGCGTTCGGAAGCGGCGAGGAACGCATCGCCGGCTTCGTGTTCATCGGCTCGGCCGGCGCCGCCCTGGAGGAGCGCGATCGGCCCGAGCTGGACGAAATATGGTCGGAGTGGCGCGCCGCCGCCGGTGGCTGATCGGCGCGGATGCTTGACCTGCCATGCTGTGTTAGTACAGCATGGCAGCTATGGCGAAAGACGAGCGTCCGGTCTATCTGCGGGTTCGCGACACGATTGCGGCGATGATCCTCGACGGCCGCGTCAGGGACGGCGATCCGCTGCCGTCGGTGCGCGCGCTGGCCGCGGATTACGGCGCCAATCCGCTGACCGTCGCCAAAGCCTATCATGGCTTCCAGGAGGAAGGGCTGATCATCGTCAAGCGCGGCATCGGCATGTTCGTCGCCCAGGGCGCCGCCGCACGGCTCCGAGATGCGGAGCGCCGCGACTTCCTCGATCATCGCTGGCCCGCCATCGCGGCGCAGATCCGGCGGCTCGGGCTGGATGTCGAGGATCTCGTGGATAAGACGCCCGCCTGATCGCATCGCTCAGGCCATCGCTCCAGATCGCACGCGAGCCGGGCCTTGCCCGATCCTCGCCCTGGGGATAGCCGATAGGGGATGGTGACGAACGACGTCTTTGCAACGCGGATCCTGCGCGTTGATGCCGCTGCGATCGCCGAGGCGGCGGACCTGATCCGGCGCGGACTGCCGGTGGCGGTTCCCACCGAGACGGTGTACGGGCTGGCCGGCGACGCGACCAGCGGCGAGGCCGTGGCGCGCATCTACGCCGCCAAGGGACGGCCTAAATTCAATCCGCTGATCGTCCATGTCGAAAGCCTGGAAGCGGCGGAGGAATTGGTGACGTTCGACGCGCTGGCGCGGTCGATCGCCGAGCGCTTCTGGCCCGGGCCGCTGACCCTCGTCCTGCCGCGCCGCGCATCGGCGCCGGTCGCATCGCTGGCAAGCGCGGGACTGCCCACGATAGCGGTTCGCGTTCCCGCCCATCCGGCGATGCGCGCGCTGCTCGAAGCGAGCGGCCGGCCGCTCGCCGCGCCGTCCGCCAACGCCAGCGGCCGGATCAGCCCGACGCGCGCCGAGCATGTGCTGGCAAGCCTGGGCGACCGGATTCCCTTGATCCTCGATGCGGGATCGGCGGGAATCGGTCTGGAATCGACCATCCTCGGCATATCGGGAGACAGGGTGCGCCTGCTGCGCCGCGGGCCCATCGGCGAGGCCGAGCTTGGCATCGCGCTCGATCGTGCCCCGGGCGGCGTGGAAGCGCCGGGCCAGCTGGCGAGCCACTATGCGCCGGCCAAGCCGTTGCGTCTCGAGGCGGAACGCGCCGGGGCGGACGAGTGGCTGATCGGTTTCGGCAGCGTCGCCGGCGACGCGACATTGAGCGCGGCCGGCGATCTGGTCGAGGCGGCCGCCGCGCTGTTCGATCGGCTGCACGAGGCCGACGCAGGGCCCAGACCGCGGATCGCGATCGCGCCGATACCGCGTTCGGGCCTGGGGCTTGCGATCAACGACAGGCTGGCGCGTGCGAGCGCGCCGGCCGCTCTTTAACGCGCAGCCTCGGCGTTCTTGAGCCGCTCGGCGAAGCTCTTGCGGAACTTGCGCAGCTTGGGTGCGATCACCGCGGCGCAATAGGGATTGCGGCCGGCGTCCCGCTCGAAATAATCCTGATGATAGTCTTCGGCCGGATACCAGATCGACAGCGGCTCGATGGTCGTGACGATCGGCTGGGCCCACTCCGCTTGCGTCCGCACGATGGCGCGCCGCGCGGCGGCCTCCTGGGCCGCGTCATGCGGAAAAATCGCCGAACGATATTGGGTGCCGACATCATTGCCCTGCCGGTTGAGCTGGGTGGGATCGTGGGTGGCGAAGAATATGTCGAGAATATCGTCATAGGCGATGACGCCGGGGTCGAACCACAGGCGCACCGCCTCGGCATGGCCGGTATCGCCGCCGCAGACCTGACGATAATCGGGATCGGCCATCGCGCCGCCGGTATAGCCGCTTTCGACCTTCGACACGCCGATCACGTCCTTGAAGATCGCTTCGGTGCACCAGAAACATCCGCCGGCCAGAGTCGCTTGCTGTTCCGTCATAGTCCACCGATTTAGGGTCCAAAGCCGATCACGGCAACGGGTGGCTCGCCGAAACGGCGCGCCTCAAACCGCGCGGCGCCGCTCGGCCTCCAACTCGCGGCCCTCGAGCAGATCCTCGCTTGGCACTTCGGCGCGCGGCAGCGTGAAGCGGAACACGGCGCCGCCACTCTTGCCGTCCTCGGCCCAGATCCTGCCGTGATGCGCTTCGATGATCGTGCGGCTGATCGAAAGGCCGATGCCCATCCCCTCGGTCTTGGTGCTGTTGAAAGGCGAGAAAAGCGCGTCGCGGATCGAATCCGCAATTCCGCTGCCGCTGTCCGCGACGCTTATCTCGATCATGTCGTCGGTTTCCGCGCGCGCGGAAATCAGCACCTCGCGCTGCTCGGCATGCTGCAGCGCCTGAACCGCATTGCGGATCAGGTTGATCAGGACTTGCTGAATCTGAATGCGGTCCGCTTCCACCCAGCTCGCGTCGCGATCGATCTCGATCCGGTGGCTGATGCCGTGCAGATGCTCGTCGACGAAGGCGACGACGCTTGCGTCCTCGACGAGCTTGTTCAAATCCTCCGCGCCGACATTCACCGTTCCGCGCGCGACCAGCTCGCGCAAATGGCGGACGATCTGGCCGGCACGAAGCGCACCGGCCTCCGCATATTCCAATGCCTGGCACACCTGATCGACCGCCGGATCCTTGAGGTCCGCCAGCAGCCGGCGACAGCCGCGCACGTAGCTGGTGACCGCAGTGAGCGGCTGATTGAGCTCATGGGCCAGGGTCGAGGCCATCGTCCCCATCGCACTGACGCGGGAAACATGGATCAGCTCGGCCTGGGTGCGGCGCAGCTCGGCTTCGGAGCGGCGCCGTTCGGTCAGATCGACCACCGCGCCGACCGCGCGCACCGCCACGCCCTGATCGTCGCGGATGATGAAGCCGCGGTCGTAGACATAGGCGTAGTCGCCGTCGGCCTTGCGCATGCGATAGGCGGCCGACCAGCGCAACTTGTCGCTGTTGATCGCTCCATAAATGCTGCGGAGCACGCGCTGACGGTCGTCGGGATGGATGACCTGCTCCCACCATTGGATGGTGGAATTGTCCACCGGCTCGCTTCCCAGATAGGCTGCGGCGGCGTCGCTCCAGGCGATATGGCCGGTCAGCAGGTTCCAGTCCCAAATGGCATCGTTGGTCGCGCGCGCCGCAAGACGGTAACGCTCCTCGGCCCGGCCCAAGGCGGTGGTCGCCTCCTTCCGGTCGGTGACGTCCTCGGCGAAGCCGTACCACCGCACGACGCGACCCGCGTCGTCGCAGCGCGGCACCACATAGGTGTTGAATATGCGATAGGAGCCGTCGGCGACGCGTATTCGAAATTCCAGGGAGAGGGGCTCGCCGGTCCGCACTGCGCGTTTCCAACTTTGGAACACCCGGTCAAAGTCTTCAGGGTGCACAAGCTTCGGGAGCAATTCCCGCGGAGGTATCGACTTAGGGGTGCCCGTGACTTCGTGAAAGCGTTCCCCCACGCTCTTGGTGTTTCCGCTGCGATCAGCCGTAAATATTATTTGTCCGCTGAGCTCGACGGTTTGACGGTAGATCTCCTCGCTCTCGCGCAGCCGTTCCTCGCCGGCCTTGCGCTCCTCCGCCTCTTTGCACAGCTGCTCGATCAGGGCCTCGCCGCGGTGCTGGAACACACGCGACCGATTGGCGGACCGTACCGCGCGCAGCAGCAGGCCGCGATGCAGCGGCGGCTCGATCATCCGCACTTGTCCGAATTCAAGCAGTTCCGGCAAAGCGTCCAGCCTGTCGCGCCCGGCGATGAGCAGGAGCGGCACGTCCGACCACTCCGGCTGGGCGGCTACGCTTTTGCGAAGCTTTTTGACGTTGGCCGGCGAAAGCGCACGTTCCGCGATCAGTCCGATCAGGAGCCCGTCTCCGTTCGAAAGGCCGCCGTCGCCGATCGCCTCGCACAATGCTGCGAGGCTATAGCGTCTCAGCTCGATCGCTTCCTCACGCAGCAACGCCTCGATCTCGGCCGCATCCTTGTCGCTGCCAACGAACGCAATGCCCTGCACGGGCGGCCCGCCGATCGGATCGCGCTCCTGCGACACCAGCCCGCCTATTTCCCCGCATCGAGGGGCTCGACACCCGCCTGCACCGCGAGAGTCAATGCCTCGGCCAGACTCTTGACGCTCAGCCGATCCATCATGTTCGCGCGATGCATCTCGACCGTTCGCAGGCTGATGTCGAGCCGGCGGGCAAGCAGCTTGTTCGCCATCCCGGCCATCAGGCCCTGCAGCACTTCCTTCTCCCGTCCGGTCAGGGCATTCACCCGCTCTTGCGCATTCTGCTTGCGCTCCGCGGTCTCGCCGCGATCCTTGAGCAGCACGAAGGCGCGCTCCAGGCTGCTCAGCAATACCGCTTCTTCGAACGGCTTTTCAATGAAATCCACTGCGCCGAGCTTCATCGCCCGCACCGCCACCGAAACCTCGCCATGGCCGGTCATCACGATCACCGGCCATTCGATGTGGCGTCGTGCCAGCTCGGTCATGACGTGGAACCCATCGATCTCGGGCATGCGAATATCGAGAAGCACGCAGCCCGGCTTCAGATCGTCCAATGCTTCCAGAAAATCGACGCCGCTTCCGAACGGCCGTGAATTCAATTGGGCGGTACCGAGCAGGAAGCTCAGGGAGCGGCGGACTTCGCGATCGTCGTCAACGACGTAAACGTTGTTTTGAAACAGCGTACTTCCCCCCTCGGCTCCTCGGAACGGCCGCAGCTCCGTGCCCGAGATCACATTCATAATCCAGAGCCATAACTCATCCCCTGCAAGACCGAAAACCGGCACGCCGGGCAGAAAGTCGCTCCATATAAAGTCGGCGGCAGGAGTGGGGGTCCTGCCGCCGTAGCCTGGATCAGATCGGCCGAAGCGCGATTTACACCGGGCAGTGCGAAACTTTATAAACGTGCGCGCGCGTAAAAATAGTCGGATCGGCGAATACGGTAATCACCGCAATGCGCGCAGAATCGGCCGATTTCCGCGCTTCCTGACCACCGTAGAAACCGCATAGGCACGAATTACGGTAACGGCCGATAAGAGGCTGGCGGGCGCTGTTTCCGGCCCGGCATGTCGCAAAACTACGTGCCGTCGCGGGCGATGATTCCCGGCGAAGGAACGTTAAACTTTCTTAAGACTTGTTCTTCACCATGCGACCTTCACCGTGCGACGAGACGAGTCCATGGTGCGGTGAGTTTACGACGCCGGTCCGCCAGCGCATTGAAATTTGGCGGCAAAATGGTATTCAACGAGGTTTCCGGGGAGAGCGGGTTGGTTCTTAGCCGTCGACATTTGCTCCAGGGGGGAGCCGCCGCAGGCCTATTGGCCGCCGCGCGTCCGGTCGCCGCGGCGACGGCGATGCTGCCCGCGCCATTTCCCAAGCCCGCGATCAATCCGCTGCTGCTCGGGCGTGCCAAGGCGGCGCTCGACTCCAGGCCGTGGATCGCTCACCGCGACACCATCGCCATTGCCGATTTCTCCAAGGCTTCGCACGATCCGCGCTTCTATCTCGTCAATCTGCTCAACGGCATGGTGACCGATTATCATGTCGCGCACGGCCGCGGCTCCGATCCGATGCATTCGGGCTGGCTCGAGCGTTTCTCCAACGAGGTGGGCTCGGAGGCCTCGTCGGCCGGCGCCTATGTCACCGGCGACATCTATTTCGGCAAATATGGCCGTTCGCTGCGGCTCACCGGGCTGGACCCGAGCAACAGCAACGCGCTCGGCCGCGCGATCGTCGTGCACGGCGCTTGGTATGCCGAACCCAAGGTCGCCGAGCAATATGGCAAACTGGGGCGCAGCGAAGGGTGCTTCGCGTTGAGCGAAACCAACCTCCAATATGTGCTCTACCAACTCGGCCCGGGCCGGCTGCTCTACGCCGACAAGGTCTAAGCCCAGGGCCATCACCCGCAACGGTCGTTCGAGGCGACAGGGCGGCGCGGTACCCCGGTCGCGCGCAACAGCCCAGCTTTGCGCCGGGCTGTTGCGGCCGAGAACCTATACCCTGTCAAACTCCTTCACATTGGCTTTCAACCAATCTCGCAGCTTTTTCGCCGGTCGTCCCAAAAGATATTCCACAATGTCAGACCTTCGCCAGGCATGTTCATGCGCCTTCTCAAACTTGAACATCTCCAAGATCAAAGTGTCCGCCTCTGGATTTTTAAGAAGGGCCTTCAGACCATCAGCGTTGTATTTGCGGAACGCCTCTTCGCTATCGTCATAACGAACTTCCTCTTGCAGAATATCGCTCAGCATCGCGGCAATATCTTTGAAATATAATAGGTCGTGGCCGTTGTTGAGATGATATGAAGCGCCGATATGACGACGATCATTCGACAATAACAACGTCGCAGCGCATTCTCCTATATCAACCTTGTCTACGAAAGTCATCTTTCTATCGAACGGCATCGCTAGAACACGATCTTTCTTGATTGCGTAGGAGACTAAAGGCGTAGTCAAAGTATGCATGAAAAAGGCGGCACTGTTAAGATAAGTGACCGGAAGCTTGCTGGCGTCGAGCACGGCGCGCGCGTATAGATGCTGAATGGAGGGCACGTTACCAGCGCGTTTGATGAAGTCCGGAACGCGGTCTATCGTTTTACCTGGCGGATCACCTGTCAGCCGAATGACATGCTGAACATCGGCGGCTTTGGCCGCCTCGGCGAAATTTGTCATTGCGGCGGTTTCATCGAAAAAGTCGGGCGTGATTACAAACACAGCATCCACGCCGGCAAGGCCGTTAACAAGCGATTCTTTGTCGAAATAGTCCGCGATCCGAATATCGGCGTTGGGAAAGACACTCTTTAGCTCATCACGCGCCTCCTCCCTCCGAACAAGGAGACGCAAGGCGACATCCGGGTTATGCTTTGTTATAAAGTGTGCCGCCGCCTTACTGATTTCGTTTGCTCCTCCGAACAAGGCGATCATTTTAAGTGGCCGAACAAACTTCTCCGTTTGAGCAGCCTCTGTGCGATTGCTTTGAGCGTTCGTCGACATTTCGATGATCTCCTATTTTATACGTTCTTCGTAATCTTGTTACGCTTCACGACGCGGGCGGCGACAAGGCCGCCGGAACGGCACGTCGTCTCGAACAGAGTTTCGGACGTCCTGTGCCGTACAGTGCGCTGGCGGCCATTCAGGCCAAGGGCGCTTGCAGGACGCCGCGGTCGATCACCACATTGTTGTCCAGAGCTATGGTGCAGCCCCGCATGGGGATATCGAAATGGCCCAGCGTATGGCGTCCCGCCGCCTCATTGGCGCCGGTCGATAAGAGGAAGTTGCCCGCAAAGCACCGCAATTCCGATCCGTTCACGTCTGCCTTGTCGTACATGATCAGAGAGTCCCAGCGGGCCCCGGGGGTCATTCCCCAGCCGAGATGGGAGATGGCATAGGCTTCGCGATCGCCCCAGGCCGAGAAATAGGACCGCATCAACTCGGCGTCGAGCGAATTGCCTTCAACCTCGACAATATAGTCATTCTCGACGGTGAGCCGGATCGGATCCTCGATGTAGCGCTTGAACGTGAGATTGATGTCGCCCTTGTCGAGGACGATGCGTCCGCTCACGGTGCCCGCCTTGGGATAGAAGGCGACGAGAGCGCCCGGCGCCGAGCCCACCTTGTGGGGTCGCGCCGCATTGCCCCAGCCGCCCAGAGCGGGGGCGCCGTCGATCCGCACGGTGAGATCGGTGCCGGCCTCGGACATCACGTGCATGGTCTGCGCCTTGCCGAGCATCTGCATACCGGCCACGACGCGCTCCTCCCAACTCGGATCATAGCGGATCCGCTCAAACACTTCCGGATGCTCGTTGCTGAGGCTCAGCACGCGCGCGCCACCCGCCAGGATGCGGGGCAGTTCCGGCGCGTGGAGCAGCAACTCTACCGTCATGTCGGCGACAAAGTCGGCATTGGCCAGCGCCTGAATGGCTGCGTCCTGGCCGCGCAGCGCATCCGACGCGCCGGTCGAGCGCACCGCCACGTTCACCGTCTGCGGAGGCGTAGGAATGACGACGTGGAAAGGCTTGGCGCCAAGCTGATGGAGCGCGAGCTCCACAAGTTTTACATTCTGCTGTCGGGTTTGCGTCTCGGATAGAATAGCCGCGGACTCCCCGGCGCACACGTCGCTGGCCGCGAACAATTCAGCAAAAATTCCGATCCATTTACCTTCTACGCCGTCGGTAATCATCATGGTCTCCTATTGTCATTCCTCACAAGAGGCAGTCGAAGCACTTTGCGCGTCGCTTGATCACGCGCGTGAAAATGATCTGTTGGCGAATTAGATCAAAGGCGCGATCCTTTCGTCGCTGCCGACCAGCGCCTTTCCGAAAACTTCATAGCCCAATGCCGCGGTGACCATGCCGTGGCTGGTTCCGACATTCACGTCCCGCCACATTCGCTGCAACGGATTGGCCTGCGCAAAGGTGGACGTCCCGTGGGCCTGCGTGAGAATTTGCATGGCTTCGCGGAGAAGCACGCCGGCGCAGCCGATGGTGGCCCTGATGCGGGTGTTGTCGATATATTCCAGCCGCTGATTTTGGAGAGCGGCGTTGTCGATTTCTCTGCTCATTCGCAGGGTCAGCGCCCGCGCCGCTTCGAGCTTGGCCGCCGCTTCGGCGACTTGGACCTGGAAGGCCGTGGAGACGTTCTGCGACGGATAGGTGCTGTAGGTGATGCCGCGCTTGGGCGAAAGCTTGAGCACATGTTCCAGCGCACCTTGCACCACTCCGATCGGAGGGCCCAGCAAGCCAAGCTCGACGGCGGGACCAAATGGCATGCGGGTTACCGGCTCATCCCGGAATTCGCTGGGCGGATTGCCCTCCATCACTTCGCTGAAGGAACAAATGCGATAATCCGGAACGAAATAATCATCCAGGACCAAGGTGTTGCTTGCGGTGCCCCGCATGCCGGCCACATTCCACGTCTGCTCGACAATGCCGTCGGCGACGGGGACCAGGCCGAACAACATGTCCGGAGGAGTGGCGCTGGTGTCGAGCATTCCCAGCAAAGCCCAGCCGGCATGTTCGACTCCGGAGAGGTAGGACCATTGTCCCGAGATGCGATACCCGCCCTCGACGCGCGCGATCGTCCGAGGCTTGCCTTGCGACGCACACGCACCCACATCGGGATTGTCTTCCCAGACTTCACGTTGGGCGCGCCCGCCGAATAGGCTGACCATCATGCACGAGCCGGCGACAATCTGCGTCACCCATGCCGTCGAGCCGCATCCTCGCCCCAATGCCGCGCAGATCGCGATCAGCGTCTGAAGCCTCTGCCCGAAGCCGCCCAGCCGTTTGGGCACGCCAACCCGGATGAATCCGGCATCGACGAGCTTCTTGAACACGTCGGCCGATACGTGACCGCTGCGATCGACCTCTTCCGCCCGTTCTTCCAAGACCGGCACCAGTGCATCCGCGGCGTCGACCAATGCCAACGCCTCATCATCCAAGCCGTCGAGCAGCGTCTTGGTATTTCCTAGGCCATAACCGACATCCAATGTCGTCGCCATAATATTACTTTCTGTTTTACGCGGAGTAGAATTCATGTTTTCATAATGTTTCTATTAGACAATATTCATAATAAAATGTCCTATTAGACAAATACAAAACTATACGAAAATATTACTAAGTTCCGTATCGACGCAACTGCCTAGTTCCCATGATATGTGCCATCGACATCGATGATCGCGCTGGCGACGATCGCCGTCCGGTCTTCGAACCCCTCGACTTGCATCACCGCGCCGTGCCCTCCAGTCAGAAGCGATAGCCCAAGGTGATGCCGTAGGTGACCGGCATGCCTGGCGTCCGGTCGACGGTATCGAGAAGGTGGGATACGTTTACCCAATAATATTTATTGGTGATGTTGCGGCCCCAGACCTGCGCCCGCCATTTATCCCATTCGACGCCGGCACGAACATCGATCAGCGCATAGCTCGGCAGGGTATATTCCACGCGCTCGCCGAAGCCCGCGTTGCTCTTGCCGCGATAGCTGAGCGAACCGCCGATGAAGGCCTGCGCCGTTCCTGAAAGGGGAATGCCATATTCGGCGTCGCCGACGACCTGCCATTTCGGCGTGTTGGGGAAGGCTTCGCCGACGTACGAGACGACATTGCCGAAGGGATCGAGCGGGATCGCCGGATCCTTCTTCACGCGCGAGTTGACGTAGCTCACGCCCCCCTGGATGCGAAGGTGATCGATCGGCCGCGCGGTAACCTCGAACTCGGCGCCCCAGACCCGCGACTTGGGAATGTTGACCAGCTTCGGCAGATTGCCGAAAATGGGATAGGCGGCGACGCCGATGAGCTGCTTGTCCTTGTAATCATAGTGATAGACGGCGGCGGTTACGTCCACCCGGCGGCCGAACGAATGCTTGACGCCCCCTTCGACCGCCATCACCGATTCCTGCCTGATCGGATCGAACTCCGACGACACGACGCCGGGCGGGGTCGAGTATGTTCCGGCCTTATATCCTTTGGCGGCATAGACGTAGAGCAGGCTGTCGTTGTCCGGTTTCCAGTTCAGGCTGGCACGCCAGGACACATTGTCCTCGCTGAACTGCTTGAACGCCTGAATCGGCTTGAACGGGGGTGAGGCGCTCGGCGTATCATCGTTCATCGTCAGGCAGTCGTTCGGCCCGATCGTCGATGGGGAGCCCGAAAGCAGCTCCGACAATCCGAGAAACGCGACCGCCGCGCTGACGCCGAAGTTTCCGGGCCCGGCATCCCGGAGGCATCCGTTGAAATGGCGCTTCTGCTTCGTATAGCGCCCGGACAATTGGGCCGTAAGCTGATCGGTCAGCTCATAGTCGACGCTCCCGAACACGGCCCAGGTCGTCGGCTGCTGGTTGAAGATGTAGGCGGTCCTGTCCTGGTATACCGGCCCCAGAGGCGTGGGAACGACGCCGTTGGTGGCATCGTTGAGCACCAGGCTCGCCTCGTTCGAAACGTCGTGCTGATAGTTGCCGCCCAGCATCCATTTCAGCCGGTCCATCGTTCCGGCCAGCCGGAGCTCCTCCGAAAAAGAGGTAACCAGGCCATTGCGTTGCGGGACCGAGAAGTTCTGGAAGGCGGCGCCGTCGGGATCGAACGGATGATGCGCCACCAGCTTCGAATAAGCGGTGATCGATGTCAGCGTGACCTCCTCCGAGATACGCCAATCGCCGCGTAACGCGCCCATGTAGAAGGTGTGGTCCTTGTGCCCGGTTCCCGGCGTCCAATCGGCCCAGCGCGCGCTGTCCAGGCGGATGGGTGCGGCGCTCAGGGCGTCGTGGACGAACTGCGTGAACGGGTTCGCCGGAAAAAGCGGCGCGAATTGCTGAAGCTGCCCTGCCAAGACTTCCGAATTGTCCTGCCATGCACTCGCATTCAGGCTGAAGCTCACCGTATCGGACGGCTCCCAGTCGACCAGCAGGCGGCCGTTGTAGA
Organism: Allosphingosinicella sp.; assembly: GCA_035248285.1. Lineage (GTDB taxonomy): Bacteria > Pseudomonadota > Alphaproteobacteria > Sphingomonadales > Sphingomonadaceae > Allosphingosinicella. Next base: position 11,133 of record DATFHP010000005.1, on the reverse strand, counting down.
ATTCCTTCTTGCCGAAGCGATCGTTGGGGCGCGTGAGGCTCTTCTGCCAACCGTCGGCGAATTCGCCCCGTACGGCCAGACGCGCACGCAGGGTGCTGCTCAACGGCCCGCTCAAATAGGCTTCCGCATCCACCGCATTGAAGCGTCCGTAGCTCACGGTCGCGCCGGCGGCGAGATCGGGCGTCGGCTTGGCGGCGATGTAGTTGATCGCGCCGCCGGTCGAGTTCTGCCCGAACAATGTGCCCTGCGGCCCCTTCAGCACCTCGACCCGTTCGAGGTCGAGCGTCGCGCCGCGCGCCATTATCGGATAGGGCAGCGGCACCTGATCGATATAGGTCGTGACCGTCGGCCCGGCGCCGATCGCGCCGTCAAAGAAGCCGACGCCGCGGATGGTGAAAATCGGGCTTCCGTAATTCGATTCCTGATAGGTGAAGCCGGGAACCAGCTTCGACAGCTGCGCCGCCTCGGTAATGCCCTGCTTCTTGAGCTGATCGCCCGAAACGGCGCTCACCGACAGCGGCACGTCCATCAGCCGTTCGGTCCGCTTCTGGGCCGTGACGACGATTTCGTCGTTGGACGATGTCGTCGCCGTCTCCTGGGCGGAAGCCGGGGCAGCCATAAACGACAACGCCGATCCAGCGAGCAAGGCCGCTTTGATGAAATTTATTTTAGACATATCCTCCCCTTTTTAAGTACACGAAGCACACCGCCGGCAAGATAAGTATATTAAGACAATATCGATATAATATAGACTATTCTATACTTCTGTTTTCCGATACTATGAATGATCACAAATATTGTGCGTTTTTTGACTTGTTCACGATCTTGAGGGAAATCGAAGTTCCTTCGTGCAAGCCGTGCCGGACGCATTGCCAAGTCTCATTCCAAGCATCGGATGAGCGCCCGAGCTATCATGCACGCCGCAATCGGTTTACTATGACCGCAATGATTGCATTTCGACCGGACGGGGTCGGGATATTGGCGCCACACGGAAAATGTGGCTGTACTTCCGATCGCGCGGTCATGGGTGTCGGCCCGTTCCGCATGCCCACGGTCGACCGCGACGACCCCAATCGCACCCACCCGCTGCGCGATCCGAGCGGCGACACCGCCGGTGTCGCTGCGCTCGATCCCAGCTCTAGCTTCTAGAAGGGTGCTGACTTTTCATAACATTGCCCGCATATTCCCGCTTCGGGCTTCAGATCGAGATACGGATAGATGGCGATGGGCAACTTTATCGAACTCAGCCGGGATGTTTGGGCTCACGACGGAGCCGTCCGCTCCTTTGTCAACTACGACGCCTGCAGCGACTATATCAGCGCCACGAACGAAGGAACCTATCTGCGCATCCACACCCGTCCGAACGACATTCGGCTCCATCACCGTCCTGTCCTGGTCGGCGCCAGCCAAGTGGATTTCATCCAACTGGTCTGCGACAGCGATTTCCTCATCGATCGGCCGGATGAATTCGACCAATATTATTATCTCGATCTGCTCATCTCGGGCCATTGCGAATTCTCGATGGACGGCCAATCCTTTCTCGTCGAAGGCGGCCAGTGCGCCCCCATCAATCCCTTTGGCTCGCTCGCGTTTCGGTGGCACGGGCTCTGCGAGCATGTGCTTGTTCGCCTCAATCGCAGCGTGATCGAGCAGACCTTGGCCGAGGAGCTCAATATCGACGTTTCCGATCCGGTCCGTTTTGCGCCGGTGGCCATCTCGGCCCAAGACTGCCAGCCGGTGACCGCGCTCGTGGAGATGCTCTTGCGCTCTTCCTGTACCATCGATGCGTTCGAAAGGGGCCGGCTCGGGCGCCAATTCGAGCGGCTCATACATCTGGCGGCGCTGCAATGTGTGCCCAATAATTATTCGGAGATGCTCCGACAGCCCAGCTCGATGATGGCGCCCTTCTACGTTCGAAATGCAGAAGAATATTTGCGCACCCACTGCCAATCGGATGTGACTCTCGGAGACCTCGCCCGTGCGACCGGCGTCAGCACGCGCACCTTATTCTACGGCTTCCGGCGTTGGCGAAACACCACCCCGATGGCCTATTTCAAGAAGATGAGGCTGAACCTCGCCAGGGACGCGCTGCGCGCCGGCGCGAAGACCGGCGCCTCCGTGACCGAAGTCGCGACATCCGTGGGCTATTGGCACCTCAGCCGTTTCTCCAGCGACTACCGGGCCCGCTTCGGCGAACCGCCTTCGCTGACGCTCCGGCGCGCGCATCACGGCCCCCTGAACGATCGAATATTGCTGCCGTGACGAGAGCATCGCCGCCGCCGCTCAGGGACGCATCCGTCACGACCGGCAAAGGGTGAACCGGATCGCCGAACGCCGCCTGCATGCGGCGGGACCCCGGCTGTCTCGTCGCCCGGGCCGCATCGCTGCCGGGGAATGCCGGATCAGGCCCCGGCCCTAATTGTCGCGGCTTGGGGCGGCTGCGGTCGAAGCGAGCACCGGCGTGCCTTCCTTGTCGTTCAATGCCGCCAGCACCGGCGTATCGCGGCCGTAAAGGTCAGGGTAAGTGAGAATGCCCTTGTTGTCGGCCAGCGCCGCCGCGGTGAAATAAGCGATATAGACAGGCGTCGGGCTCGCCGCCTCGGCCCGCACGGTCTTGCCGGCTGCGAGCGCCTTGGCGATCGCCGCTTTGTCCCATTGCGGACTGTTGAGCAGCAGCTCTGCGAAACCGACCGCATTCTGCGTGCGGATGCAGCCGTGGCTGAACGCACGCACCGACTTGCCGAACAGCGCCTTGGACGGCGTATCATGCAGATAGATGGCGTAATTGTTGGGCATCACGACCTTCATCTGGCCGAGCGCGTTCTTCGGTCCCGGCGGCTGGCGGTAATGCACGCGATCGCCGTCCTTGACCGCAACATAGCCTTTCTTGCCCTGGACTTCGCCGGCGATGCTGTCGGGGACTTCCCACCAGGGATTGAAGATCACCCCGGTCGCGACGGCATTCAATTGCGGCGTGGCGGTAGCGGGCTTGCCGACCACCACCTTGTGGCGCGCAATGACGCGGCCGTCCTCGACAAGGGCAACGGTGAAAGCAGGCACATTGACGATCACGTAGCGGCGTCCCAGATCGCGCGGCAGCCAGCGCCAGCGGTCGAGATTGGCGCGCACCTTGTCGCGGGTCGCCTGGTCCTTCGCATTGGCCAGCGCCTGCTTCAATTCGGCATATTGCGGATGTGTCGGCAGCAGCGAATTCAAACTGTCCCAAACGCTGTTGTTGACGATCGCGCGCTGCATCAGATCATATTGCTGCTGCGCGTCGATATCGGTGTCGACCGTATGCCACTCGAGGCGGCCGTCGCCGCGCACGTGCCCCAGCGCGAGGTCCGACGACAGCCGCAGAAAGGTATCGGTGGCGGCCGTCGAAAGCGCAACGACGTCGGTTCCGGCCAGCGCGGCGCTCAGCGCCTCACGCCCATAATCGGAAGAATCGAGCCCCTCGTCTTCGACGCGCATGACATAAGCGTACAGATCCTGGGCCGCGGTGCGCGTCCATCGGAGCGCCGCCATCTGCGCCTGCAGCTCGCGCGCGACCTTCTCCTGTTCAGGTATGATCGTCGCCGGCGCTTCACCGGCCTGGACCTGCTCGGGCGTCGGCGTCTCGCCCGCTTGCAGCTGAGCCATCGCCGGCGCGGCCGTAGCGGCAAGCAGCAGCGCGAAAGGAAGAAATCTGTGCTTCATATGCCTGCCTTAACGCAACCGATTAGCCTGGACCAGCTTTCCGCATGCTGACTTAGGCAGGGAATTGCCGATTTCCAGAACACCGAATCGCAACTGCAACAGTCGGCGAGCCACGCCAACCACAGGACGGAAAATGGCTTGCGGAAAAGGCGGCCGAAGCCGCGCTTTTCCGCTTCGCCCGATCAGGCCGCTACGGTCGGCGACGCGACGGAGTCGCGGTGGACCCAGCCGAAATAGGCGGCGACCAATGCAAGCAAGGCGTGCAGCCATATGTCGTTGCCGAACAAGGGCACGAATCCGAACAAAGTGTCGAGACCGGGCACCAGTCCGGCGACGGTCAGCACGGCATAGATGAGCGCAACACCGCGCGCGTAGAGTTTCGCTCCTGCGAGCGCGCGATAGGCGAGCAGGCCCCAGACCCCGAACAGGATGTGCACGGCATTGTGCAGGATATTCACCGGGAACAGGCCAAGCAGCTGCCCATAATTGGCACTGACCTTGAGAGCAGGATGTTCTGCATGCGGCATCTGATTCAGGCCGGGGATGAACCCGGCTATGCCGACAAGCAGAAACACGATTCCGAAAACGAGCGCAAAGTTACGCGTATTCATGATGCATCCTCCAAGTCTTCTTTCGGGTACGCAGCACTGCGCGGAGCATATACCAATCACGGGGGCGTAACTACTTTTAGATGACCCGGGTGCGACGGCACCAAGGGCCGGCCCTTCCTCCATCCGCGGGCGCCCGAGGCTCTATGCGAACATGCGCTTCGCTTTCGCCAGACGCTCGATCCCCGCCTCGAGCGTCTCGCGGCGTTTGGCGAAGCAAATGCGCAGCAGGTGACGCTCGGGATCCTGTTCGTAGAAGGGCGAAAGCGGGATAGCGGCGACGCCGGGATCGCGTACCGCCTGCTCGCAAAATGCGAGATCGTCGATGCCGATGCCCGATGCCTCGAGATCGATGCAGACGAAATAGGTGCCTTCGACGGGCGTCGTGACGAAACCGGCGGACGCAAGGCCGGCCAGCAGAAAATCGCGCGCATCGGCGAAGCCCGCACGCATGGAATCGAAATAGTCGCGCGTCTTGCGAAGGCCATAAGCGACGCCGGCCTGGAGATTGGGCGCGGTCGTGAACGTCACGAATTGATGCGCGTTGGCGACGGCACGCGCCAGCGGCTCGCTCGCCACCGCCCAGCCGACCTTCCACCCGGTCATCGAAAAGATCTTGCCGGCCGATCCGATCTTGACCGAACGTTCGGCCATTCCCGGCAATGCCGACAGCGGCATGTGGCGGCGCCCGTCGAACAGGACATGCTCCCACACCTCGTCGCTGATCGCGACCGCGTCATGGCGCACGCAGGCGGCCGCGAGCAGGCCGAGCTCTTGAGCGTCGAACGCGCGCGCGGTGGGATTGTGCGGATTGTTGAACACGACCAGCCGGGTGCGGTCGGTGAACGCTTCGTCGATCAGCGCCTGCGTCAGGCGCCAGTTCGGCGGCGCGAGCCGCGCCAGCCTGGCGACGCCGCCGCAGCGGCGGACCATCGGCGCATAGGAATCGTATAGCGGCTGGAACAGCAAGACCTCGTCGCCCGGGCTGACCAATGCCATGATCGCTGCCGCCAGCGCTTCGGTCGCGCCGGAAGTGACGATCACCTGCTCGGGGACGAGTTCGAGCCCTTGGTGGAGGCGATAATGATCGCACACCGCCTCGCGCAGCGCGGGAACCCCGCGCATCGGCGGATATTGGTTCGAGCCGGTGACGAGCGCCTGCGCCGCAGCCTCGACGACGTCTTCGGGCCAGCCGAAGTCGGGGAAGCCCTGGCCGAGGTTGATCGCGCCATGCGCGCGGGCCAAGCCCGACATATGCTCGAAGATCGTGACGGGCATGTCGGCAAATTGCGGATTCACGATTGCCGCAGCCTCGCAAGCAGGGCCTGCGCCGCGGCCGGCGCGCGCACCTTCGCGCCGGCGATGAAGAAAATATATGCCTCGCGCCGGACCTTGGGTGCGGCTGCGTCGACATAGGCGAGCCCCGCCGGCGCTTCGCCCGCCGCCCAGCCGTCGGCGATGGCCGCCCACCGGTCGAGCGCGGCTTGGTCATAGCCGGTCGGCACATCGTCGCGGCAGCGCTGCAGCCGCGCATAGACGAAGTCGGCGGTCGGATCGGCGATCGCCGGATGTTCGTCGCTGTCGGCGAAGACGATCGCCGCGCCCGCCTCGCGCGCCATCGCGATGAACGCAGGCGTCCGGAAGCTGTCGTTGCGCACCTCGAGCGCATGGCGCAGCGCGATGCCGTCCTGGCGCTCGGGCAGCAGCTTCAGGAAGGCGCCGAAATCCTCGGGCTCGAACGTCTTGTGCGGCATGAACTGCCACAGGATCGGCCCGAGCTTGTCGCCAAGCTCGGTCAAGCCCTGCGCGCAGAATTTGGCGACCGCTTCGCCGCCTTCGGCGAGCACGCGCCGGTTGGTGCAGAAGCGCGAGGCCTTGACCGCGAACTTGAAACCGTCCGGAACGGTCGCCGCCCAACGGCGAAACGATTCGGGCCTCTGCAACTTGTAATGAGTCGCATTGATTTCGATCGCGGTCAGGTGCGCGCCGGCATATTCGAGCTGCTTGGCCTTGGCGAGACCGGGCGGATAGAAGGTCCCGCGCCACGGATCGTAATCCCAGCCGCCGATGCCGACATGGATGGGCGCAGATGGCATGAAGACTCCTTGGCGACGCCTCTGCGAATGCAAAGGGCGGAAATCGGATCCTTGTTATTTCCCGGCAGGCGCTTTGGGTAGGCCCTGAGGAAATTTGGCCCCTTGCCATTTCCGGCCGGCTGTTCTTGGTACGGCCCCGAGTAAGGGGGACGGAATGGCGCGAGGCACCGCAGCAGGCAAAACCCCGACGCGGCACGTGCTGATGGCGAGCCTGGCCGGCACCGGCATCGAATTCTACGATTTCTACATCTATGCGACCGCGGCCTCGCTGGTGTTCGGACCGCTGTTCTTTCCAGCCGAATCCGCCTCCGCGCAATTGCTGCTCTCGCTGGCGAGCTTCGGCCTCGCCTTTCTCGCACGGCCGTTGGGCGCAGGGCTGTTCGGTCATTTTGGCGACCGGATCGGGCGCAAGTCGACGCTGGTCGCGTCGCTGCTGCTGATGGGCGGTTCGACCACCGCCATCGCCTTCCTTCCGACCTACCAGGATGTGGGCTGGATCGCGCCGCTGCTGCTGTGCCTGTTGCGTATCGGCCAGGGGCTTGGACTCGGCGGAGAATGGGGCGGCGCAGCCCTGCTCGCGGTCGAGAATGCACCGCCGGGTTGGCGCGCGCGGTTCGGCATGTTCCCGCAGCTTGGCGCCCCGCTCGGCTTCCTCGCCGCCAACGGCCTGTTCCTGTTCCTGGGGCTCGTGCTGAGGGGCGACGACTTCCGCGAATGGGGCTGGCGCATCCCCTTCCTGCTGAGCGCGATCCTGGTCGGCCTCGGATTGTGGGTCCGCCTCAAGCTGGGCGAGACACCCGCGTTCAGCGCCGCGATCGCCAAACAGGCTCCCCCGCGCGTGCCGCTGGTCGTCCTGTTCGAGCATCATTGGCGCGAAACGTTCGCCAGCATTTTCGCGGCGGTCGCCTGCTTCGCGCTCTTCTACATCGCGACCGTCTTTGCCCTCAGCTACGGCACGATGACCGCCGGCTATCCGCGCGAGGGCTTCCTCGCGGTCCAGCTCGGTGCGATGCTGTTTCTCGCGCTGGGCATCTTGCTCTCCGGCTGGCTGTCCGACCGCTACGACGCGCGGCTGGTGCTGATGGCGGGATGCATCGGCGCGATACCTGTAGGTTTCCTGCTCTCGGCCTTTCTCGGCAGCGGCTCGCTGATCCTGGTCTTCCTCTATCTCGCGCTGGTCCTGCTGCTGATGGGCCTCCTCTATGGACCCTTGGGCGCCTGGCTGCCGGGCCTGTTTCCGGCACGTGTGCGCTACACGGGCGCGTCGGTGGCGTTCAATCTCGGCGGCATCGTCGGCGGTGCCTTCACCCCGATCGCCGCGCAATGGCTCGCCGACCGTGGCGGGCTGTTCTTCGTCGGCGCCTATCTGAGCGTCGCCGCGGCGACCAGCCTGATCGCCTTGTGGCTGGCGGGCGAAACGAAGAGCCATGAAGAATTCCCGATAGCGGCGTAGGATGGTGGCGATGCACCCGATTCCGCCGCGGCGCGTTGCCCCCGCAATGCGCTTCCTCTTCCTTGCCGCGGCTTGGCTGACCGCCACCTCGGCTTTCGATCCTCCGCACAGGAATTTGGCGGCCGCCGAGCCTGTCTTCCGCGCCGAGGAATTCTTCCTGGGCCGTACCGAAGGCAAAGGGACCATCAAGCAGGCTTTCTCGCGCCGCAGCGAAATGGTCGTCCAGAGCGTCGGCCATGTCGATCCCGACGGCACGCTGGTGCTCGATCAGCGGATCCGCCGCGGCGACAACCCGCCCGACCAGCGGCAATGGCGGATCAAGAAGCTTTCGGCCGGCCATTATGCGGGCACGCTTTCGGACGCCAAGGGGCCGGTGGTCGGCGAAGTACGGGGCAATTGCCTCCACCTCACCTACACGATGACGCGGGGCGGAATGCGCGCCGACCAATATGTCTATCTGCAGCCCGGCGGCCGCGTCGCGCTCAACCGCATGACGATCAAGAAGCTCGGCCTGACCTTCGCCACCGTCGAGGAAACGATCCGCAAAATAGGATGAGCCTTTCGCGATGAAACCCTTTACCGCCTCATATGCAGCCAGTGCCGCCGCCGAAGATCCGCAGCTTGGCGGCTATCGGCGCGGTTGGATCGGGCGCTCCGGCGGCGCTCGAAGGACGGGCAGATCGCTCGGCAAAGTCTTTCCCACGATCTCCCTGGCACGATTCTCCGGCACGCCCAGCCCACGCAGCAGCATCATGCAGATATCGTCCGCATAATCGGCATCCCTCCGCTCCGCGAGCACCGCATTGAGCCCGCGTCGGAGAGTACCGACCACCATGTCGCTGGCACTATCGAGATTGGAGAAGGAAAAGCAGTTCATCGCGCGACCCAGCAGCAGGTCGGGCCGGGGAAAGCCCATCAGGTCGCGATTCACCGTCTCGGCATCAGCGGACAGAGCATAGACGAGCCATCCCCAGGATGGATGGGAACCGGCATAAGCCAGCACCAGTCTCGCCTGCAGCCCAAGGCGCTCTGCGGGATCCGGCAATGCCGCGCATGCTTCCTGAATGGCCTGAAAAGGATCACGGCCGATGCTCGCCCACAAGTCGTCGAGCAATTCGGCCTTGGTGGAATAATAATTGTAGAATGTCCCCCGCGCCACGTCGGCAGCCTGGATGAAATCCTCTATGGTGGCCTTTTTCTCGCCAAGCTCCGCGATGACACGCGCCGCGGCGACCAATAGCCGGTTGCGCGTCCGGCCGCGCCGTTCGTGGCCGATCTCGCGTCGGCGGGCCAATGCTAGAGAGTTCATGGGTTTCGCTTCATCCTCGTTGCCCCAGGAATCTGGAATGACAATGATTTATCCATATTGACGGTTTTTGTCTAACATCGCAGATTCGGTCCCAATGCCGCGAGTCGAATTTGTTCGCATGGCGTCGAGGTGAAATACACATCATCCGTATCGGTGAGAGGAGCGCATATGTCAGTCGCAACAATGAACAGAATCGATACGTCCTGGGTCGATAGCATTCCAGAGCTCGATGATCTTCAGGCCGGCACGCTCCGGCGCATCCTGAACCTGTCCGCGCAGCTGCCCGGCGACTGGTCCGGGATGCTCGGCCACACCATGGTCGGCGAGGACTACGGCGCGTTTCGCTTCCAGCTTGCCTATATGGCCTATGCGCTGGCGCTCACACATGTCCATCGGATGCCGGCCGCGCCCGGCGTCTTTCAGAAGCCGTTCGACAATCTGATCCAAAAGATTCTCACGGCAGACTGCTGGATGTACTGGAGCTACGTCAGCACCGGCGACGGCGTCTTCAACAAGGCGCTCGGCAAGCTTCCCCAGAAGTGGGATCCGGTGGGTGAAGATAACATCATGTACAGCGCCTACGTCCAGTCGATGGCGCTCATGTATCATTATCTGTTCCGCGACGACAAATATGCGCAGCCCGGTGCGCTCACCTTCGAGCTCAAGACCAAGTTCTGGAACGAAGGCGGCTTCAGCTTTCCTTATGACGAGCGCTCGCTAAACGAGATTATCTACTGGCAGATGGCTGAACTGGGCTTCCTTGGCGTCGCGTGCGAACCGGATTGCGTATTCCAAATCTGCAACCAGCCGAACCTCATCGGCTTCAGGATGCATGACCTGATTTACGGGGGCGAGCTCGCCGCGCACGCCAGCAAGGGCTATGTCCAGGCGTGGAAGGAATTTGGCATGCTCGACGAGGGCGGCAATTTCCAGGCCTTCGTCCAGGTCCATAACCGCAATGTACTGAGCGCCGACTCACCCCTCCTCAACTTCTGGCTGATGTCGCTGCTCCATAGTTGGTATCCAGATGTCGTCGAGCAGCAATATCCGAAGCTTATGGAGCGTTACCTGCTCGATGGACCGGATGGCACCAAATGGATCAAGCCGGTGCCGCCCATAGGCGAACCGGAGGACGCGCAACGCACCTCCCAGGACATGTCCTGGGCCGCCTGTTGCGCGTCCGAGGTGGGCGACACCGATACCTTGTCCCGCATGCTGGCCTATGCCGACCGTTTCCAGAATCCGGTGTGGGAGAATGGCGCCTATTATTACAAGCGGCGTGACGCCAATTTCGACAAGGACGGCTATTTCATCGGCATGGATGCAGCATCGGGCAACGCGATGTACAGTTATGCTCGTCTCAACGTGAAGGACGGCCTCAAGAAGCTTTATGATGGCCCCCTGGACGACCGGCATTTCGCTGCGCCGGCATTGATCGACCTGCCGTTCGACGTCGATGTCCGTCGCGCCTCTTTCGATGCGGAACGGAATGCTCTTGCGCTGACCCTCGGCACGCTGCCGACGAAGCGGTCGATCACTCTGGAGGTGCGCGCACCGCAAGCGCGCGATCTGCCGACCGTCCTGAAGGACGGCGTGGAGCTGGAGACCGGCATCCGCCGCTCGAGCGCCGGCCTGACGGTCGAGTTCGACCATGACGCGCGTTCCACGCTTGTCTTCCAATGGTAAGTGGCGCACCCGTCGCGCGGTTCAGCCTGACCGATCACCACGGTAGGCAGGTCAGCGAAGCGGATTTCGCCGGGTCTTTTCTGCTGATCTATTTCGGGTTCACGCATTGCCGGGTGGTCTGTCCCAGGTCACTGGCAAGGCTGTCCGGCGTCCTCGATCGGCTGGGCGATCCGGCCGGCAGGATCAAAGCGCTCTACGTAACGGTGGATCCCGCGCGCGACACACCGGAGGTGATGCGGGCTTACCTTGAATCGGCCTATCCGAGATTCACCGGGCTCACCG
>DATFHP010000004.1:0-9072 GCA_035248285.1 Allosphingosinicella sp. | reverse complement strand
TGATTTGCAAGCCGCCCCCGATCGAGGCGACCCGATGCGGGGCTTCTGAAGTCCGTCGCCTCACGTCATGCCTGCCGCCGCAGGCGTGACGAAGAAAAGAACGAACTTCAGTTTCGGGATATGGGGGTCAATTGCCCGGGGCCAGCGGCCGCACGCGCACGGGTACGGCGGAGAAATGCGGCATCGCATTGATCGCTTCGACATTGTCGTCGCTGTCGACCAGCAGGTTGACGCACGCGCCGACGCCCGGCTCGCGCGGATCGGTGTTCGAACCGGGGGCGGCGCCCCAGCCGTGGCTGGCGGCGACGACGCCCGGGCGCAGCTTGTCGTCGCGTGCCGCCACGAACGCCGCCTGTCCGTGCGCGCTCGACACTTCCACAAGATCGCCTTCGCTGACGCCCAGGGCGGTCATGTCCGCGCCGTTCAAGAAGGCGGGGTTGTAGGGCGTGCGCTTGCGGATGCTGTCAAGCTGAGCGCCCGTGCTGTTGAACACATCGCGAAGCCGGCGCGCGGACATGAGAAACGGATAGGCGCCGTTCTCTCGCGCCTGCCGCCGTCCGGCCTGCTGTTCGAAATATGCCGCAAGCTCGTCGGCAACATCGTCGGGCATCGCGTCGAAGCGCGCGCCGTCTCCCGGCGGCGCCGATTGGACCACGCCCAGATCGAGATCCAGATAGAGGCCGTGAGGATGGGGCTTCGCCTCTTCGAGCGACACCTGCGCGCCGCGCAGCTTGTGCGCCAATATGGCGTCGGTATCGAGCGCCTCGTCGAACGGCAAAAGCCCTTTTCCGGCGAGATCGATGGGTGTTCCCAGCCGCTTGGCCAGCGACCAGAATATGTACCAGTCGTCGACCAGCTCGGAGCCGGGCGGCGGCGGCACGATCGCCGGCGTATATTGCACCCATGCCCCGTCCCAAAAGACGAAGCCGGGAAAGTCTATCGACAGGTCGCTGCGCTCATATTGCAGCAGCGGCGGCAGGATGTAATGCGCCAGGGCCGAGGTGGTCGTGATCCACGGATCGATGCTGACGAGCAGATCGAGCGAGGAGAGCGCCTTCATGGTCTTTTTCTGATCGGGCAGCGACAGAGCGAGATTGCCTCCGTCGACGATCAAGGCACGGATCCGGTCCTTGCCCGGCGTCAATATCTCGTCCGCCAACGTGCCGCTGAGCCGTTCGCCATAGAACATCCCGGCGCCGCGTATGCGGCTGGGCGACTCGCCCTCCCACATGCGGTCCGGCGGAACGACCTGCTCGACGCAGGGGATGCTCGGCCCCTGGACGTTGCTGCGACCGACCGGATGGCCGGCGCGGGGGAATCGGCCGCAGACGACGTTGAGCAGGTCGATCATATGCTGCGCCAGATTCGAATAGGGCGTCATGTTGGGGCCGGTAGCGCCATGCGCGATACCGCACCGTCCGTCGCGGGCGAACATTTCCGCGACGGCGCGAAGGCTTCCGGCCTCCAGGCCGGCGTCCGCTTCGACCCGCTCGGGATCGAACGGCGCCACCGCCGCCCGCAGGTGCCGCATCCCTTCCTCGCCGACGAAGCGCCGGCAGAAATCACCATCCTCCCAGCCTTCGGCCAGGATCAAGCGGATCAGGCCGGCAGCGACGGCCGGATCCTGGCCGGGATAGGGCTGCAGCGCCAGATCGGCGAAATGCGCCGTCTCGGTAAAGCGCGGATCGATCGTGATCAGCTTCAGGCCCCTGGCCTTCGCCGCCTTCAGGCGCCGCACCGGGTCGTACATCAAGGTTCCGATCGCGCTGTGCGAGACGAGCGGATTCGAGCCGAACAGCAGCAGGACGTCCATGTCCTCGAGTTCGTAAGAGCCGCCGCCCCAGCGCCCCAGCCGGCCGAACGAAACCAGCTTGGCGGACTGGTCGATGGTCAGCGCGGTGAAATATTGACGCGAACCGATGGCGTCCATGAAGCTTTTTTGCATCGCGGGGGCCGTCGAATTGGTCGCGGCCCCGTTGCCGCCAAATAGCGCGATGCTGTCAGGCCCATCGCGGTCGATCAGGTGCCGAAGCTTCGAGGCGATTTCGTCGAGCGCCTGCTCGACCGGAATGCGCGTCAGGCTCCCGTCGGCTTCGCGCCTCGAAGCATGAAGCAAGCGATTGGGGTGGAGTTGCGCCTCCCCCGCCGTCAGGCCCTTGATGCAGGCATAGCCGCGCGTGAGCGGATTGTCCCGATCGCCGGTGATGCGAACGATCTCGTTCGCGGCGTTGATCGTCAGCTTCATCCCGCAATGCGCGAGGCAAATCCGGCAGAAAGAATAGGCTTCGCGCGAAGACACATCGGCTTGCGTCAGATCATCCACTGTCCGTCCTTCCGCTCGCAGATGAAGCACGAAATCAGCCGCCCGGACTCCCGAACATCATCGCCAGAATCGCAGTGGCTCCTTCAGAATTCATATCCCAATGTCGCACCGTAGGCGCGGGGTTCGTCATAACTGATCACTGCGTTTCCATCGGCCTGGTTCGCGGCGAATCCGGCCGTTCGCCGATTGGTAAGATTCCTTCCGAACAGACCGACGGACAGTCCCCGGTCGGATGTCCATTTGACGGACGCTCCCAACTTGGCATAGCGCCGCTGCTTCAATACGTTATCCGGCTCGAAGGTGAAGCCGCTGTTATAATAAGCGTTTGCGGTCGCGAGCAGCTTGCCGCTCCCCAGATCGGCAGAATAGTTGGCCGCAAGGCTCGCCGTAAACTTGGCAGCGAACGGAATTTGGTTTCCGTTGCAAGCCCCGATGGTAAGCGGCACGCCTCCGGCCGGCGACGATATCGAGCAACTTGGGAATTTCTTGAACTTCGGACTGATCCAGGTGACTCCCCCTGTCAGGCTGAAGGCCCTGCTCAGAACGGCGGTGAAATCGACATCCGCTCCATAAATGCGAGCCGATGCGCCGTTTTCGACGATGAGCGAGGCATCGGTCAGCTTTTGTACCTGGATATCTTTGTAATCATAATAAAAGCCGGCCACGTTGAACCGCAGGCGTTTATCGAACAGATCCGTTTTCAAGCCGACCTCGTAAGCGGTCACGGTCTCCGGCCGATACGGTGGGCTGCCGTGCGCATTGGGGTTGTAGCCCCCGCTCTTGAAACCAGTATTCAATGACGCATAGGCCAGCGCCTCGTCCGAGAAACGATGATCGAGGCTGATACGGTATGTGAATTTGTTCGCGGTCACTTTGCGATCCGGGAAGGCGGTCGGTATGGTCAAGCCCAGGAAAGGGATTTCGACGATCTGCGAAGCGTCGATGTCCGCGCGGCGCTCGGTCGTGTAGCGCCCGCCCAAAGTCAGGTGGGTATTGTCCAGAATCTCGTATGTCGCCTGGCCGTAAGCTGCACCGGACCTGGCGGTCAGAGTATCGTATAGCGTCAGGACTATACCGTCACGGATGAGACCGAGTATGATCGGAGGGTAACCGCCTTTAAGATGGAAATAGTAGAGGCCAGCCGTCCAGGTCAAACGTGAACTGCCTATCGAGCTGAGTTGGAGCTCCTGACTGAATTGATCATGCTTCTCCCAAAGTGCACCAGACGTCACGTTGACGGGAGTGAAGTCCAGATCCTCGGCGAGGAGGCTCTTTCCTTTGCGATAGGCTGATATGCTCGTGAACCTGACGTTCTGAAAATCATGATCTACCTTTAGAGCGACACCGTAGGTCCATCCGGATCTGAAATAATCCAAATTCGGATCGGTATTATATCCGAGATCAGGACTGATACGGCCTGTCGTACCGGAGATCTTCCCGGGATAGGCCGTGATGGTGCCTTGAGTGTCGTTGCCGTCCCAATAATTTCCTGTCAGCGTCACGGTCGTATCCGGGCCGGGTCTCCATGCCAGTTTAGAGCGAAGGGAAATGTCGTGCCTGGTCCGGTTGACGTCCGATCCGGTCGTAATATTCTTTCCCCATCCTTTTCCTTGCGTCCGTCCCGAAAAGGCGAAATCGGCCGCAAGACCGTCAGCCAGTCCGCCCGATATATAGGCTTTCCCCGTCACGGTTTCGTAATTGGCATAGCCGACGCTGAACTTGCCGGTGGGAACATCGGACGGCGTGGCGGTAATGATCTGGATGACGCCGCCCGTCGAATTGCGGCCGAACAAGGTTCCCTGCGGGCCCTTCAAAACCTCGACCGACTGGATGTTGTTGAGCGTGAGCTCGCTCGCCTGCGCGGCAGCCAGATAGACTCCGTCGATGTACAGCCCGACCGGAGACTCGGCCCCGAATGCAAAATTCAAGGATCCGACGCCCCGAATGCTGCTCGCAAAATAGCCGTTTGAATTGGTGGAGTTAAGCGAAGGCGCCGCAACCCTGAGATCAACCGCGCTTTCGACGTTCAGCGCCGACAATTGCTCCCCTTTGACGCTGGTGACGGCGATCGGAACGTCCTGAAGCCTTTCGCTGCGCTTCTGGGCGGTGACGATGATGTCCTCGGTCTGCCCTTCCGTCGACGCCGCCGGCGCCGCCGGCGCCGCGGCGCTCGCCGATTGCGCCTGCGCCCGACCGGCCGTCAATGCCCCGATCGCAGTCCATGCAAGGATGGACGCCCTAACCGATCTTTTCATATTTCCTCCCCCTGCCGTTCACCGGCACTTCCCTGTTCTCCCGTGGGTTCACTACAAATGTAGTGAATCGCGACGGCTGTCAATATCTACTTGGAGCCCGCACCTTCCGGATGCGCTGATGTCAGGCGTTCGATCGCCGAGCCGATCGAGGCGGGCGCCGCGGTCGGATCAGCGGAAGCTGTGCGCCCTGCGCAAGATTCCCGTGTCGCCAATCGGCAACTCGTTGCATCCGAGATGCATCATCACATTCTCGATCTCCTTGCGGAGAATGTCCGCCAACACGGCGCCTCCTTGGGCGGGCCCCAAAGCGGCCGACGCGTACAGCCAGGGCCTCCCCAGAAAAACGAAGTCGGCGCCCAATGCCATCGCCTTGACGATGTCGGAGCCGTGACGGACGCCGCTGTCGAGGAAGACCTTGGTCGATGGCTTGAGGGCGCCGCGAATGTCCGAGACCAGCTCGATCGTCGCAGGAACGCTATCGACCGCACGGCCGCCGTGATTGGAGACGAGGACAGCTTCGGCACCGGCCGCTTCGGCACCCACGGCTTCCTCCGGCGTCATGATTCCCTTTACGACCAAATTTCCGGTCCATTGCCGTCTGATGTCCCGCAGCTTGACCCAGTCTACTCTGGACGAACTCAGGAAAGCCGCGGCCATGGAAGGCCCGCCCTGTGCCGGATGCGCGGCCTGGTAGGCCTCGATATTTGGCAGCCGCGGACGTCCAACGCGCATCGTTGCCGCCAACCAGCGGGGATGAACGAGAAAATTACGAAGCTGCCGGGCCGTGGGACGGAATTGCGGGTTCAACCCGTTCCGCAAATCTCGCAAACGTCGCGCCGGCAGCGGGGAGTCGACGGTGAGCACCAGCGTGTCCACGCCCACGCCTGCCGCACGTCTCAGCAGGTCCTGCGTGAATTCAGGATAGTCGCCCGCGTAGAGCTGGAACCACAGGCGCCTCCCGGCAAGATCGGCAGCCTTTTCGATGGTGATGCTGGCGGCGGTGGAAAGGATGAATGGCATGCCGACATCGGCAGCGAGCCTCGCTAGGGCGCCAGTGGTACCGGGCCACACGAAGTCCGCCAGTCCGGTGGGAGCGATGCCGAACGGAACGGCATAGGTCGATCCAAAGAGATCTGCGTTCAGCGACGGGAGACCGGTTCCGCTGAGAGGGTGAGGCGCGAAAAGGATCCGATCGAAAGCCGTTTCGTTCCAAGCCACGCTTCGCTCGCGACCCGCCCCTCCTTCCAAAAAATCGTAGACGACCCGGGGGATCCGCGATCGTGCACGGACCTGCATATCGTCAACGCAATGCATGGTCATACGCGGACTTTTCATCACACCCTCTCTTCTTGTCGACATGCTTGCGATGATCGGCTGAAACCGTGGAACGCAATCGGGAAGCGCATTGGTTCGGCATCCACGTCCGGCACTTTTCATTCGAGAATCCGGCACCACTCCGCTTCGGCCACGCCCTGTCTCGCCGACATCTCGCCCCGATCAATTGTCAGCCCGCGTCAGAGAGACCAGCAACGCCGCGATGACTGCCCCAAGGCCAATGACGAGCATGACCATGGGCACCGCGAGCCCGGCGCCCAAAAGAATACCTGCGAGCATCGGGCCGAGCGCGGGCCCCGCCCTGCCGAATGCCACGGTGAAGCCAATCCCCGTCGCGCGCAGATGACTTGGATAAGCACGCGCCATGAGGATATATAATCCTGACCCGGCGGTAGCGTTGATCGTACCCGTGGCCGCCCCCGCCAACATCAACGAAGTGAGACTGCCGAAGCTTTGCCCCAGCAAGGCAATGACCGCCGCCGACAGAAACATCGCAGAAATGCAAACGCGGTTGAGACCGTATCTTTTGGCGAGCGGCACCACCGCAAGCGTACCGACCAATCCGCCGACATTGACGAACACCAGCACGGAAGCGCCTGCGGCGGCGCTGTTCCCCATGTCCGCAGCAATTTTCGGAATCCATTTTACGACGGATACGGAGGTAGCCATCATGAAGAAGTAGGCGGTCGTGACGAAGAGGGTGTTGCGCACCAGATTCGGCGCGAAGAGATCCGCAAGCCGCGACGCGCGCGCGTTTTCCTGGAATGCGGGCAGACTGGCGACCGGCGCATGTCCAAAGCGCGATCGTACCGCGTTGATCCGCGCAAGAGCGCCTGGCGGCCGTTTGCGCGAAAGAAAGACGATCGTCTCCGGCACCCACAAGAAGGTGAGCATGAACGCCGCTGCGGTCAGGAGACTGCCAAGCACGAAGACCGAAGGCCAGGGCAGGTACAGGAGGAGATAGGCCGCAAGCGCGCCGCTCAATATGGCGCCGATCGAATAGCCAAAGCCTAGCAACGACACCGCCAGGTCGCGTCGACGCTCGTTCGCCACCTCGGTGACCATCGACGCCAATGCGGGCACCATGCTGCCGATGCCGATCCCGGTGAAAAAACGACAGCAAGCGAGAACGGTCACGTCCGGGGCGATTGCGGATAGCGCCATTCCGATCATCATCACGGCCTGGCCGCCGAGAAGCATCATGCGTCGCCCAGCCAGGTCCGCCATCCGCCCCAGCAGGATGGCTCCCACTGCCGCGCCTATGACTTCCATCGCGAGCACGACACCCAGAGTGCTGCGGTCTATTCCCCACGCATTCGCCAGGCCCGGTGCGGCGAGGCTGATCGAAAGGATGTCATAGCCATCGACCGCGCTGATCGTGGCGCCGACGGCCACTGCCCTGATCTGGGCGCGGCTCATCGGTTGTGTGCGTATCACGTCATTGGGATCGGCGATATTCACTTTGACAATTCCTCCTGGGTGCGGGCTCCGCCGTCGAATTCATCGCGCATCCTTGCTCCCTTTATTGCGCTCTTGGCGAAGCGTCGGCCGTCGCCGGACGCGTTGAAAATGCTTTAGTTGGAAAGAGGCCGCGATACCCGAAACAAGGCTGGAAGAGCGATCGTGGCGCCGCCCGATCCGCCGGCCGCCACCGGAATGATTTTCGCCGGTGCCGTTACGAGCGGCACGCTGTCCCGATCCTCCTGATCATATTCGAAAAGCGGGGTAGCCCCATAGCCGGTCCGGCGCAGATCGCCGACGCTGCGCGCGCAATGTTCGTGCAGAAAATGCTGGACCTTTGCGATCCCCCAACCGGCCCCCTCCAGGAGCGCGCGGTGGTCCCTGCTCATCACGATATACAATTCGCGCTTGCGAAGAAGCTCGATCCAGAACTGCCCCGTGTCGGAGACCTTGGTTTCGCCGGGCAGCCGGCCGGCGGGAGAATCGTAATTCTGCACCGTCGACATGGAGTCGGCGATCGAAAGGAGCAGCTGCTCCGCGCTGCTTGCCTCCTCGTTCACGATCAGGCGGGTGTGATAGCCCCAAATCAGGGAGAAACCCGATTTGTCCGGCCCGAGCTGAGGATCAAGCGGCCCCCAAGGGCTTTTCTCGTCGGCAAAGACGGTGCCATATTTATAGGCTTGGCCCAGGCACGATCGATCCATGAGGTTTGTCTTGAGGCCGCCGAGGTTCATCAACGCCAGGCGAACCGCACGGCCCAGCGCGACATTGGCATAGGCGCCGGGACCGAACAGCCCGTTGCCGCCGTTTATCGCAAGCTTTTGTGCGATCGGACCATGTACGACGAACCAGCAGTTGAAGCCGGCGATGCTGGCGGCCAGACTGATGCCGCCCTCCGCCTCGGGGCTGAAGAGGGTCTCGAACATCGGCGTCAGCAGCGGCATATGTTCGGGCAGGCATCCCGCCATGCAGGCGTTGATGGCGATGTCCTGCACGGTGATCGGAGCCGGTCTCCATTTGGTCCCACCGATCACATCCGCTGCGCCGCGCCCGCTCGCCGCGACCAGCGCTCCGACGCCCTCTGCATCTGGAGGAATGATAGGCCAGCCGTCGGTCGCATCGCCGTCCATGTAGCGGGCGACCAGGCCTGCAAAATCGTCGACGCTCTGCATCGAACCGGAGGCGCCGGCGCTTGCCGAGACCGGGAGGGACTGCCCGGCTTTGACGCGGCTGAGCTTGCCGAAGACGGCGCCGCCGATCATCGCAAGCCCACCGCCGCTGCCCGCGCTCACAATGTAGAAGTCATCGGCCGAGGAATAAGGCGATATATTGCCGTTGGCGCGGGCCTGCGGCGCATGCGGTCCCTCGAGCGTGTAACCGGCGGCGCGTACCGATCCGGGGTCGCGCTCGACGGCCTCGTGCAGCGCAGCCCTGATGCGGCCGCGGTCCCATCCGGCATCGCGGAAAAAGCCGCGATGGTCCTCGCCGATCACCACTATGGCCTTCGGCGCATATCCGCCTTCCGGAAGGGGGACATCCAAAGCGTGGAAGCGGGTGGCGACGACGAGCTCGTCGGCATAAGCGCGGACCAGTTCTTCGGCCTTTCCCGACAATATATTCGTGACATGCGCGGGTTGCCAGGCGGCCAGGACCATCACGCTGCTTTCGTGCGGTTCCAGCCCGAATTCGGTGTGAAGC
>DATFHP010000003.1:0-14680 GCA_035248285.1 Allosphingosinicella sp. | reverse complement strand
CTCTCTTTCGACGCTTGGAACTCGGCTCGAAGACACGGCGTCGTGCGGGCGCTGCCGTGAAGAACGCTTGCCATAGGGCATCCTCCTCCTGACGATTCAGGATCGATGATGCACCATCAGAGTCCGGGACTACACACCTAGCGCGCGAAATCCGTGGCCGCGCGATTCAGTGCCTTGTCCGGCGCACGATCGATGACGTCGCCGTGCGACACGATCACGCGGCGAAGGTCCCGGATCGCGGCCCAGGCTTTGAACTGCTTCGCAAGCACGGCGGGGTCTTTGACGAACATGCGCCGGACTGGCCGCGACGTTCGCGGCCGCTTCACGCCGAAGCCGAGCAAGCGCGCCATGATGTTCGCGCCCAGCCCCTTCGGATGCCGGACGTTGGACAGGATGTCGTTGAGGATCAGCGTCGTCCCGTCGCGTCGCTTGACGGTCAGCGCAAATTCGTCGGCCTTGGTCCCCGCGACGATGTGAAAGGTGATCGCCGGATCTTCGATGATATCGTTCGTGGCGTCGACCGGCGCGGCTTCCGCCACCGCCTTTCGGGCGCCTGGAGGCGCGAGGATCCGCGCTTCGGGATAGCGAACGCTCCATGGCTTGAGGTCGAGCCGGTGCGCCTGGTTGGGCACGATCAGGAAGCGGACCGGTCCCAGGGATTCGATTCGCGCCATGTCCGCCTCGTGCAAGGGGACCGGGCTCCAGATCGCCGTTCCTCCATCATGCAGCGTCAAGACGGTCATACGCCGCGGGAATTTGCCCAGCGGCATGACGATCGATCCCTCGACGGTGAAGATGCCGTCGGTCACGGCGATCAGCTCGCCATGGGGCTGGACCGTCCATTCCTGGTTGAGTTTCGCCATGCTTGCCTCTGATGCGCTCTTACAACGTGCGACGGTTCGCCACGCTCCGCTTTCAAAAGAGCGGGCGCGCGCGAGGTTTCACGGCTGATGCCCGCAAGCGACCCGCCCAGGGGACATTTAGAGGGTCTCCTCGAAAAACGCCGTCATGGCCTTCCAGGATCTGTCGTCCGTCGCCTTGTCGTATTTCGACCCGGGGATGGCGAATGTGTCGGCATCCGGGATCGTGAACGCGTGCACGATCCCGGCATAGGCAATGACCTGGCAATCAATCTGCGCGGCCGACATCTCCTCGAGAAATTCGCCGAGCGTCTTCGACTTCATATCATCGGCAAAGCCCATTAGGGGAAGCGCGCCGGCGAAGGGGTCGTCGGCACCATGGCACACCAGCAATTTGGCCCTGGTCCTGCCGGGAACCGCGATTTCCGGGGTCGCCAGCACCCCGTGAAAGCTCACGCCTGCGCGCAGGCTGCTGAGACCGGTCCTCGCAAGCGCGAGAATCGCGGCGCCCCCGAAACAGAAGCCGATGGCGCCCATGCGGCCGTTGCAGCGTGGATGCGCTTCAAGAGCATCCACGGCCGCGGCGGCCCTGGTCGCGAGATCGCGGGGGCGCGAAAGCCACGAGGCTACGACATCTCGCGCTTCCGGCCGGGCGGGGGCTTCGCCGTTGCCGTAAAGGTCCGCCACCAAGGCGACATAGCCAAGCGCCTCGGCCAATCGGTGCCCGCGGCCCACGCTATGGTCGCCGATTCCGGTAAAGTCCGGGAACACCACCACGCCCGGTCGAACATCGTCGCCGGGCGGCAGGATCAAGCGGCCCCTGCAGGTGACGCCGGCATCGCGATATTGGAAATCGTCTTCAGACTTGCCGGTCATGCATCCTCCATTGTCCCAGCGATGGCTCTGGCTTCGTCGCCGGGTATCGATTGTTAGACAGGATCTGGCGCTAGGCCCAGCGCGATGCGGCCGCCGCGGAAACGGGCGTCCGCGCATGTGCCCGCGGCAGAGTGTGGGGGTGGATGCGAGCCTGCCGTGGATGATTTCGGCAGGGCGGTCGGCACGCGCGTCCGGGCGGCGAACCTATCGTTCGCCCATGCGCTGTTGAAGGTGTAATATCGCGTGCCGAACGTCGCTGTTCGTGGCTGCCGGGCTTGTCTGTGCCCCGGTTCCGCCGAGGGGCTATTCCTACGGATTGGGATGCGGCCGCTGCCGCGATTCGAGAATGAGGAGAAACGAGATGGCCAAGATTACGCCCGTGCTCTGGTTCGATATGGTCGCAGAGGAAGCGGCGCGCTTTTACGTCTCGCTGCTGCCGGACAGCCGGATCGATCGGATCATCCGCGCCCCGGGGGACAGCCCGGGCGGCAAGGAGGGCTATGCGATGGTGGTCGACTTCACGCTCGCGGGGCAGAAGTTCGCGGGCCTCAACGGCGGACCGCTGTTCAAGCCCAACGAAAGCGTTTCGTTCCAGGTCGAGACCGAGGACCAGGCTGAGACCGACCGGCTTTGGAACGCGATCGTCGGCAACGGCGGGCAGGAATCCGAATGCGGCTGGTGCAAGGACAAATGGGGCTTCAGCTGGCAGATCACGCCGCGGCGCCTGATGGAGCTGATCACCGATGGCGATGCCGGTCGCGCGCACCGCGCCTTCGAGGCGATGCTCAAGATGCGCAAGATCGACATCGCCACCATCGAGCGTGCCGCCGCCGGCGAGGAGGTTCCGGCCTGAGACGGGAGAGCCGGCGGTTCACGGGAAATGGGCGGGACGCAGGCCGACCATGCGGCATCAGCCGGCCCGGTCCAGGCGGGTTCCGCGGCCGCCGGGATCGGACATGGCGCGGAAATGACGGCTTATTAAGCCTTGGCGCCTATCTTTCGCGGCCATGATTCAGCGGGTTCATCTGGTCGCCGCGGCGCGCCCCAATTTCATGAAGGTCGCGCCGCTCTGGCATGCGCTTGTCGCCGCGCCGGATTTCGCTCCGGTGCTGATCCACACCGGCCAGCATTACGACGTCAACATGTCGGACGCGATCTTCGCCGATCTGCGGCTTGCCGCCCCCGATCACCATCTCGGCGTCGGCTCGGGCAGTCACGCCGAGCAGACCGGCGCGGTGCTGATCGCTTATGAGAAGGTCGCGGTCGCGGACCGGCCGGACTGGCTGGTCGTCGTCGGCGACGTCAACTCGACCGTCGCCTGCGCGCTCGCCGCGGCCAAGCTACGCATCCCCATCGTGCATCTCGAGGCCGGGCTTCGCAGCCGCGACCGCGACATGCCCGAGGAGATCAACCGCCTGGTCACCGATGTGCTCGCCGATGTGCTGTGGACGCCGTCGCCCGACGCCGACGTCAATCTGATCGCCGAAGGGATCGAGGCCGCGCGGATCAGCCGCGTCGGCAACATCATGCTCGACAGTTTCGAGCTGGTGCGTCCGGCGATCGAGGCGGCCGAAGCCGCGCGCGCATTCGGCCTCGCCCGCGGCGGCTATGGCGTCGTGACGCTGCACCGGCCTTCGAACGTCGACGATCCGGACATGCTCGCCGCGCTGGTCGCGGCGCTGGCCGGCGTGCAGCGGCGGCTGCCGCTGGTCTTCCCGGTCCATCCGCGCACCCGGCAGCAGCTCGCCAAATACGGCTTCGACACCGCGCTCGAGGCGGCGGGCGTGCGGCTCACCGAGCCGGCCTCCTATGTCCGCTTCATGAGCCTGGTGCTGACCAGCGCCGCGGTGATCACCGACAGCGGCGGCATCCAGGAAGAAACGACCTATCTCGGCATTCCGTGCCTGACGCTGCGCCAGAATACCGAGCGGCCGGTCACGATCAGCGAAGGCACCAACCGACTGGTCGACGCCGGCAGCCTGGGCGCTGCCCTTGCGGATGCGCTCGGCAGCGGACGCCGGGCGCCGCGGCGGCCAGAACATTGGGACGGCAAGACGGCGCGGCGCTGTGTCGAAGATCTGCGGCGGCGTTCGTTCAAGGACGCCGCCACCGATCTGCGCAAGGCGTCCTGAAGCTCTGCGCTTCTCACCGCCACCGCAAATTGCCGCGTCCCAGATCCTTCAGGCTCTTGCGGCCCATCAGCTTCATGTCGCGTTCGATTTCGGACCTTAATTTGGTCAGCGCCCGCTCCACGCCCGCTTGTCCCGCAGCGGCCAGGGCGTAGAGGTACATCCGTCCCCCCGAGCAGGCCTTCGCACCCACGCTGAGCGCCTTGAGCACGTGGCTGCCGCGGCGGATGCCGCCGTCGCAGATCACGTCGATGCGGTCGCCGACGGCATCGACGATTTCGGCGAGCTGATCGAACGGCGCCCTGCTGCCGTCGAGCTGGCGGCCGCCGTGGTTCGAGACCATGATCGCCGTCGCGCCGATATCGACCGCCCGCCGCGCATCCTCGACCGACATGATGCCCTTGAGACAGAATTCGCCGCCCCAGTCGGCGCGGATCGATTCCGCCACCTTCCAGTCCATCGACTGATCGAGCATCGTGTTGAAATAGTCGGCGACGGACAGCGCCACGTCGGAACCCTCGGCGACATGGTCCTTGAGGTTGGAGAGTTCGAACTTCTCGCGCAGCACATAATTCAGCCCCCAATTCGGGCGCGCCGCGAAGCTCGCCAGGCTTGCAAGCGTGAGCCTGGGCGGCGAGGTGAAGCCGGTGCGCAGGCAGCGTTCGCGGTTGCCGCCGACGATCGTATCGACGGTCAGCGCGATCGCATCGAATTTGGCGGCCTTGCATTGCTCGATCATCGCGCGGTTGAGCCCCTTGTCCTTGTGGACATAGAGCTGGAACATCTTCGGACTGGAGATGGTGCGGCCGATCTCCTCGATACTCACGGTCGCAAGCGAAGAGATGCCGAACCAGGTGCCGGCCTTCTCGGCCGCGCGCGCCACCGCGCGCTCGCCCTGCCAATGGAACAGCCGCTGGAGCGCGGTCGGCGAAAGCAGCAGCGGCATCGCGATCGTCCGCCCCATCACCCGGGTGGTGATGTCGATGGTTTCGACACCGGCGAGGACGTCGGGCACCAGGTCGCAATGCTCGAAGGCTTCGGTATTGCGCCGGCAGGTGATCTCATCGTCGGCGGCGCCGTCGATATAATGGAATATGGGGCCGGGCAGGCGCCGCTTCGCGAGGCGGCGGAAATCTTCGACGTTGTTGCAATCGGCCAATCTCACAGGCGCCACCCGATGTTGAATGCGCGGCCTAACAGGCGTGCTGCCTTCCGTCAGGCGGAATCATGTCATGTCCGGCGGATCGGCGGCTTCCTCGCAACGGCTATTGGCTGAGCGGGGTCCAGGCCTCGCCGTCGGGCAGCGCAGCGAAGATGGTGTTGAGCATCTGGTCGGTCACGCCTTCGGGCGTCGCCGGATCCCAGCGTGGCTGATTGTCCTTGTCGATCAGCACCGCACGCACGCCTTCGAGGAAATCGTGGCGCTGAACGACCCGCGCGGCGATCGCATATTCCTGGCGCATCTCGTCAGCGAAGTCCTGCATCTTCGCCCCTTGCGCGAGCAACCGAAGCGCCACCTTGCAGGTCTGCGGGCTCTTGGTCTGCAATGTCGCGAGCTCCGCCTTGGACCATTCCGAATCGTCTTCCTCGAGCGCCGCTATGATATCCTCGAGCCGGTCGGACGCGAACATCCGGTTCAGCTGGACGAGGTTGTCGGCGATCCGCGCCGGCGGCGGAGTGACGCTCGCGGTGCCGAGAATGCCCTCGGTCCGGTCGGGCTTGGCGGCGATCTGCGCCTTTACATCCTCGAGCGAGTCATGGGGGATATAATGGGTGGCGAGGCCGAGATAATGGCATTCGGCGCCGTCGAGCCGCGCGCCGGTGAGCGCGAGGAACTGTCCGGCGCGGCCGGGGAGGCGCGACAGGTACCAGCCGCCGCCGACGTCGGGAAACAGGCCGATCGCGGTCTCGGGCATGGCGAAGCGGGTATTCTCGGTCGCGACGCGATATTTGCACGGCATCGAGATGCCGACGCCGCCGCCCATCGTGATACCGTCCATGAACGCGACGGTCGGCTTCTGGTAGGTGAACAGCAGGTGATTGAGGCGATATTCCTCATGGAAGAAGGCCCGCGCTGCCGATCCGTCGCCGGCGGCGCTCTCTGAGAGCAGGCGGATGTCGCCGCCGGCGCAGAAGCCGCGGCCCTCGCTATGATCGATCATCACCGCCTTGACGCTCGAATTGACGCGCCATTCGGTCAGCGCGGCGATCATTGCGCTGCACATCCCATGGGTCAGCGCATGAAGCGCGGCCGGCCGGTTGAGCCGAATCCTGCCGGCCTTGTTCTCGATCTGGGTGATGACCTCGCTCATGAATGCCGAACGTCCGCGATGATGGAGATCATTGTCTAACCGGTTCCTTTGTCTGGAGAATGCGGCGCCGGCGCCGGCGCCGCTCCGCCATTCTCGCTTCGGCCCATGCGGGATGCGTGTGCGCAGCGTTCGGCCCCTAGCCAACCTCGGCGGGAATTGCCAGTTGCTGCTTTGCCCGATCGATGTGACAAATAGGGTCGAGACCCGCTGCCCGGCCTTGCGCGGCGATGGCGGCAGGTTCAGAGGCGGCGCATGACGACGCCCTCCTTGCTGCGCGCGTGCGCGGCCTCAATGGCCGGAACCAGGCCCGCAAGTCCGCGTCGTTAGGGTCATGGCGCGCAAGCAGATCAGGACCGGGTTGCCGACGCGCGCGCAGATCCTCGCATTCATCGAGGGCTCGGATCAGCCCGCGGGCAAGCGCGAGATCGCGCGCGCCTTCGGCCTGTCCGGCCATGACAAGGTCGCGCTGAAGCAATTGCTCCGCGACATGGGGGACGAGGGCCTCATCGACAGCGCTCCGGGCCGCGCCTTTCACAAGGCCGGCGGGGTTCCCAAGGTGACGGTGCTGCGCGTGATCGATGTCGACGAGAGCGGCACGACGTGGGCGATCCCCGAACGTTGGGAAGCGGCGGCGCCCGAACCCCGGCTGCGCATTCAGGAGCGCGGCCGGCGCGGCGCGCTGGCGGTCGGCGATCGCGTCCTCGCGCGCACCGAGCAGCGCGGCAGTGGCTATCTTGCGCATGTGATGAAGAAGCTGCTCAAGGGCAGCGAGCTGGTGCTGGGCGTGGTTCATCGGGAAGGTGAGAACCATTGGCTGCGCCCGGTCGACAAGAAGGAGCGCCGCGAGCTCCCGATCTCGGATCTCGGCAAGGCGGCGGCGGGCGATCTCGTGCTCGCCGAAAAGACCGGCCGGCCGCCGCGGATCAGCGCCCGGGTGGACGCGGTGCTGGGCGATCCGTTCGCGCCGCGCAGCTTCAGCCTGATCGCGATCCACAAGCATGGCATACCGCACGAATTTTCCGAGGAGGCGATACGCGAGGCGGAGCGCGCGGCCGCCCTCGCGCTTGGCCCGCGCGAGGATCTCACCGCCATCCCCATCGTCGCGATCGATCCGGCCGATGCGCGCGACCACGACGATGCGGTCTGGGCCGCCCCGGACGACGATCCCGCCAACGCGGGCGGCTGGAAGGCGATCGTCGCGATCGCCGACGTAAGCTATTATGTCCGTCCCGGATCGTTGCTCGACAAGGAGGCGCGGCGGCGCGGCAACAGCGTCTATTTCCCCGATCGGGTCGTGCCGATGCTGCCCGAAGTGCTCAGCGCGCATGTCTGCTCGCTCAAGCAGGACGAGGATCGTGCCGCGCTCGTCTGTCATCTGGCGATCGGCCGCGATGGGCGGGTCAGGAGCTGGCGCTTCACCCGCGCGCGCGTCCGCATTGCCGCCAACATCGCCTATGAGGATGCGCAGGCGGCGATCGACGCGGCCGAGACGCCCGCCGACGACGAGGAGGCGATCGAGCTCGCTTCGTCGCCCTGCGCCTTCTCCGAAGCCGATATGAACCTGCCGCGGCCGGCAGTGCCCGCCGCGCTGGTCGAAGCCACGCTCAAGCCCTTATGGGCGTGCTGGCGCGCGCTCCATCGGGCCCGGGCGGCGCGCGGGCCGCTCGAGCTCGAGCTTCCCGAGCGCCAGGTGACGCTCGACGAGAAGGGCCGCATCGCCTCGGTGGCGCCGCGCGAGCGGCTCGACGCGCACAAATTGATCGAGGATTATATGATCGCCGCCAATGTCGCCGCAGCCAAGGCGCTGGAGGCGAAGAAGGCGCCGGTCATGTACCGCGACCATGAGCCGCCGAGCCGCGAGAAGCTGGTGGCGCTCAAGGATTATCTCAAGACCTTCGAGGTCGAATTCGCGCTCGGGCAGGTGATCCGGCCCTCGACCTTCAACCATATCATCGATCGGATCGGCGAGGCCGACTTCCGCCCGCAGATCATGGAACAGATCCTGCGGACCCAGACCCAGGCCTATTACAGCCCGGAGAACCATGGTCATTTCGGTCTCGCGCTGGGCAGCTACGCCCATTTCACCAGCCCGATCCGCCGCTATTCGGACCTCATCGTCCACCGCTCGCTGGTGCGGAGCCACGCGATGGGAGAGGGCGGGCTGACCGACCAGGAAGCCGAATCGATGGAGGTGACCGGCGAGCTGATCTCGCAGCTCGAGCGGCGCGCGATGGAGGCGGAGCGCGAGACGCTGGACCGTTATGTCGCCGCCTATCTGTCGGACCATGTCGGCGAACTGGTCGACTGCCGGATCACCGGGGTGCAACCGTTCGGCTTCTTCGCGACCGTCGAAGGCCTGGGGGGCGACGGCCTGGTGCCGGTTTCGACCCTCGGTGCGGAATATTTCCGCTACGAGGAAGCGAGCCAGACGCTGGTGGGCGAGGAGACCGGCGTCGTATTCGCGTCCGGCCAGCGCATCAAGCTCAGGCTCGCCGAAGCCAGTCCGGTTACCGGCGGCCTGCGTTTCGCGCTCGCCGATGCGGCGCGCGAAGGAACGCAGCGCACGATCCGTCGTGACGGCGGCCGCGGTCAGGTCGACGCACGCAAGGGGCCCGTGCAGGGCAGGCGGGGAAGACCGTCCAATATCCGCCACAAAGGCCGGCGCTAACCCCTCGTTCGAATTGCGGGGACACAATACCTATTGTTTGCGCCCGTCGCTTCAGGCGGCGAGCTGTTCCAGCGCCTCGCTTGCTTCCAGCCACTGCGCTTCGGCCGCGTTCAGCTGCCGCTCCACCTGGGCCCGCCGTTTCATCAGCTCGGTCGTGGTGAGCGCGGCAAGCGCCTCGTCCGCGCCCGGCGGATCGAACATGGCCCGGTCGATCGCGCTGCGCAGCGCGGTCAGCTTCGCCATTTCCGCTTCGGCCGCCTTGGCGCGCGAGCGGAGCGCCTGGCTTTTCTCGCGCGCCGCCGCCGCCGCCCGGCGGTCGTCCTTGCGGTTGGTCTTGGGTTCCCGCTTCGCCGCTCCCGCGTCCTTGGCCAGGACCAAAGCGGTATAATCCTCGATGCTGCCGTCATATTCGCGCGCCGTGCCGCCGTCGACGAGCACCAGCCGGTCGGCGATCAGCTCGAGCATATGCCGATCGTGGCTGACCACCACCACCGCGCCCGAAAAGCCGTTGAGCGCCTGGACCAGCGCCTCGCGCGCATCGACATCGAGGTGGTTGGTCGGCTCGTCGAGGATCAGCAGGTGCGGCGCATCGCGCGTGATCAGCGCCAGCGCCAGCCGCGCCCGCTCGCCGCCGGAAAGCTTGCGCACTTCGGTCAGCGCCTTGTCGCCGGAGAAGCCGAAGCGGCCGAGCTGCGATCGCACCGCCGCCGGCGCCGCCCCCTTCATCAGCCGCGCCATATGCTGGAACGGCGTGTCCGAGCCGTCCAGCTCCTCCACCTGATATTGGGTGAAATAGCCGACCTTGAGCTTCTGGCTGCGCACCACATCGCCCTCCATCGGCGGCAGCTGCGCCGCCAGCAGCCGCGCCAGCGTGGTCTTGCCGTTGCCGTTGCGCCCGAGCAGCGCGATTCGATCGTCGGGATCGAAGCGCAGGTTGAGCCGGCTCAACACCGGCGTGTCGCCATAGCCGACCGCGGCCATGTCGAGCGTGATGAGCGGCGGCCGCAGCGCCTGCGGATTGGGAAATCCGAACGACAGCGACGGGTCGTCGACCATCTCGGCGATCGGCTGCATCCGGGCGAGCGCCTTCGCGCGCGACTGCGCCTGCTTGGCGGTCGATGCGCGCGCCGAGTTGCGGGCGATGTAATCCCGCAGCTTCTCGCGCTCCGCCATCTGCTTCTCGCGCGCCGAGGCGATCTGCGCCTGCCGTTCCGCGCGCTGCCGCTCGAACGCGTCATAGCCGCCGGGATAGAGCGTCAGCTTGCCGTGGTGGAGGTGGAGGATATGGTCGACGACATTGTTGAGGAAGTTGCGCTCGTGGCTGACCACGACGATGGTCGCGCGGTAGCTCTTGAGGAAATCCTCCAGCCAAAGCACGGCCTCGAGGTCGAGGTGGTTCGACGGCTCGTCGAGCAGCAGCAGGTCCGGCGCCGAAAACAGCAGCGCGGCGAGCGCGACGCGCATCCGCCAGCCGCCCGAGAAGCTGTCGAGCGGGCGGTGCTGCGCCTCCTCGTCGAAGCCGAGGCCCACCAGGATGCGGGCCGCGCGCGACGGCGCCGCATAGGCATCGATTGCGTTCAGCCGCTCATGGATCTCGCCGATATGATGCAGGTCCTTGCAGTCGGCCTCCTCGGCCAGCAGCGCCGCCCGCTCGACATCGGCGGCAAGCACGGTCTCGAACGGTGTCGCCGTGCCGGCCGGCGCCTCCTGCGCGATATAGCCGATGCGCGATCCCCGCGGCATGTCCGCGGCGCCGTCGTCGGGATCGATCAGCCCTGCGATCACGCGCACCAAGGTCGATTTGCCCGCGCCGTTCCTGCCGATCAGCCCGACGCGGCTGCGCGGCGGCAATGCCGCCGTGGCGCCGTCGAGGATCGCCCGCCCGCCGAGGCGAACCGTGATTCCGTTGAGTAGAAGCATGGCGCGCCGTTACCATGAGGCGCCGCGGGGCCCAAGCGCCTTCGAACGTCATCGCCGATATGAGGGGACACAATACCCATTTCGCGGCGGGCCGCTTCCAAACCTAATTGGTATTGTGTCCCCGCAATTCCCCGCAATTCTCCGCGATTCCCTGCGGTATCCGGCATCGACTTTGCGGTCGCCGCCTTTACAGCCGTCCGGTGCGCTGAGAACCAAAGAGAGGAAACCCATGAAGGCGGCAATATATCGTGAGCCCGGTGCGCCGGAGGTTCTCCACTACGAGGATATTCCCGACCCCGAGCCCGGCGAAGGCGAATTGCTGGTTCGAGTGGAAGCGATCAGCGTCGAAGGTGGCGACCTTCTCTCCCGGCAGCACCGCCCGCCCGAGCACCAGCCGCCGCGTCCGGTCGGCTATGCCGCTGCCGGAGAAGTGATCGCGACAGGGAAGGGCGTGCACGGCTTCCAGCCGGGACAGAAGGTCGCGACCTTCGCTTTTGACGGCTCCCATGCCGAGCTTCGGGTTGCGCCGGCAGCGACCTGCTGGGCCATTCCCGACGGCCTGGATCCGGAAGTCGCGGCGACAATTCCGTGCGGGCCTGGAACGGCGGCGCTGGCGCTTGAGCTGGGCAAGCTTCAATCCGGACAGACCGTGCTCGTGACGGGCGCGGCGGGAGGCGTCGGGCTGGCAACGGTGCAGCTCGCCCATCGCGCCGGCGCTCGCGTCCTGGGAACCGGCTCCAACCTCGCGGTCATGGAAAGGGTCAGGGAATTCGGGCTGGCGGACATCGTGACCGTCGGCGCTCGGCCGATAAGCGATCAGGTCCGCGATCTCCTTCCCGACGGCGCGGATCTTTTGATCGACTGTGTCGGAGGAACTGCTTTGACGGAGGGACTGGCTGCCTTGAAGCCGGGCGGATCGGCGATTCTGGTGGGGGTCATCGGCGGCATGGGCACGCGGCTGGATCCCTTGGACCTGATCCTTCGACGGCTGACCGTCGTCGGCTGCCTTCTCGGCCCATTGATGGGGGAGCCGAAGGAACATGCGATGATCGCGGATCTGCTCGAAATGGCGGCGCGCGGCGCGCTGACCGTGCCCATCGATGCCAGCTTCCCGCTGTCGGAAGCGGCGGCCGCGCACGCGCATGCGGAAACAAGAGGCCGGCTCGGCAGGGTCATCATAAGACCCTGAGCCGCAGTGGCGCGCGCTCGATCGGCCGTTGCCGCTTCAACCTGTCCGCTTGCCGATCACGAGCCCGGCAAGATTTCCTTCCTGTCGCCACTCCTCCAGCAACGCGTTGAAGGCGTTGACCCCGGGGGCGTAGGTCTCTTCGTGCAAACCGCCACGCCAACTCCCCTCGTTGTTGAAATAGCCGGGCGTGCAGGATTGGTACATTTCCGCGTTCAGCGGCGCATGGCTGTGGATCGTCCTGGTCCAGGCTTCCTGCGCCTCGACCGAGGGTTCGACATAGTCGCCGCCGCGCCTCTTCACCTCCGAGATGATATAGGCGATGTGCCTGGCCTGATCGTCGAACATCGCCGTCATGTTGACCGAAAATGCGTTCTGCGAAATTCCCATGTAGAACCAGTTGGGAAAGCCGTTCGTGGAAAAACCGTGCAGCGTGTGGAAGCCGTCCTCCCAGCTGTCGAAGAGATACTTTCCGTCGCGGCCGTAGATGTCGATGCCCAATCGGCGGCGGAACTTCGACGTTATCTCGAAACCGGTCGCAAAAATGATGCAATCGACTTCATATTCCTTGCCGCCGGCGACGACGCCCCGGGCCGTGATGCGCTCCACGCCCTTGCTCGGGCTCGTGTCGATCAGCGTCACGTTCGGTCGGTTGAACGTGGGCAGATAATCGTCGTTGAAGGTCGGTCTTTTGCAAGGCCATCGGTACCAGGGCTTGAGCAGCTCCGCCACCTCCGGCCGTTCGACGACCTGATCGACGCGCGCGCGCAGCGCGTGCATCTTTCTCAGGTCGGCCAATTCGAACAAGCGGGCGCCCAGTTCCGGCGTCATTTCGACGTCGCCCATTTTGCTCATCTCGGCCTGGGCGAAGCAAAAGATGTCGGTCCAGCGGTCGTTGACGACATTCTCTTCGAACGGCTGGCCGGTCACGACATCGGCGAAATTTTCACGGCGGGCGCGCTGCCATCCCGGCGCCAAGCTTTTCGCCCATTCGGGGTCGGTCGGCTTGTTGTCGCGGACGTCGACGGACGAAGGCGTGCGCTGGAATACGTAGAGATGCTGGGCGGAGCGCCCAAGATGGGGCACGCATTGAACGGCTGTGGCGCCGGTGCCGATGACCGCCACCTTCTTGTCCGCGAGCTTGTGCAGATTCCCGTTGGTGTCGCCGCCGGTATATTCATAGTCCCATCGGCTGGTATGAAAGGTCGTCCCGCAAAAGTCGTCTATGCCGGGGATGCCGGGCAGCTTGGACCGTGTCGTGGTGCCGAGGGCCATGATGACGAAGCGCGCGCGGATCGCATCGTCCCGATCGGTCGCGATCGTCCAGCGGGCGGTCGCCTCGTCCCAGCGGATGCTCCTCACCCGCGTCTGGAACAGCGTCTTCTCGTAGAGATCGTAGGCCTTGCCGACCCGTTTGGCATGTTCGAATATTTCGGTGACGTAGGAATATTTCTCGCGCGGTATGTAGCCCAGCTCCTCGAGAAGCGGGAGATAACAGTAGGATTCGATATCGCATTGCGCGCCCGGATAGCGGTTCCAATACCAAGTGCCGCCAAAGTCGGCGCCGGCCTCTATGATGCGGAAATCGTCGATGCCGGCTTCCCTGATCCGGGCGGAGGCCAATAGTCCGCCAAACCCGCCGCCGATGATCGCAACCTCGATCTCATCCTGCCGCGGATCCCGGCGAAAGCCGCGGTCGGCATAAGGATCCACTTCGAAATAGCTGGCAAACCGGCCCGAGAGCTCGACATATTGACTGTCGCCATCGTCCCGAATCCGCCTGTCGCGTTCCAGCCGATAGCGCGCCCTGGCCTCCTCCAACGAGGGCATTTGGTGCTCTACGCCTCGTCCCTGCCTTTCATGCTTCACGCAACATTCTCCCGCTTCCTCACGCCCGCTCTCCGGCGATCTCTTCGTCGGACGATGAGTGGCCATAAACCCGGCGCGAAGCCTCCGCGCGCCGCCGTGGCTTCATCCAATTCCTCATCTGAGCCCGCCATGCCAAAGGCGATCAGGGCCGATCCGTCAGGATCAGTTCAGCGAACTTCCTGAACAGCAAGGATTGGGGATCCTTTATATCCAGAAACATGGTGAAATGGTTCTTGCCCTGCGCCACATGGCGGTCGAACAGCAGGCCGCGTTCGCGCGCCGCTTCGGAAAACTGCTCGCAGCTCAATGCAAAGATCGGCGGCTCGTTTTCCGCCCAGGCCACGAATAACGGCGTCGTCAGCTTGTCCAGACGATGGATCGGCGAATGAGGCCTTATTTCGTCGTCATGAACGTCGACATGGCTCCAGCGGGGCGAGAGCATCATCGGTTCGATATCGAAGATGCCGTTGAGCGGCATGCCGCCCCTGAACGGTCTTTCCGGCAGTCCGAAGCTGCGCCAATCGGTGGTGAGAAGATAGGCGGTGATGAAGCCGCCGGCGGATCCGCCCGAAATATAGATGCGATCCCGATCGATCCCGAGCGTTTCGGCATTCTCGTAGATCCACTTCATTGCGCGCTGACAATAAGAAAGGAGTTCGGGCAGGCGCACGCCGGGCACGAGCGGATAGCCGGGCGCGATATAGGCGATGCCGGCAGCGTTGAAGGTCGGTGCGGCGAAGGCCATGTCCTCCTTGCCCATCAGGGCGAAGCCGCCGCCATGGAACATGACGAGCGCCGGCGCGCCGGGGGAAAGGCCGTTGCGATACAGATCCAGCGAGCCGCGCTCATGGTCTGCATAG
>DATFHP010000002.1:0-2322 GCA_035248285.1 Allosphingosinicella sp. | reverse complement strand
TCCGGTCCGGCCGGCCGGCATTCCGGCAAGGGATCCCATTGCCATGACCCATATCACCACCAAGGACGACGCCCGCATCTTCTACAAGGATTGGGGGCCGAAGGACGCGCAGCCGATCGTCTTCCATCACGGCTGGCCATTGAGCGCCGACGATTGGGACAATCAGATGATGTTCTTCCTCGGGCAGGGCTATCGCGTGATCGCCCATGACCGGCGCGGCCACGGCCGTTCGAGCCAGACCGATCAGGGCAACGAGATGGATACCTATGCGGCCGACGTCGCGGAGCTGGTGGCGGCGCTCGATCTTCGGGACGCGATCCACATCGGCCATTCGACGGGCGGCGGCGAGGTGGCCCATTATGTCGCGCGCGCCGAGGCGAGGCGAGTCGCCAAGGCGGTGCTGATCGACGCGGTGCCGCCGGTGATGGTCAGGAAGGAATCGAACCCCGGCGGCACACCGATCGAAGTGTTCGACGGCTTCCGCGCCGCGCTCGCCGCCAACCGCGCGCAATTCTATCTCGATATACCGAGCGGGCCGTTCTACGGCTTCAACCGGCCCGGCGCGAAGATGTCGGAAGGCCTGATCCGCAACTGGTGGCGCCAGGCGATGATGGGCAGCGTCAAGGCCGGCTACGAATGCATCAACGCCTTTTCCGAGACCGACTTCACCGAGGATCTGAAGGCGATCGACGTGCCGGTGCTGGTGATCCACAGCGAGGACGACCAGATCGTGCCCTATGCGGATTCGGCGCCGCTGACGGTCAAGCTGCTGAAGAAGGGCCGGCTCAAGACCTATAGGGATCTGCCGCACGGCCTGTGCCAGACGCATCCCGAGATCGTGAATGCCGACATATTGGCGTTCCTCCGCGAGGAGGGCGTGGAGGCGGAGGCGCAAGCGGCGGAGGCGGCGCCGGCGATGGCGTGAAGGCTGCGGCGGGATGCGATCGGGGCGGATCGCATCCTGCCGTATCCGGCAAGGCTAATCGGTATTGTGTCCCCGTGATTGCCGTGATTGAAGAACCCCCTCCACCGCGTTGCACGCGGTCCCCCTCCCCTCGAACCCGAGGGGAGGAAAGTGAGGCATTGGGCCTTCGATGGCGTAGCCTTGGAACGCTTCGGCTTTCAGAGATGGCGGGGTGCGTCCATGCGCTGATGCAGAATGCGAATGATGGCGATTCCATAGCTCGTCTGTCGAAAATAGATGACATGCTGCTCGACGTTCCGCCGGCGATAGCCAGGCCGAATAAAGGCACAGTTCTGGGACTGCAGGGGCGCTTCCGCGAGACTGAGGCAAACCGCTTCGATAAGATCGGTGTAGCGAAACGCCTGGGGCAATCCCCCAATGCGTCACCGTGTGTTCGAAAATCCCGTCGAGGTCGTGCCGCGCCTTCGGAGCAAACCTACATTCAGCCATGCTGTGCGGATTTGCGCCGCTTGAAGGCGGCAAAGTCGAACCGCTCCGGCTCGCCGCTCCGTTCGCCCGCTATCAGCGCCTGGCGGATGGTCTCGAGCTCGAAACTCCGCTCTTGCTGGCGGCGGATCAGGTCGCGGATCGCCTCGCTGTCATTGGTGTAATGGCCGGCGGCGATCTGCTCTGCGATCCACGCATCCTGCTGCTCGGTAAGGGTGATCGTCTTGCGCACCGTTCCCATGCATCGCTCCAGATCATACTATTGGTGCAGTTTAGTGCATTCGGGTGCTGGCCGCAAGACGGGAGGCCCCCACCACCGCGCGACGTGCGGTCCAGTAGCGGCTTTCGGGTTACCCCCGGCAATCCGAACATCACGTCCGGGGGACGTGATGTCGCCGCTACTCCCCGTCCCCGGGGGAGGGAATACGGATTCGATGGCGGGACCGTCAGGATTCCACCGTGGCGGCGGCCCGGTTGAGCCTGTCGATGACCTCGTCCATCGGTTCGACGACGGTCACGCTGCGCCCTTCGCCGAAGCGTATGCGGGTGCCGGTCGCGACCGAGGAGACGAACGAAACCTGCGCGGAATTCACCGCGACGGATACGCGGTCCGGACTTGTGAACTTCACCAACATGCACGCTCTCCTGTGAACGGACATTGTCCTATCAGACGGAAGCATTCGGTCCAGGGCAGGATGCGTGACTTGGCCTTCTCCGGTGGTAAGGGAGCGGTTCCGGCGCGCGCGCCGATCGTCTTGATGAACGGATTCCCCTATGGCTGGCTACAAGGACCCCGATTTCAACGAGCGCGCGGCGGCGGCCGGCGCCGCGAAGCAGCGTGCGCTCGATCTGCTGCGCAACCGGCCGGCGCCGGACCCCGCGGCACCTATGACGCCAGCGAATGGGACGAT
>DATFHP010000001.1:0-21642 GCA_035248285.1 Allosphingosinicella sp. | reverse complement strand
CCCGATTGCGCGAGCTGCTCGTCGATCTGGGCGACCAGCCGTTGCAGCCCGTCCTTGCTCCGCGCCTCGGCGCGGGCGACGAGGACGTCCTGGGTGTTCGAGGCGCGCAGCAGCCACCAGCCGTCGTCGGTGTTGACGCGCGCGCCGTCGGTGCGGTCGACTGCGGCCCCGCTCGCCTCGAGCCGGGCCAGTACCTCGTCGACGACCGGGAACTTGCGGCTCTCGTCGACCTGGAAGCGCAGCTCGGGCGTGTTGATCATCGGCGGCATCGCATCGCGCAGCGCGTTCAGCGATCCGCCGAGCATCGTCACCGCGCGGATCAGGCGCACCGCCGAATAGAGCGCATCGTCGAAGCCGTAATAATCGTGCGCGAAGAAGATATGGCCGCTCATCTCGCCGGCCAGCGGCGCCCCGGTCTCCTTCATCTTCGATTTGATCAAACTGTGGCCGGTCTTCCACATCAAGGGCACGCCGCCCAGCTCGGCGATCCGGTCGTAGAGCGCCTGGCTCGCCTTGACGTCGGCGATGATCGTCGCGCCCGGCTCGGCGCGCAGCACCGGCTCGGCAAGGATCGACAGCAATTGATCGCCCCAGACGACCCGCCCCTGGCCGTCGACCGCCCCGATCCGGTCGCCGTCGCCGTCGAAGGCGATGCCGAAGTCGAGCGTCCTGTCGAGGACCAGCGCCTTGAGATCGGCGAGATTGCTCTCGTCGGTGGGATCGGGATGATGGTTGGGGAAGCGGCTGTCGACATCGGTGTAGAGAAGATGATGCTCGCCCGGCAGCCGCGCGGTGAGCTTCTCGACCACCGGCCCGGCGGCGCCGTTGCCGGCGTCCCAGCCGACCCGGAAGGCGTCCCCGTCGAAATTCTTCAGCAGCCGATCGACGTACAGATCCATCACGTCGGCCTCGCCCACCGAGCCGGCTTCGTCGGCCTGCTCCCAGTCGCCCGACGCCGCCATCCTGCCGAGCGTCTGTATGTCCGCCCCGAAAAAGGCATTGTGCTGCAGCACCATCTTGAAGCCGTTATAGTGCGCCGGATTGTGGCTGCCGGTGATCATGATGCCGCCGTCGACCTCGAGCTCGGCCTCGGCGAAATAGAGCATCGGCGTCGGGCCCAGCCCGATGCGCGTCACGCCCGCGCCGCTCGTCACGAGACCTTCGATCAGCGCGCGCTCGAAAGCAGGAGAGCTTTCGCGGCCGTCGAATCCGACCGCGACACGCGTTCCGCCGGCGCGTCGCACCAGCGTCCCGAAGCTGCGTCCGACCGCATAGGCGTCGCGCTCGCCAAGCGTCTCGCCGACGATCCCACGTATGTCATATTCGCGCAGGGACGTCGGATGAAACTCATGGGACATGGCGGGCTCCGTGCAAAAGGGATATGGCGTCAGGACGCGCGGGGCGTGCGCCGGTTCAATTCGGCGATCAAGGTGTCGCGCGCCACATTGACGCGATTGGCAAGCTCGGCCGATCCGCCGGCGTCGGGATGGACGCGCGCGATCAAGCGGCGATGCGCGGCGCGTATCGCGGCCAGATCGGCGTCCGGGCCGAGGCCGAGCAAGGCGCGGGCATCCTCGACCGGCATCGATCGATGCGTGCGCGACGGACGCCGATAGGCCGCCCATAAGAGCGCTGCGGCCATCAATATCGCGCCGGGCAGCACCCGGCCGCTGGTGAGAAACCGCAAGCCGAGCAGGAACAGCGCCGCCGCAACGCCGTCCTCATAGGTGAAGCCCTTGAGGCGGCCGGTCCACCAGGCGAACAGCCCTCCCGCCACCACGAGCAGGATGAGCGCGGGCATCCTGCTCTAAACCGCCATTGCGGCGCGCGGCTCGGTCTTCGCTTCGCCTTCCTCGGGCAATGCGAAGCCGGCGATCATTTCCCGCAGTTCCTGGCGCGCGGCGATGTGGCTGATCCCGGCGTTGCCGATCTGCTGCAGGTCGAGCAACGTCAGGCCGCTCGGGAACAATTCGCGATAGATCACCCGCTCGCCGAGCCCCGGGATGACCCGGAAGCCCACCCGGCGCGACAGCTCGTCGAGCGCCTGGCCGACGCGGCGCATGTTGCGCGCCTCGACATATTGGAGGCGGTTGCGGAGCACGACCCAGTCGACGCTCGCGCCCGTGGTCTTGGCGCGCTGCGTGCGGCTGTTCCATACCAGCTCGGCATAGAAGCTCGGCCGCTTGACCTTGTAGGTTTCGGGATCGACCTGGCCGATCAGGTCGAGGTCCACGAAGCTGTCGTTGATCGGCGTCACCAGCGTATCGGCGCGAAGCATCGCCTGGCGCGCGAAGGGATCGTCGCGGCCGGGCGTATCGATGACGATCACGTCGGCGTCGGCCGCAACCCGATCGAGCAGCGCGTCGAGCCGGTCGTCCTTGTCGGGGTCGAAGGTTTCGAAATGGGGCGTCGGGAGGTCTACGCCCAGGCGCCCGACGGTGGCGGCGCGGTTTTCCAGATAGCGGCCCAGCGTGCGCTGGCGCGTGTCGAGGTCGATCGCGGCGACGCGCCGTCCCGCCGCCTGCAGCGCGACCGCGCTGTGCACCGCCGTCGTCGACTTGCCGGTCCCGCCTTTCTCATTGGCGAAAATGATGAAATGCGGCGCAGCGCCAGCCATGGATTTCCCGTGCCCCTCTTGATCTTGGCCGGGGCGCTAACGCAAAGAGCGTGTCCCCTGCCAGAGCGTTTAGCTCTATCGGAGGCGAATCGGCCGTGCAAATAGTGCGTGATACGGATGCGCTGAGACGTGCGGTCGCCGGTCTTCGCGCCGACGGCGGCCGGATCGCGCTGGTCCCGACCATGGGCGCGCTCCACGCCGGCCATATGGCGCTGGTCGCCGCGGCCCGCCGTGTCTCCGGCCATGTCGTCGCCTCGATCTTCGTCAATCCGACCCAGTTCGGCCCCAGCGAGGATCTCGCCAGCTATCCGCGCCGCGAAGCCGAGGACGCGGCGATGCTGGAGGCGCAGGGCTGTGCGATCCTCTGGGCGCCCGACGCCGCGACCATGTATCCCGAGGGCTTTTCCACCAGCATCCGCGTGGCCGGCGTAAGCGAAGGGCTGTGCGGCGCAGCGCGGCCGGGGCATTTCGACGGCGTCGCGACGGTGGTGGCCAAATTGCTCGCGCAGGTGCGGCCCGACGTCGCGCTGTTCGGCGAAAAGGATTATCAGCAGCTTGCCGTCATCCGTCGCATGGTCCGCGACCTTGACATGGCCATCGAGATCATCGGCGTTCCGACGCAGCGCGACGCCGATGGCCTCGCCCTCTCCTCGCGCAACGCCTATCTTTCCGCGGAGGAGCGGATCGCGGCGCGCGCGCTGCCGCGCGTGCTCGGCGAAACGGCGCAGGCGATCCGCGAAGGCGGCGATGTCGCCACCGCGCTCGCGGCGGCCGCGGCCAAATTGGCCAGCGCTGGCTTCGACGCGGTCGACTATGTCGAGCTGCGCGAGGCCGACACGCTGGCGCCGCTCGACCGTCTCGACCGGCCGGCGCGGCTGTTGGCGGCGGCGCGGATCGGCAAGACGCGGCTGATCGACAATCTCGCCGTGTCATAGGCGAGATCGCCGTGTCATAGGCGAGATCGTGGTGGACTGCGTCTGAAATAAATCCCTGGATCGGCCGTTAACCATTTATTTGCAGACTTCCGCCAGACACCGGGGTGCCAAACGGCAGCAGGGGGTATTGTTTACATGGCGATGAGCGCGAAAACGGCGGCTTTCCTGATGGAAAGCTATATGGCCGATGCGGCCAGGGGCGATGCGAAGGCGCTTTACGAGCTGGGGGTTGCTTATTCGACCGGCATCCACGGGGTCGACGTCGACCTCGTCGAAGCCCACAAATGGTTCAATCTCGCGGCGTTGAACGGCAGCGAGCGCGGCCAGGAAAGCCGCGCCGAGATCGCCGATGAAATGACGGCGCGCGAGATCGCCGAGGCGCAGCGCCAGGCGCGTGCCTGGCTCGTTCAAGCCGGAGTGGGACTGCGCCGGGCGGCTTGACCGAAGTCAGCAATCAGAAGTCGGATTCTTCTGGTTTCCGACTTCCGGCTTCTGGCTTCCGAAACGGCGTCATCTCGTCCAGCGCGGCGATTTCGTTCGTGACCGCGCGCCGCTCGGCGGCCAGGAAGTCCGCGACGGCCCTTCGGAAATTGGGATCGGGGATGTAGTGCGCCGACCAGGTCGGCACCGGCCGATAGCCGCGGGCCAGCTTGTGGCTTCCCTGGGCGCCCGCTTCGACGCGCTGGAGGCCCCGCGAGATCGCCGCCTCGATCGCCTGATAATAGCAAAGCTCGAAATGCAGGTGGGGGACGTCTTGCGTGCAGCCCCAATAGCGGCCGTACAGGCAGTCTTCCCCGATCAGGTTCAGCGCGCCGGCGATCGGCCTGCCGCCGCGTAGCGCCAGGATCAGCAGAATCCGGTCGGCCATGCGCTCGCCGATCAGCGAGAAGAAGCGGCGCGTGAGATAGGGCCGGCCCCATTTCCGCGACCCGGTGTCCTGGTAGAAATCCCAGAAGGCGTCCCAATGTCGCTCCCCGAGCGCGGCGCCGGTGACATGTTCGATGGTGAGCCCTTCGATCGCGCTCGCGCGCTCCTTGCGGATCGTCTTGCGCTTGCGCGAGGAGAGCGTGGCGAGGAAATCGTCGAAACTGGCATAGCCTTGATTGTGCCAGTGGAACTGGCTGTCGATACGGATCAGCCATCCCGCGGCCTCGAACAGCGGCACCTCATCCTCGGCGATGAAGGTGGCGTGGGCCGAGGAAAGGCCGTTGCCGCGCACCAACGCTTCGGCGGCGGCGATCAGCTGCGGCGCGAAGGCGGGGTCGGCGGCGAGCAGACGCCGGCCCGGCACCGGCGTGAACGGCACCGCGATCTGCAGCTTGGGATAATAATCGCCGCCGGCGCGGGCATAGGCCTCGGCCCAGCCATGATCGAACACATATTCGCCCTGGCTGTGGCTCTTGGCATAAGCGGGAAGCACCGCTGCGGCGCGGCCATCGGGGCCGTGGATCACGACCGGGACCGGCTGCCATCCGGTCCGCGCAACCGCGCTCCCGCTCTCCTCGAGCGAGGATAGAAAGGCATGGCTCAGGAACGGATTGGCGCGTCCCGCGCAACGATCCCAATCCTCCGCCGCGATGCCCGCGATCCCGTCCGCGATGCGCGCGACGATGTCCTCGGTGCTCATGTCACCGCCTCCGTTTGCGGACGGCGGGCGGGCAGGGGCTGTTCGGGCAGCTCGTGGATGATCTGATCGGCATGAAGCGCGGCCTTCTCCCGGTCTCGCGCGTCGCGTACCGTCCAGGTAAGGATCGGCAGCCCGCGCTCGCGCGCCTGCGCGGCAAGGGGAGAAGGAAGGCTGCGGACGTCATAGGCCAGGAAATCGGGTCGGCCGAAGAGGATGGCAAGCCGGCGGCCGAGCAAGCCCCGGATATTTTTCCGTCCTTGCTCGCTCACGACGAGACCGCGCAGGATGTCGGGAGCGCGCCGGGCGAACCACCGCAGCAGCCGGGGATCGAAGGCCATGACGGCGGCATTGCCGCCGAAATCCCGCAGCGCGCTGGCCACGGCCGCGCAAAGGCGCAGTTCGGGGCGGCGCTCCGATTTGATCTCGATGAGCAGGGGTGTCCGTGCTCCGACCAGCGCCAATATCTCCTCGAGAGTCGGAATGGTCTCGCCGCTCCGCTTGAGCCGGATGCCTGCAAGCGTCGCGCGGTCGAGCGAATCCACCCTGCCCGCAACGTCGCACAGGCGCTCGAGCCGAGGGTCGTGAAACACGAAGGCGGCGCCGCAGCGGCTGGCGCGCACGTCGAGCTCGATTCCGAAGCCGGCCTCGATGGCCGCCTCGAACGACGCGCGGCTGTTCTCGATCCGGCTGGGGCCATGGAGGCCGCGGTGCGCGAACGGGCGGGCGGTCAGCCAGGCCGGCCGCCGCTTCGGGTCA
Organism: Allosphingosinicella sp.; assembly: GCA_035248285.1. GTDB lineage: Bacteria > Pseudomonadota > Alphaproteobacteria > Sphingomonadales > Sphingomonadaceae > Allosphingosinicella. Next base: position 15,707 of record DATFHP010000001.1, on the reverse strand, counting down.
GAGCCTGACCGCAACCACGGCATCGACTTCGACCGCCGCGCCCAGTGGAAGGGTCGGGACGCCGACCGCGCTGCGGGCGTGCTTGCCGGCTTCGCCGAACACCGCCTCCATCAGCTCCGACGCGCCATTGGCGACCTTGGGCTGATCGGTGAAATCCGCCGCGCTGTTGACGAACACGCCCAGCTTGACGATCCGCTCGACACGGTCGAGGCTGCCCAGGGCCTTGCCGATCTGCGCGAGCAGCATGATCGCGCAGGCGCGCGCGGCGCGCGTGCCGAACACGAGGTCGCGATCCTCCCCCAGGCGCCCGGTCATCAGTGCGCCCTCCTCGAACGGGACCTGGCCCGATACGTGCAGCAGATTGCCGGCAAGCACGGCCGGAACATAGGCCGCGACCGGCGCCGCGGGTTCGGGGAGCGAGATGCCGAGCGCGGCAAGGCGGCGGGAGATGTCGGACATGGGGCTCGTAAGCACCGGAGCGGTCGGCGGGTCAAGGCCGGTCATTGCTTCGGCGCCGGCCTCCCGCCCTGCAACTTGTCCAGGATCCATGGCAGCGCCTCCGCCCAGCCGTCGATGCGGGCATGGGCGTCCGGGGAGGGCGAGACATTGCCGGCGACGCGGGGCTCGGCGATCATGTGCAGCCGCCAGACCTCCGACGCATGTTTCGCGACCGATTGGTGATGGACCCACAGATCGTCGACGAACACTGCGGCGTCCGGCGCGAGCCGGTCGATCAGTTCGCGGACGGGCCGCCCCTTGCCGCCCTGGTTGCACAGGACCTCGTGGCGGATGTCGAACGCCTCCAGCTGCTCGACCCGGTTGGCATGATATTCGTCGCCGAGGTTGGTGAGGATGACGATGTCGGCGATCTTGCCGATCTCGCGCAGCGCGTCGACGGCGCCCGGCACGACGTTCTGGCGATGCATTTCGCCGTCGAAAAAGGCGTCCAGCAGCGGCCATATGCGCTCCTGCGGCACCACTTTCCCGGTCGCGCGATCGATCACCGCCTCGGCGAAACGCTGCTCCTCGAGCTGGAAATCATAGTTGTGCGCCTCGCCGATCCAATCGGCGAAATGGCCGATCATGTGCAAGAGCACCTCGTCGCAATCGCTGATCAGCAGCGGCCGGCTCATGGCTCGAGTCTCACGCGCGCGGCGATCAACCTGTCCGGATCGACGCCGAGCGCCTCGGCGCAGGCGAGGAGGTCGGGCTCATGCGCTTCGAGGAAGCCGAGCACCGCGGCGAGCAGCGCCGGATCGGACAGTCCGTCCCGTAGGTCCGCGGGCGAAAGGCCGGTGAGCGCGAGCAGCCGGTCGGCGCGCTTCTGATCGCCGAGAATCCAGCCGAGCGCGGACAACGCCAGCGCGTCGGCGCGTTCGTTTGTCTCTTGATCGTTCAACGCCTAAGATGGTCCGGGTTTCCAAAGGCAAGCGCGTGGGACAAAAAATCCTCGTTGTCGAGGACAACGAACTCAATCTGAAGCTGTTCTGCGACCTCTTGCGCGCGCACGGCTATGAGGCCGAGCCGGTGCGTGACGGGCGCGAGGCGGTCGAGCGCGCGCGCGCCTTTTTTCCCGATCTCGTCATCATGGATATCCAGATGCCCCATATCAGCGGCCTCGAGCTGATCGAGCGGCTGAAGGCCGACCAGGAGCTGAAGGCGATACCGATCATGGCGGTCACGGCCTATGCGGCCAAGGGGGATGAGGAGCGCATCCGCGAGGCCGGCGCCGAAGGCTATGTATCCAAGCCGATATCGGTGGTCCGCTTCGTCGAGGCGGTCGCGACGTTGCTCGCGCCGTCGCCCGCGCTCTCCGAAGCGACCCGGGAGTAGCCGCCGCCTGCCCCGCCGCATGAACGGCGGCTGACGGGGGCATTCAGCTAAAGCTCAAGCGAATCAACGCATAACCTGCGGGTCGATGAGGGCCGCGCCATCACATGCGATGGGCACGGTACGACTCGAGAGGAGTTGGAGTCATGCTTAAGAAGATCAGTCTTGCTGCGGTCGCCGTTTCGACCGCGCTCACCGCGCTCCCGGCAGCCGCCGAGGCGCGTCCGCATCGCTATTATGGCGACGGCTATTACAGCCGCGGTTACGACAGTGGCTATTACGATAGCGGCTATTACGGCCGCGGCTATGGCCATCGCTATCAACGCGGCGACTATGACGGCCGGGGTTACGGCAGCCGCTATTATGGCCGCAGCCGCTATTATTACGGCCGTTGCCGCGACAGCGGCACCACCGGCACGATCATCGGCGCGATCGCCGGCGGCCTGATCGGTCACGAGGTTGCCCAGGGCGGCCGCTACCGCCGCGGCGACGGCACCGCCGGTGCTATCATCGGCGCCGGAATCGGCGCGCTCGCCGGCCGCGAGATCGACCGCGACTGCTGATCAAGGCTTTGGGCAAGGCGGCGGCTCCCGCGGGCCGCCCCCTTCCCATGCGTAACCCCCGAGTCGCGTAACGGGGGCGGGGGCCGGCGCTCGAAAGGCGCCGGCCCCCAAGTTCATTCCCGCGGTGGGCTTTTCAACCGGAGGCGAGGCGGCTAACGCCGGTGGGCCACAAGCATCTTGCTCGCAGGGGAGGCGGATGAGCCTGATCCTTCCGGCTCCGTGCGACACCAACGCAGCGTCGGTCCGCCGCGGTTCGGTGCGATTCCCGCGCGTCACCCTGGTCACCACGATCCTGGCTTCGAGCCTCGCTTTCGTCGACGGCTCGGTCGTCAATGTCGCGCTGCCTGCGATCGGACGCAGCTACGGCACGACGGCGGCCGAGCTGCAATGGACGGTCAACGCCTATCTGTTGCCGCTGAGCGCCCTGCTGCTGCTCGGCGGCGCGGCCGGCGACCACTATGGACGCCGGCGCCTGCTGGTTGCGGGCACCCTGCTGTTCGCCGCCGCTTCGCTGGCCTGCGCGCTGGCGCCGAGCCTTGTCCTGCTTCTTGCGGCGCGCGCGATCCAGGGCGTCGGCGCGGCGATGCTGATGCCGAACAGCCTCGCCATCCTCGGCAATGCCTTCGAGGGCGAGCATCGCGGCCGCGCCATCGGCACCTGGGCGGCGGCGGGCGCGATCGCCGGCGCGATCGGGCCTCCGCTGGGCGGCTGGCTGGTCGACGGGATCGGATGGCGCGCGATCTTCCTCATCAACCTGCCGATCGCACTTGCCGCGATAGCGCTCGCCATCGTCTATGTCGCCGAGAGCGGCGAGCGCGAACGCGCCCGGCTCGACTGGACCGGGGGAGCGCTCGCAACCCTGGGCCTGGGGGCGCTCACATGGGGTTTGACCCTCTGGTCGGCGCATGGCGAGTTCGATGGCGGGAGCGCGGCGCTGATCGGCGCCGGCCTGCTGCTGACGATCCTGTTCGTGGGCGCCGAATGGCGGCTTGGCGAGCAGGCGATGATGCCGCTGGCCATGTTCCGCACGTCCAGCTTCGTCGGCCTCAACCTGCTGACCCTGTTCCTTTACGGCGCGCTCGGCGGCCTGTTCGTGGCGCTGCCTTACGTGCTCATCGAGCAGGCGGGCTATTCGGCGCTCGACGCCGGACTTGCGCTGCTCCCCTTCCCGCTGGTCATCGCCTTTGCCTCGCGCTTCATGGGCAAGGTCGCGGAGCGGAGCGGCCCGCGCCTGCCCTTGACGATCGGTCCGCTGATCGTCGCTATCGGCTTCGCGCTGCTGATGCTGATCGGCGACCGGCCGCATTATCCGACCGCGGTGCTGCCGCCGATCCTGGTCATCTCGCTCGGCATGGCGGGGGCGGTCGCGCCGCTCACCACGGCCGTGCTGGGATCGGTTGACGCGCGTCATACCGGCACCGCCTCGGGTTTCAACAGCGCGGTCGCCCGCACCGGCGGCCTCATCGCGACCGCGCTGATCGGCGGCGTGATCGGAAGCGCGGGTGCCGCCTTGCTCGCCGCCTTTCACGCCGCCGCATGGGCGGGCGCGGCGGCCGCATTGCTCTCGTCGGCCTGCGCGCTGCTGCTGCTTCGAAAGCCGCGCGCATGACCGACGCGCAAGGCCTGATCCGGGCGCTCGATCTCAGTCCCCATCCCGAAGGGGGCTGGTACCGCGAAACGTGGCGTTCGGCGGCGGCGGAAGGCGAGCGGGCGGCGGCCACGGCGATCCTGTTCCTGCTGGAAAAGGGGCAGCGTTCGCATTGGCACAAGGTCGATGCGACCGAGCTGTGGCTGTTCCACGCCGGCAGCGCGCTTCGGCTCGACCTGGCCGCAACCGACGCCGGGCCCGTGCAAAGCGCCCGGCTCGGCCCCGACGTGCTCGGCGGCGAGCAGCCTCAGCTGCGCATCTGTCCCGGCGAATGGCAGGCGGCGGAGGCGGATCGGGGCTGGGCGCTGGTGTCGTGCATCGTCTCGCCGGGATTCGAGTTCGAGGGCTTCACGCTGGCCGCGCCGGACTGGGAACCGGGCGCAATGCTCTGATCAGCCGCCCGGCGCGTCGAACAGTCCGGCGAGCTGCTCGATCATCGTGCCGCCCAATTGTTCGGCGTCCATGATCGTGACCGCGCGGCTGTAATAGCGCGTGACGTCATGGCCGATGCCGATCGCGACCAGCTCGACCGGCGAGCGCGCCTCGATCCAGCCGATCACCTGGCGCAAATGCCGTTCCAGATAGGTGCCGCTGTTCACCGACAGCGTCGAATCGTCGACCGGCGCGCCATCGGAAATGACCATCAAGATGCGCCTCTCCTCGGCGCGCGCGACAAGCCGGTTGTGTGCCCAGAGCAGGGCCTCGCCGTCGATATTCTCCTTCAGCAATCCCTCGCGCATCATCAGCCCGAGGTTCTTGCGCGCCCGCCGCCATGGCTCGTCCGCCTTCTTGTAGATGATGTGGCGCAAGTCGTTGAGCCGGCCGGGGTGCGGCGGCCGGCCTTCGCCGAGCCACGATTCGCGTGCCTGGCCGCCCTTCCAGGCGCGCGTGGTAAAGCCCAATATCTCCACCTTGACTCCGCAGCGCTCGAGCGTGCGCGCCAATATGTCCGCCGATATCGCCGCGATCGAGATCGGACGGCCGCGCATCGAGCCGCTGTTGTCGATCAGGAGCGTGACGACGGTGTCGCGGAAATCGGTGTCGCGCTCGACCTTGTAGGACAGCGAGTGCGCCGGATTGACGATCACCCGCGCCAGCCGCGCGGCATCGAGCAATCCCTCCTCCTGGTCGAAATCCCAACTGCGGTTCTGCTGCGCCATCAGCCGCCGCTGCAGCCGATTGGCGAGCCGGGTGACCGCGCCCTGCAAATGGACGAGCTGCTGGTCGAGATAGGAGCGCAGACGCCCCAGCTCCTCCGGATCGCACAATTCCGCGGCTTCGATCTGCTCGTCGAAACGGGTGGTGAAGACGCGATAGTCGAATTGCGGCGGAAGGTCGGACCATAGCCGATTGGGGCGGGCCGGGATCATTCCCTCTTCATTGTCGCCGCCGGGGCCGTCGTCGCCTTCGGCAAACTGGCCTTGTTCGTCGCGTCCCTCGCTCTCGCTCTCGCTGGGCTCGCCCTGCTCCACGCGCATATCGGCTTCGCCGTCGCCGCCGCCCTGATCGCTGTCGTCCTCGCTGTCGCCGCCCTGATCCTGATCCTCGCCTTCCCCTTCGCCGCCGTCGTCGGGCTCGGTCTCGGACAAGAGCTCGCCCTCGGTGAGATCGAGATCGCGCAGCAGCTTGGCGGCGAGCGCCGCGAAGGCCGCCTGGTCGTCGAGCGCGAGCCCCAGCGCGTCGAGATCGCCCCCCGCCTTGTCCTCGATCCATTCGGAAATCAGCTCCAGGCCGGCGCGCGCGGCTTCGGGCGGGGCCGCGCCGGTCAGCCGCTCGCGGACTATCAGCGACAGCGCCGTCGCCAGCGGCACCTCGGCCTGGCTGCGGGCGCGCGTGATCGGATCGGTGCGCATCCGCATTTCGGTGACGCGCGCGAGGTTGGCGCGCACGCCCTCCATGGCCCGCGCGCCAAGCGCCTCCACCCGTGCCTGCTCGACGGCATCGAACACCGCGCGTGCGACCTCGTCCGCAGGCGTGTTGCGCGCGTGCAGCGCCGCGTCATGATAGCGAATGCGGAGCGCCGCGGCGTCGGCAAAGCCGCGCGCCTCGGCCACGTCCTTCTCCGGCAGGCTGCGGCCCGGCATCGGCACCTTGACGCTCTTGCCGGTCGTCGAGGGCACGTCCGCGGTGAAGCCGAGCTCGACCTCCGGCTCGCGGGCGAGCGCACGCGACGCGCCGGTCAGGACCTGGCGAAAGACTTCGAGCGGATTATCGTTCTGCGGCATTGTCCGGCGCGCCCATCGCGGCAGTCATGACGATCCGCTCCGGCGCCGCATCAGCTTGCCTTGCCGACCACGCTCTCCGGCAGATCCTTGCCGAACACGCGCTGATAATATTCGGCCACCAGCGCACGTTCGGCCTCGTCGCATTTGTTGAGGAAGGTCAGGCGGAAGGCGAAGCCGACGTCGCCGAAGATCAGCGCGTTCTGCGCCCAGCTGATCACGGTCCGCGGACTCATCACGGTCGAAATGTCGCCGTTCACGAAGCCCTGGCGGGTGAGGTCGGCGACCTTGATCATCCGCTCGACCTCCTGGCGGCCGCCTTCATGATCATATTCGCCCGATTTGGCGAGCACGATGCGTGCCTCGGTCTCGGCCGGCAGGTAATTCAGCGTCACGACGATGCTCCAGCGATCCATCTGGCCCTGGTTGATCTGCTGCGTGCCGTGATAGAGGCCGGTGGTGTCGCCCAGGCCGATCGTGTTGGTGGTCGCGAACAGGCGGAAATAGGGGTGCGGGCGAATCACCTTGTTCTGATCGAGCAAAGTCAGCTTGCCTTCGGTTTCCAGCACGCGCTGGATCACGAACATGACGTCCGGGCGGCCGGCGTCATATTCGTCGAACACCAGGGCGGTCGGCGTCTGCAGCGCCCAGGGCAGCAGCCCCTCGCGGAACTCGGTCACCTGCTGGCCCTCGCGCAGCACGATCGCGTCGCGCCCGACCAGGTCGATGCGGCTGATATGCGCGTCGAGGTTGATGCGGATCATCGGCCAGTTGAGCCGTGCCGCCACCTGCTCGATATGGGTCGACTTGCCGGTGCCGTGATAGCCCTGCACCATCACCCGCCGGTTCTTGGCGAAGCCGGCGCAGATCGCCAGCGTCGTGTCGGGATCGAAGACATAGGCGGGATCCAGGTCGGGGACCCGCTCGTCCGCCTCGCTGAACGCCGGCACCTCCATGTCGCTGTCGATGCCGAACAGGTCGCGCACTTTCGCCATCTTGTCGGGAGCGTCCATCACGGTCGCGGAGCGGCTGTCCGGATTGACGTTGGGTATGTCGGCCATGTTCTGTCTCTTCAGGGTCCTGGGGCTCAGGCGAAGCCAAAGCGGGATTTGAGCTGCGTATAGGCGTCGATCACCGCCTGCAACGCTTTCTCGTGACTGCGATCGCCGCCATTCTTGTCGGGATGATAGCGGCGTACGAGGTCGAGATAGCGCTTCCTCAGCGCGCGCCGATCAATATCGGTTCCGAGCCCGAGAATTTTCAGCGACTTGCGATCGGCGGCGCTGAACGGCGGGCCGTGCTTGTGCCCGTCGACTCCTGCGGCATGGCGAAAACGCGTGCCGATCGCATCGAGCGGATCGATGAAATCGGCCCATTTGGGCGGTGGCGAGCCGCCGGCCGCGAAGGCGCGGGTCTCGCGTTCCCAACCCGCATAGGGGGTCTGCGCCGCTTCGATCTCCTCGGTGGTCATGCCGTTGAAGAAATTATAGCGGTCATTGAATTCGCGGACATGATCGAGGCACAGCCAGCGCCACTCGCCCGGGCCTTCGAAGTCGGCGCGTCGGCCTCGCTCCGGCGGCGCGCGGAATTCGCCTGCCTCGTCGCATCCCGGATGCGCGCATCTCTCCGCCAGCCCCTCCACCCGGCCGTGGAACCGGGCCTGCCTTTTCCCCGAACGCGACAAGCAACTCCCTTTCCCGAACAATCGCCCTATATAAACGCGATGCGCGCCAATTTAACCGGCCCCGTCGCCGCCGAAATCACCAAACGGCTCACAGAGGCGCTCGCCCCGGCGCATCTGCTGGTACGCGACGACAGCGAGATGCATCGCGGTCATGCCGGCCACGATGCGCGCGGCGAAAGTCATTTTACGGTCGAAATCGTCTCGCCGCACTTTACTGGATTAAGTCGCGTCGAGCGGCAGCGCGCGGTCAATGCCGCGCTCGCCGGGCTGCTCGCCGAGCGAGTCCACGCGCTCTCGATCAAGGCGAAGGCACCGGGCGAATGAGCGAATCGCAGATCCTACAGTCATTGTATCCGACGACGCACGATCTCGGCGGCTTCAAGGTGCATCGGACCTTGCCGCATCGCGAGCGCACGACGATCGGGCCGTTCATCTTCTTCGACCAGATGGGGCCCGCGCAGCTGCCGCCCGGCGAGGGACTCGACGTGCGGCCGCATCCGCACATCAACCTGGCCACCGTCACCTATCTGTTCGCCGGCGCGATCGATCATCGCGATTCGCTCGGCACCTGCGCGCGGATCGAACCCGGCGCGGTCAACCTCATGACCGCCGGCCGGGGCATCGTTCATTCGGAACGGTCGCCTGCCGAGGCACGCCCCGAGGGCCCCAGGCTTTCGGGCATTCAGACCTGGCTCGCCTTGCCGTCAGCCAGGGAGGAGATGGATCCTGCCTTCGAGCATGTCGCGCGCGAGGACCTGCCGGTGGTGAGCGGCAGCGGCGCGACCGCGCGGGTCGTCATGGGCAGCCTATGGGGTGCGGTCTCGCCCGTCACCTGCCACAGCCCCACCATCTACGCCGATCTGGCGCTCGCGCCCGGCGGCAGCATGCCGATCGACGCGTCGGCGGACGAACGCGGCCTCTACGTCGCCGAGGGCGATGCCAGCCTCGACGGACAGCCGCTCGAGCCGCAAATCCTCTATGTGCTCCGGCCGGGCGCGAATGCGACCCTGCGCTCGGCGGGCGGCGGCCGTGTCATGCTGTGCGGCGGCGCGCCGCTCGACGGGCCGCGCTACGTATGGTGGAATTTCGTCTCGTCGCGCCGCGATCGCATAAGCGAGGCGCGCGAGGACTGGCAGGCGATGCGCTTCGCTCCGGTGCCGGGCGATTCCGAGGAGCGCATTCCGTTGCCCGAAGTGCCCAAGACGGTCAGCTATCCTTAGCCGAACCTGTCCCGCTTGCGGGACTGCTGCATAACTGCTCCGTTCGGCCTAAGCTTGTCGAAGGCCTTCCTTCCCACTTTTTTCTCCAAGAGAGGGGTGGGCTTCGACAGGCTCAGCCCGAACGGCGTTTGTGACTCTTGCAAAGGTCCCGCTTGCGGTAGGGGAGCAAGAAGGCGGAGATAATCGCTTTAGCTCCAACGACCGCTTCGCTATGCCGCGGCGATGCCGCCCGCTCCCGCCCGTTCCCGATCGCGATCCGCGGCCCGTCTTGCCGCCGTGCAGGCGCTCTACCAGCAGGAGATGGAACAGACGCCGCTGCCGGTGCTGCTCCACGAATTCCATCACCACCGCCTGGGCGCGACCATCGAGGATGTCGAATATGCCGATGCCGAGGTCGATTTCTTCGACGATCTCGTGACCGGCGTCGATGCGCGCGCAGCCGAGATCGATGCCCTGGTGGCCGGCAAGCTGGCCGAAGGTTGGGCGCTGTCGCGTCTCGACCGGCCGATGCGCCAGATATTGCGGGCCGGCACCTACGAGCTGATCGCCCGCATCGACGTTCCCACCGCCACCGTCATCACCGAATATGTCGACGTCGCCCATGCCTTTTACGACAAGCGCGAGGCGGCGTTCGTCAACGGGCTGCTGGACGCCGTCGCAAAGGCCGTGAGGGGCTAGCCTCGTTCCGGTTCGGGTTGAACCGGAACGAGGCTAGAAAGTTCTTTGATTGCCGTGATTTCCGAGCCGCCAGATGATTCCATCTGGCTCGAACTCACTCAAGGCGGACCTTCCCCTTGATGGGGCAGGCGTGAAAGTCGCAGATAGCCTGTCATGAGCGCCGAATCCGATTTCATTGCCTCGCTTCGCGGTCTCGCTTCCGCACGGGCGGCGCGAGGGCTGATCGACGATGCCGCAGTGCTCGAATTCGGCGGCGCCAAGCTGATCCTCACCCACGACATGATCGTCGAGGGCGTCCATTTCCTGGCCGACGAGGCGCCTGGCGACGTCGCCTGGAAGCTGGTGGCGGTGAATCTCTCCGATCTCGCCGGCAAGGGCGCCCGGCCGATCGGCGTGCTGCTCGGCTTCAGCCTCAGGGACGATGCGGCCTGGGACAAGGGTTTCGCCGATGGATTGTCGAGCGCGCTGCAGGCGTTCGAGCTCGATCTTCTCGGCGGGGACACGGTCGCCATTCCCTCCGGGGCACCGCGCTGCCTGGGCCTCACCGCCATCGGCGCGTCGACGGAGCGCGTGCCGTCGCGATCGGACGCGCACGCGGGGGAGATGATATGGGTGAGCGGCAGCATCGGCGACGCCGGTGCCGGCCTGCGGCTCGCCATCGGCCAAGGCAGCGCGCGCGACGAGCTGCGCGCGCAGCTGATCGAGCGCTACCGCGCGCCGCGCCCGCGCCTCGAGGCGGGCTGGCGTCTGACGCCTCTGGTCGGCGCGATGATGGACATATCGGACGGACTGCTCATCGACGCGTCGCGCCTGGCCGAGGCGAGCGGCGTTCGGGCGATTATCGAACTCGACTCGATTCCCTTGTCGCCGGCCTTCCTGGAAGTGGTCGGCGGCGACCGCGCGGCGCGGATCAAGGCGGCGACCGCCGGCGACGATTATGAGCTGCTCTTCACCGCGCCTCCCGACGTATCGGGGAACATCGAATCGCTCGCGGCGGAGCTTGGCCTGCCGCTGACCAAGGTTGGAAGAATGGAGCCCGGCACCGGTCTCGCGCTGCTCGACGCGGGGGAAGCCGTGGCGTTGCCGGACGTTTTGGGGTTCGAACATTGAAGCGAATTGGGCGCCGCCCCAAGCGGGCGAGGATGCGGTATTGGGTGAGTCTTAACCTACAGAGTTGAATCCTTTGCACTTGCCCCCTAAGAGGCGCGGCAATTCGGGCGCCCGCTCTGTGGGGGCATCCATGGCCCGTGCCCGTCCAGATCAATCAGGGGAAGAAGACATGGGATTGAACGTCGTGCTTGCTGCCATCGCTTGCGGCCTCGTCGCCGTGCTCTATGGCATCATCACCAGCCGCCAGGTGCTGGCCTCGTCCGCCGGAAACGAGCGGATGGTCGAGATTGCCGGAGCGATCCAGGAGGGCGCCAAGGCCTATCTCGGCCGTCAATATCGGACCATCGCCGTCGTCGGTGTCGTCGTCGCGATCGTCGTCTTCTTCTTCTTGGGTGCGGTCTCGGCGTCGGGGTTCGTCCTGGGCGCGATCCTGTCCGGAGCCACCGGCTTCATCGGCATGAACATTTCGGTACGCGCCAACGTGCGCACCGCGGAAGCCGCGCGCACCAGCCTCCAGAAAGGCCTCACCGTCGCGTTCCGCGCCGGCGCCATCACCGGCATGCTGGTGGCCGGGCTGGCGCTGCTCGCCATCTCGGTCTTCTTCTACGTGCTGGTCAATGTCCGCGGCGCGGATCCGGGCAGCCGCGAGGTGATCCACGCGCTGACCGCGCTGGCTTTCGGCGCATCGCTCATCTCCATCTTCGCGCGTCTGGGCGGCGGCATTTTCACCAAGGCCGCCGATGTCGGCGCCGATCTGGTCGGCAAGGTCGAGGCGGGGATCCCCGAGGACGACCCCCGCAACCCGGCGGTGATCGCCGACAATGTCGGCGACAATGTCGGCGACTGCGCCGGCATGGCCGCCGACCTGTTCGAGACCTATGTCGTCACCGTCGGCGCCACCATGGTGCTGGTGGCGCTGCTGCTTCGTGATTCGGTCACCAATCTGATCCCATTGATGTCGCTGCCGCTGATCATCGGCGGCGTCTGCATTCTCACGTCGATCATCGGCACCTATTTCGTGCGTCTCGGCGCGAAGCAATCGATCATGGGCGCATTGTACAAGGGTTTCTGGGTCACCGCGATCCTGTCGATCCCGGCCCTGTACGCCGTCACCCAGTGGACGCTGGGCGACCTCAACAGCGTGATCGGCAGCACGGCGCCGGCAGCCGGCCTCGAGGGTCACGCGGGCGCGGGCAGCTTCAACGGCTGGTCGCTCTTCTGGTGCATGCTGGTCGGCCTCGCGGTGACCGGCCTGCTCGTCTGGATCACCGAATATTATACCGGCACCAACTATCGTCCGGTCCGCTCGATCGCCAAGGCCTCGCTCACCGGTCACGGCACCAACGTGATCCAGGGCCTCGCGATCAGCCTCGAATCGACCGCGCTGCCGACGCTGGTGATCTGCGTCGGCATCGTCGTCGCCTATCAGCTCGCCGGCCTCATCGGCATCGCCTTCGCGGCGACCGCGATGCTCGCGCTCGCCGGCATGGTCGTCGCGCTCGACGCCTACGGCCCGGTCACCGACAATGCCGGCGGCATCGCCGAGATGGCGGGACTGGAGGATGCGGTCCGGGCCCGCACCGACGCGCTCGACGCGGTCGGCAATACCACCAAGGCGGTGACCAAGGGCTATGCGATCGGCTCCGCCGGACTGGCGGCGCTGGTGCTGTTCGGCGCCTACACCACCGATCTCGGCATCTTCTTCCCCGGGCTCGCGGTCGATTTCTCGCTTTCCAATCCCTATGTCATCGTCGGCCTCCTTCTGGGTGCGTTGCTGCCCTATCTGTTCGGCGCGATGGGCATGACCGCGGTCGGCCGTGCCGGCGGCGCGGTGGTCGAGGAAGTGCGCGGCCAGTTCCGCGACAATCCGGGAATCATGGCCGGCACCAGCCGTCCCGACTATGCCCGCACCGTCGATCTGGTGACCCGCGCCGCGATCAAGGAGATGATCCTGCCGTCGCTGCTGCCGGTGCTGGCGCCGATCCTCGTCTATTACGTGATCCTTACGGTCGCAGGGCAGGAGAATGCCTTCGCCGCCGTCGGCGCGCTGCTGCTCGGGGTGATCGTCTCCGGCCTGTTCGTCGCCATCTCGATGACCAGCGGCGGCGGCGCCTGGGACAATGCCAAGAAGTTCATCGAGGACGGCAACCACGGCGGCAAGGGTTCCGAAGCCCACAAGGCGGCGGTGACCGGCGACACGGTCGGCGATCCCTACAAGGATACGGCTGGCCCGGCGGTCAATCCGATGATCAAGATCACCAACATCGTCGCCTTGCTGATGCTGGCGGCGCTGGCGGGCCACACCGTCATTTGATCCATATGGATGCGAAAAATCACCCGCCTCCCTCTCGGGGGGCGGGTTTTTCGTGCCTGCGCGTGACCGGGCTCCTGCCGACGATGTTGGCCCGATCCACCGCTGATCAAAGGCACGATGCGCGCGCCTGCAACAAGAGGCTGCGGCAATTCGGCATCGAGCCGGTGCCGCCGCGCCGCTCTCCTCGCAGCGATCCGATGAAATCGGCTGCGCATCGCACGCTGCGCAAGCTCGAACAGGCGGCGGGACCGAGGCGCCGACCGCCCCCGATCAACCTGATCTTTACCCTTTCGGCCTAGCCGCGAGCGTTGGACTGAAGGGGCGTTCCGTGGACCTAGTTGCCTTGGGTCCGGTCGTTGCCGCCGGACTTGAATGCTTTGGCAATGATGCCGCTTTGGTGGCGGCGTGGAACCGTCTCGAAAAGGTCGCGGTTCTGCCGACGCAGTGGCTTGCCTTCTCGGCGGCGCTGGCGCGCACCCTGCTGGCCGGCGAGCACGTCGAAATCTTTCATGCCACCGGGGCGAACGGCGTGGGCGCTTTGCTGCCCTTTTGCAGAGCCAATGGTTATGCCGCGCCCTGGCGCATGATGGGCGCGCGCGAGGTGTTCGAACCCGGCGATGCCTTGTGCGACGGTCCGGAAAGCGCGCGGCTTCTGGCGGAGGCGATCGCGCGCCAGCCCCGCCCGCTCTGGCTGGACCGCTTGCCTGCCCAATCGCCGTTCGTCTCCGCCCTGAAGGCGGCGATGAAAGGCAGGGGATGGCTGTTGGTCCGCCAGGCGCTGCCTTGCCCGACGATCGCATTGGACGCGCGCTGGAAGGACCCGATTTCCTGCTTCAATTCAGGCCGGCGGTCCGACTTCCGGCGGTACGCCCGGCGGGCGGACGAGCGCGGCCGGGTCTCGTTCGAAACGCACTCGCCCGCGCCGGAGCGCTTCGATGCCCTGTTCGACGAAGCGATCGGCGTCGAGCTGCGGAGCTGGAAGAAAGAGGCAGGCACCGCCATCGCCGCGGATCGCGGGAAGGAGGATTTCTTCCGGGACTTTTTCCGCTCCGCCTGCGAGCGCGGCCTGTTTCGGGTCTCGTTCCTCAAGATCGACGGCCGGCCGGCCGCGATGCAGATGGCGATCGAATGGCGCGACCGCTATTGGCTGTTCAAGATCGGCTATGACGAGGATTTTGGCAGATGTTCGCCCGGCACGCTGCTGATGCTCCACACATTGGGCGACGCGGCGAAGCGGGGATTGCGGACCTATGAGCTGCTCGGCAATGTCGAATCCTGGATCGCGGATTTCTGGACTCGCGAACAGCACGATTATGTCCGCCTGAGCTTCTATCCCTTCAGCGGCAGGGGCGCTGTCGCCTTTGCCGTCGACGCCCTGGCCTGGCTGCGCACATCCGTGACGCGAGCGCGACGGTGAGGCTGGACCCCTGGGGGCGGCTGCGGGACGCACGCTATGCCCTGCCCGGCTATGTCGAAAGAAGGCTGGGCGGCCCGAACGCCGCCGCCGCCGTCCGCACCGCGAACGCGCTGCGGCACAAGGGGCTCGCCGCGACGATTGGCTATTTTCAGGCAAGTCATGACGGTGCGGACGACATCGTCGCCGCCAATAGTGAAGTCGCGGCGCTTCTGGGCGGAGATGCGCGCGACGTCTATCTGTCGGTGAAGGCGCCGCCATTGTCGTTCGACGGCGGCCGCCTTCGCACCATCGCGCGCGCCGGGCGGGCGGCGGGGCTGGGCCTGCTGTTCGATGCCCATGCCGCCGGGGATGCGGATCGGACGCTCGATACCGTGTCGGCATTGCTGCCGGATTTCCCCGGCACGGGCTGCGCGTTGCCGGCGCGATGGCGACGCAGCAGCGCGGATGCCGAACGATTCAGGGACACGACCGCCCGGATCCGGATCGTCAAGGGCGAGTGGGCGGATCCCGAACGAGACCAGACTTCGATCGAGGCTTCCTACATCGGCCTGATCGCGGCGCTTGCCGGCCGCGCCGGAACCGTGGCGGTCGCGACCCACGATCCGGCGCTGGCGGAGCGCGCGCTCGCCGTTCTCGTCGATGCCGGCACGCCGTGCGAGCTCGAGCAGCTGCGCGGCCTTCCCGGCCGCCGCACCCTGTCCGTCGCGCGGCGGCTGGACGTCCCGGTCCGCGTCTACGTTCCGTTCGGACCCGGCTGGTGGCCTTACGCCTTGGACAAGGCGCTCGCCCGCCCCTATCTGGCGTCCTGGATGATCAGGGATGCGCTGGGCGCATGAGGCCCGGCCGCGGCCCGTGACGAATGCCGCGACGCGGGCGGCGTTGGCGTCCGTCTTTCCATTTCAACGCGAAGCGGCTAAGGCGTCGCGGATTTTTTCGACCTGTCAAGGATACGGATGGCCAAGGAAGAACTTCTCGAGATGCGCGGCTCGGTGGTCGAGCTGTTGCCGAATGCCATGTTCCG